>JANPCZ010000078.1:0-47206 GCA_031431215.1 Myxococcales bacterium
AGCGCGGCCGAGCGCGAGTACCAGCGCCACGTGCAGGAGATCCGCCGCCGCGTCGCCAAAGTGATGATTTTCCCGCGCAAGCTCCTGATCATGCTGGAACAGGGCGAGACCATCGTGCGGTTCCTGGTTCGCGCCGACGGACGGCTAGGTGGCGCCGTCCAGGTCCTGAAGTCGGCCGGTTTCGAAGAATTCGACCTCGAGGCGGTGGCGGCCATCCAGCGCGCGATCCCGTTTCCGACCATGGCGCGACCCCTGAGTGTCTCCATGCGCATCCCGTTCGAGAACCCGGTCGTGAGAAGCGACTGATAGGCGGTGCACGCCCAAAAACGCTGGGGCGTTTGCAAGCGGGAGAAGAGCGTAGAATACTTTTCGCGGGTGAGTAGCATGGCGCCGGCGCAGCAATCCGGGAGACAACGCGGCCAGAACCTCTGGCGGTGGTTCTTGCTGGCGACCCTGCTGCACCTGGAGGGGCTGCTGGTTATCGGAGTGGTGGTGTATTTCCGTGCGCCGCGCGACGCGGACCTGGCGGCCGAGATCGCGCGGCGAGCCGCCGAGTCACTAGACACGGTTGAGCTGACCACGCTGGACGATGAGACTTCGCGCAAGATTGTGGCCGAGCTGGAGCGGGAGAAAGAAAAGGCGGAGGAGGAGCAGATCAAGAAAGAAGTCGAGGCCAAGGAGGCGCCGGGACAGGTGGTTGAGCTGCCGAAGCCACGCGAGGAGAAGCGGCCCGAGAATGCGAAGTTTGCCGCCGAACACGACTCGAGCGTCGAGCAGGAAAAGAAGAAGTACGGCAAGTTCGACCAGCGTGCGCGGCAGGGTGACAAGACCGGTGAAGACGAACAGAACATGAAGCCGGCGCCACCGGCGCCGCCGACGCAGGCCGCGGCACCCACGACGCCCTCGCAGAAAAGGAGCCAGAGCAAGCCGGCCCCGCAGCTTTTGGCCATGCGTACCCCGGGTGCACCGGGGCGGCCGCCCGGTCCTGATAGCCCGGGCACGCCCGGACAGCAGGGCGGATCGGGTGTCAGTGGCGAGCAACTAGCAGCGCCGTCCGAGACCGGCGGGGAACTTGGGCAGGTCGGCCAGTTCGTGCCGAGGCTGCCCGGCGGCGGGGGGGCACCGCCGTCACCACGCGTGGCCCCGGCCCCGCAGGCGTCGCAGGCGCCGGCACCCGCACTGCAGCCTTCGCAGCAGCAGATCGCGCGCGCCATTGGCAGCGGTACGCAGGACTACCTCAAGGACATCGACGAGGGTGACGAGACGGCGCTCAACTCGAAGAAATGGAAGTACGCCTCGTTCTTCAATCGGGTGAAGCAACAGGTGCGCGAGCACTGGCAGCCGGCCGACGCGTATCGGCGGCGCGATCCAACCGGGGCCATCTACGGCAACAAGGATCGTTACACGCTGGTGCGGGTGCAGCTCAAGCCCGACGGGTCGCTTGCTAACGTGGCGCTGGAGATGCCCTCGGGCATCGAGTTCCTCGACGATGAGGCCATCGAGGCGTTCAAGGAAGCACAGCCGTTTCCGAACCCGCCCAAGCAATTGCAAGAGGCGGCCAACGGGATGATCAACTTCCGCTTCGGCTTCTTCTTCGAGCTCGGCAGCTCGCCGCGCATGAAGATCTTCCGCTACAACTCCATGTAGCCTGGGGGCGATCCTACACGCGGGCGCACGAGCGCCTGGCGGATCAACTGCGGTAGTCGGCGTTCTCGCTGACGTATTCGTGGGTGAGATCGGCGCCCACGACGGTTGACTCGGCGGCGCCGACGCCGAGATCGACCACGAGTTCTACGGCGCGTTCGTGCGGGGGGTAATCGATCGGTGGTTTGAACGTGCCATCGGCGCCAGGAACGCTGGCGTAGAGCTCAGTCGACGCGAGGTAGGCCACGAGCGCGTCCTCGGTGGCGTGGTCGAGGCGGAAGATGCCGCCGTCGAGGATCACCCGGCCACCAAGCAGGATGCGCGTGCGCGACAGATCGAGGCCGGTGGCCCGGGCGCCCAGGTACTTGCCGACGGCGGCAACCAGGCGCCCGACGTTGGGATCGTTGCCAGCGATGGCGGACTTGAACAGCGGCGAATTCACGATGGCTCTCGCGGCGCCACGCGCCAGTGCCTCGTCGGGGGCGCCGCGGACGGTGGCGCGGATGACGTGGCGGACGCCCTCGCCGTTGCGCACGACATCCTCGGCAAGATCGCCACACAGCTGGCTGAGTGCAAACTCGAACGCGCCCAGGTCGGGGCAGGGCTGCAAGCCGGACGACAGCATCGCCACCGTGTCCGAGGTGCTGGTGTCGCCGTCGACGCTGATGCGGTTGAAGGTGGCATCGGCGACGCGCGCGAGCATCGCACGCAGATGGTCGCGTGGCACGACCAGATCGGTGAGCAGGTAGACCAGCATCGTGGCCATGTCAGGCTCGATCATGCCGGCGCCCTTGGCGATGCCGACGATGCGTCCGCCGGCGACGGAAACCGCGCGCACCTTGGGATACAGGTCCGTGGTCATGATGCCTTCAGCCGCGGGCAGCGCGGATTCCGCCGATAGCCCGGCAACCGCGTCGGGCAGCGCGGCCAGCATGGACTCGATCGGCTGGCGCCAACCAATGACGCCGGTCGAGCTGGGCAGCACTTCGGCCGCCTTGCATCCGAGTTGCTGGGCCACGGCGGCGCAGACGCGTTCGGCGTTCGCGACGCCGTCCGGGGCGCAGACGTTCGAGATCTTGTTGTTGATGATGACGGCGGCGAGCGTCGCTTCGTGCAGGCGCTGGCGGCCGATGATCACGGGCGCACCCGGGAAGGCGTTGCGAGTGAAAACCGCGCCGAAGGCGGTCGTAGGGCGGTGAAGCGCGATGAGCGTGAGGGTCATGTTCGCCGGCTTCGGCGCCTCGGCTGGGATGAACGAGAAGCGCGTGGTGCCGACGCGAAAACCACGTGGCAGAGCGGCGTGCGCCACCAGGTGGGCACGATGCGCCTGCCGCGAGTCGAAGGTGAGGTGAGTGCTCGACACCTGGTTCGGCGCCGTCAGGTGTAGCTGTCGATGGGCGGACACGCGCACACGAAGTGGCGATCGCCGTGGACGTTGTCGATGCGGCTGACCGGCGGCCAGTACTTGTTGCCGCGCAGCCAGGGCAGTGGGTAGGCGGCCTTCTCGCGCGGGTAGGGCCGCTGCCAGCTATCGGCGAGCAGTGTGTCGGCGGTGTGGGGCGCGTTGGTGAGCACGTTGTTGTCGCGCGGTTGCAGGCCCGCTTCGATCTCGGCGATCTCGCCGCGGATCGCGATCATGGCGTCACAGAAACGATCGAGCTCGGCCAGCGACTCGCTTTCCGTCGGCTCGACCATCAGAGTGCCCGGGATCGGAAACGACATCGTGGGTGCGTGGAAGCCGTAGTCCATCAGCCGCTTGGCCACGTCCTGCACCTCGATGCCGGCGGATTTCTTGAAGTGGCGCAGATCGAAGATGCCCTCGTGAGCGACGCGGCCGCGCTTGCCTTGATAGAACACCGGGAAGTGGTCGCCCAGGCGGGCGGCGACGTAATTGGCGTTCAAGATGGCGACCTTGGTCGCGTGCGCGGCTCCGTCGCTGCCCATCATCTGGATGTACGCCCACGAGATCAGCAAAATGCTGGCGCTCCCCCACGGCGCCGCCGAGATGGGGCCAATCGCTTCGCTACCTCCGGTCTTGACCACAGGATGGCCGGGCAGGAACTTCGCCAGGTGCGCGGCACAAGCGATCGGGCCCATGCCCGGGCCGCCGCCCCCGTGCGGGATGCAGAATGTCTTGTGCAGGTTGATGTGGCAAACGTCGGCGCCCATGTCCGCCGGGCGGCACAGGCCGACCTGCGCGTTCAGATTGGCGCCGTCCATGTAGACCTGACCGCCGCGCTCGTGGACCGCGGCGCACACGCGCTTGATGTCCTCCTCGAACACGCCGTGGGTCGACGGATACGTGATCATCAGGGCGGCAAGCTGTGCGGCGTGCTCGGCGACCTTGGCGTCCAGATCGGCGACGTCGACGTTGCCCTGCGAGTCGCAAGCGACCACGACCACGCGGTAGCCTGCCATGATCGCGGACGCGGGGTTGGTGCCGTGGGCCGACGACGGGATCAGGCACACGTTGCGGTGGCCCTGGCCGCGGCTGGCGTGATAGGCGCGGATGACCAGCAGGCCCGCGAGTTCACCCTGCGAGCCGGCGTTTGGTTGCAGCGACACGCCGGAAAATCCCGTGATGGTCGCCAGCATTCCTTCCAGTTGCCGGAAGATGATCTGGTAGCCCTCGGTCTGGGACGCGGGCGCGAACGGGTGCAGGCGGCCCCATTCGGGCCAGGTCACCGGGATCATCTCGGCGGTGGCGTTCAGCTTCATCGTGCACGATCCAAGCGGGATCATCGCGTGCGTGAGCGACAGATCCTTTGCCTCCAGCCGGCGCATGTAGCGCAGCATCTCGGTCTCGGAGTGGTGGCGGTTGAACACCGGATGCGCGAGGTAGGCTGTGTGGCGCTGGAACGGCGCTGGCCAGCCGACAGTGGTGTCACGGGCCAGCGCCGCGACATCGGCTTTCCCGGCAGCCGAGCCGTCCGAGAAAATCGCCAGGATCGCGGCCACATCTTCGGCGGATGTGGTCTCGTCGACGCTGATGCACAGCGCACCCGGTGCGAGCGGGCGGAAGTTCATGCCGCGGCTCTCGGCGGCCGCAAGCCACGTGGCAATCTTCGCCGGGGCTTCGTCGACACGGACGGTGTCAAACAGCGGCTCGGCCTTGACCTTCACGCCCAGGCGCAAGAGGCCGCGCGCAAGCACCGCGGCCAGGCCGGCCACGCGCGTGGCGATGGCGCGCAAGCCATCGGGCCCATGGTACACGCCGTACATGCCGGCCATCACCGCCAGCAGCACCTGCGCGGTGCAGATGTTGCTGGTCGCCTTCTCGCGCCGGATGTGTTGCTCGCGGGTCTGCAGCGCCATGCGAAAGGCGGTCTTGCCGCGCGCGTCCTGCGACACGCCGATGAGGCGGCCCGGCATCTTGCGGGTGTACTCGCTGCGGGTGGCGAAGAAGGCTGCGTGGGGCCCGCCGAAGCCCATCGGCACGCCGAAGCGCTGCGCACTACCGAGCGCGATGTCGGCGCCGAACTCGCCCGGCGGTGTCAGCACGGCCAGTGACAGTAGATCCGCCGCCACCGCCACCCGGGCACCCGCCGTGTGGGCACGCTGGCAAAACTCGCGGTAGTCGCACAGGGTGCCGTCAGTGGCGGGGTACTGGACCAGCGCTCCGAACACAGCCTTGTTGAAGACGAAGGTCTGGTGATCGCCGACGACCACCTCGATGCCGCGCGGCAGGGCGCGTGCCTGCACCACCGCGATGGTCTGCGGGTGACACAGCTCCGAGACGAAAAACACATGCGCATGCTCATCGTCGTGTACGCCGGCCAGCATCTGCATGGCCTCGGCGGCGGCGGTGCCTTCGTCCAGCAGCGACGCGCCGGCAACCGGCAGCCCGGTCAGATCGATGATCATGGTCTGGAAATTGAGCAGCGCCTCCAGCCTGCCCTGCGAGATCTCTGCCTGGTAGGGCGTGTACGCGGTGTACCAGCCTGGGTTCTCCAGGATGTTGCGCAGGATGACCGGCGGCGTGATGCAGTCGGAATAGCCCATGCCGATGAAGGACTTCACCACCCGGTTCTTCGACGCCAGGGCCCAAGCTTCTTGCAAGAGCTCGTGCTCGGTCTTGCCGGGCGCCAGATCGAGCGTGCCCGCAAGCCGGATGGACGCCGGCACGGTCTGGGCGGCAAGCTCGTCCAGCGACGCGACGCCGAGGACGTGCAGCATCCGGGCGATGTCGTCGTCAGACGGGCCAATATGGCGGCGGACGAACAGGTCAGTCGGCGAAAGATCGACGGGCAACGGTGAACTCCCGGTCCGGGCAGCGCGAGCGCCGCCTAGGTCTCTTGGTCTTTGAGGAACGCCTCGTAGGCCGTGGCGTCCATGAGCTTCTTGGCCTCGTCAGGCGTCGACATTTCGATCTGGATCATCCAGCCACCGTCGTACGGATCCTCGCTGACGTACTCGGGCGAGTCGGTCAGCGGCGAGTTGACCTTGACGACTTTGCCTGACAGGGGCGCGAACAGGTCGGAGACCGCCTTGACCGACTCGACGGTGCCGAAGGCGTCACGCAGCTTGAGCAACTCGCCCTCCTTGGGCAGGTCGACCTGCGTGACGTCGCCAAGTTGCTCGACCGCGAACTGGGTGACACCGATGGTGGCGAGGTTGCCCTCGATGCGGGCCCACTCGTGGTCTTCGGTGTAGAGCAGGTCGCCCGGGAAGTTGTCGTCACTCATGTTTTTCGCTCGCTCATGGCGGGTTTATAGCCGTTGCATCTCGCTTGTAGAAGGGGCCTTTCACCACTTCGGCCAAAGCCGGCTTGCCGCGGCAGTCGACATAGAAGCGGGTGCCCGGTGGGGCGAGCGTGGTCGGGACGTAGCCAAGCCCTATGTTCTTGCCCACGGTGGGGCCGACGGTGCCCGAGGTCACCTGGCCTACCTTGCCGTCGGCACCGGCGGGTAGCTGTTCCAGGATGGCGTAGCCGTGGCGCGGGATGCCGCGCTCGATCATGACGAAACCGGCCAGCTTGCGGATGAGGCCGTCGCGCCTCTGCGCCAGGAGGGCGTCCTTGCCGATGAAGTCACCGGCATCGAACTTGACCACCCAGCCGAGGCCGGCCTCGAGCGGCGTGGTGTCGTCGTCGAGATCATTGCCGTAGAGCGACAGGCGCGCCTCCAGCCGCAGGGTGTCGCGCGCGCCCAGGCCGACCGGCAACCCCCCGACGGAGCCAGCCACATCGACCAGTGCGGTCCACAACGGGACAGCGTCGGCGGTCGCGCAGAAGATCTCGAAGCCGTCCTCGCCCGTGTAGCCGGTGCGCGCGATCCACGCCGGCCGGCCGACGACCTGCGTGTCGGCTAGGAACTGGAAGGGCTTCAGTGCTGCGAGCACTGCGGGTGTCAGCGCCTGCAACGCGGCCTCGGCTTTCGGTCCCTGGAACGAGATCAGCGCGGTGTCATCGGAGGCGTCTTGGATGTCGCACCAGGAGCCGACGCTATCGTGAAAATGTCCCCGGTCCTTGGCGATGTTGGCGGCGTTGACCACGATCAGGAAATGGTCGGCTTGCACGCGGTACACGATGAGATCGTCGACGATGCCGCCCCGTGGGTTGCACGCGACCGTGTACATCGCTCGGCCGTCGGCGAGCTTGCTGACATCGTTGGTCACCAGGCGCTGCACGGCCTCTGCGGCGCGTGATCCGCGGAAGTGGATCTCGCCCATGTGCGAGACGTCGAACACGCCCACCGCCTGGCGCGTGGCTCGGTGTTCTTCCAGGATGCCGGCCGGGTAGTTCACCGGCATGAGCCATCCGCCAAAGTCGATGACCTTGGCGCCAAGTTGTTTGTGGGCGTCGAAAAGCGGCGTCTTCCTTGGAGCACCGGTGGGGGCTGACATCGGCGGCCGCCATACTGCGAGAAACGTTGCTACGAAGCAAGTGGGGGCAGCCAGACCCGCCGGTTCGTTCGGCTCCCTCGCGCCGCCCACAACCTTCGGCCAGTGGGTCCTGGCGGTGTCGCACGGGCAGAGGGCGAAGCCGGGGTTCGACGCGAAATTGACGACGCTCGCGGCTGCTCGGCCCCGTGACGATATCCCATCACCAGCACAGGGGTGAGTTCGGAATCAATGTCACTCGCCGAAATTGCCCTGATCGGACAGGTTGTTTGGATGTAAGCGTTCACGGGGTAGGGATTGCCGAGCCTGTGGATTAACAAATAATTCCTGGATCAAATCGATCACTTGGAACGACGTGCAAGATAGGGGATCGACAAGGAAATTTGAATGTGATCTACCATTGGTGTGGGACGACCGCGATCGGCGGGTTGCGAAGCTCGAGAGCGAGCTGGCGACGTGCGCACGGTGGTCAAGGCACTCCACGCGCAGGTCACCAAGTTGGTGGCGGAGAACGCGCAGCTTCGGGCCGAGAACGAGGCAGGTCTTCAGTGGCCGAGCCAAGGGCTCGGCCGCAGATGGCGTGAGGTCCGCACATTCACTTCGCGGACGAGGGGCGGGCTGCGGCCCGCCCCTTTTCAAATGTTCAAGACGGGTCCATTTCTGGACACGTCTTGAGGCCAAGGCTACACACGACCCACCCGTCGTCCGGAAGTGTAGATGGAATGCGAGGCCATTCACGGAGTGGAAGTCCAAAGGAGAGGGCCCTGACGGCCGCGTTTTCGGGCACCATCTGACGCCGATGATCGCGAGGTTGACAGGAGACAAGTTATCGGGCATCGATGCGACGGGCGGCGACGGGCGCTGGGCCGAAAAATCGCCCTGAAGACACGACACTGAGGAACACAAATGAAAATCGCCAAGACATTCAACAGAGTCCCAGGTGCTTTGATGGTCGTGCCTCTCTTCCTCGGGATGGTGCTGAATACCATAAATCCCAACCTGCTGAAGATAGGTGGGTTTACTCAGGCGCTGACCAACGTCGGCTTTCCTACAATCCTGGGTATGTATCTTTTTGTCATAGGCACAAAGATGACACTGAAGGCTGCCCCAGCAATGCTGAAGCGTGGCTTCGGCATCCTCTTTGCGAAGGTGGGCATAGCAACACTCATATCGCTACTTGTCGCTCGCTTCTTTCATGCCGATCTTTGGGGAATCAGCACCCTCGCGATCTTGACTGCGATGAACGACACAAACGGCGGAATGTTTTTGGCGCTAACTAGCACCATGGGGGATAAGGACGATGCGGGTACCTATGTGCCGCAAAGTATTGAGACCGGGCCATTCCTGACCATGCTTATTTTGGTTGGCGCGGGTCTGGCAAATATACCCTGGTTGGTGATGCTTTCTGTGATTCTTCCGATTGCACTCGGAGCGATCATTGGCAATCTCGATCAAGATATTCGCAAGTTTTTCGGCGAACACGAACCCCTGATCATTCCTTTTCTAGGCTTTGCGCTTGGCCAGGGTATAAATCTGACGAAGGTGATTGACGGCGGTTTCCAGGGGATACTACTGGGTGTGGGGGTTATTGTTATTACCGGGTTCGTTTGTATTATTACAGACAAGCTTCTCGGCGGTTCAGGCATTGCGGGTGCAGCTGCGTCAAGTACCGCTGGTAATGCGGCCGGTACTCCCAATGCGGTTGCACTCGCAGATCCAAAATATGCCGCTATTGCTCCGATTGCGACAATTCAAGTAACTGCATCGGTAATCATTACTGCGATCCTAACGCCACTCTTGACTTCATGGATGTACAAGCGGGTACATAAAAAACGCGCTGAGGAAGCCAAGGCAAGAGGAGAAGTCTATGCGCCACCGACCAGGGGATAGGGTCGCCGTAAAGGAGGCACGCGATAGCGACGCGGGAAGGTTGGCAATCGCTTGGGTGACGGGCACCATGGGCGCGTGCCGCTGGCTGACTTTCTGACGCTGACGCGGATTCCCCTGGGCGGGGTTTTCGTGGTACTCGCCGCCCGTCCCATCGCGGCTCTGGTGGTGCTGGCTGCCGCCGGCCTGTCTGATGTCCTCGACGGCTGGGTGGCGCGCCGGCAGCGGGGCGCGGGCGACGCGCGGCCGCATCGGGGCGATTGGCTCGATCCGCTGTGCGACAAGCTGTTCATGGGCGCCGTCATGGTGGGCCTGTACCTGGCCCACCGGCCGCCGGCGATCTGGTTGCTGCTGACGATCAGTCGCGAGCTTCTGCAGCTGGCGTCACTGGCGGTGTACAAGGCGGTGCCGCGCTTGCGTCGCGTGCGCTACGACTACAGCGCGAACGCGCTTGGCAAGGCGACCACGATCGCGCAGTTTCTGACCACGGCGGCGTTCCTCGTGCAGCCCGCGGTCGCTCCCGCGCTGGCGGCCACCTCGGCTGTCCTGGGTGGGGTCGCCGTGGCGGTTTACATCGCGCGTCTGTCGGGACTCGCTGGTGAATGAGGCGGCCCGTCGTAGCGCATCTGGAGTATCTTGCCGGGCGAGGTGCGCGCATGAGGTGGAGTCACAAGCACGCGATGGTCTTCTTGGTCGGGCTCGCGATCGCCGGCGGCAGCGCCGGCTGCAAGGACGAGCCGCCGCCCCGGCCGCCGGCTCCGCCGCCCGCGCCCGTAGCGCCAGTAGCGCCAGCGGTCGACGCCCGGCCGCGCCTGAAGCTGCCGCCGGCACCCACCGACGGGCTGTCGCTGATGGAACGCGTTCAGAAGCGCAAGGCCGAGGAGGCCAAGGTTGCGTCCGAGCTGGCGCAGCAAGAGACCGATCGGCTGCTCAAGTACGACCGCACCAAGATCCCGCAGCACACAGCGGTGTTTGCGTTCACACGCAAGACCCGCAAGGCGCTCGATGAAGCGGCGGCCAAGTGGAAAGGCAAGCCGGACGGCGCCGCACAGATCGAGAAGCTGCAGGCCGCACAGCACAAGGCCATCGTGGCCCAGGGCAAGACCTTGGTCGCCATCGACGCCAAGGGCGGCAACTCGAACATCGTCACCGACCACGACGTGATGTTGAACGCGCTGGCCAACGACTACCCCGCGGCCATCGTGGCGTCCTTCGCCGGCGACGAGAAGGCGCTGCAGGAGCAGCGCGTGGAACTCGACAAGCGCGACAAGAAGATCGAGGCCTGGCTGGTTGATCTGAAGAAGAAGCCGAAGAAGTAGTCGGGCAGGGCGCGCTTATCGCAGTACGTTCCGCTTCCCCGACATACGCTCGACCACGCCAGCCTGCGGGTGGCCCAGAGTGCCGCGGCCGCCGCCGAGCCGCGCGCGCAAGGGCTGCATGACCGCGCGGATGCGCTCGGCTGAGTCGATGCGGGCTTCCTTGGTTTTGGCCAGGCAATCGAGGCCCAGGTTGTCGATCTCGGGCGGCACGTCGCGGATCAGGTCGGATAAGCGAGGCGGCGCTGTGTGCAGGTGGTGGTACAGGACTTCGCCCTCGGTGAACGGCGGGCGTCCGGTCAGTAGCTCGTAGATTGTGCAACCGATCGAGTACAGGTCGGAGCGGAAGTCGATGTCGGTGCCCAGGATCTGCTCGGGCGACATGTAAAGCGGCGTGCCCTGGATCGCGGTCTTGGCAATGCGTGCCTCGCGCACCACGCGCGCCAGGCCGAAGTCGCCAATCTTCACCACCCCCGACGAAGTCACGAAGATGTTCGCTGGCTTGATGTCGCGGTGGATGATGCGCTTGCCGTGCGCGTAGCCGATGCCGGCGCACAGTTGATCCAGGATATCGAGCGCCTGAGGCAGCGGCACCTTGCCGTCGTGCTGCTGCAGCAACGATTCCAGCGTGCCGCCATCGACCAGTTCCATCACCAGGTAGATCTCACCCGCATCCTGGCCCTGATCGAACACGGTGACGATGTTGGGGTGGTTGAGCGCCGCCAACGCCTTGGCCTCCTGGAAGAATCTGGCTGTGACCTTGGTGTTGTCGCGGATCTCCGGGCTGATGATCTTGATGGCGACCTCGCGGTCGAGAAGCAGATCTTGGCCGCGATACACCACGCCCAAGGCGCCGCGACCAATTTCTTCCTGGCGCTGGTAGCGTTGCAGCCCGGCCAACGGCCCCAAGCCGCTGGGTGCGGCGGCGGGTGCCGAAGCTGCCGGTGTCGACATCTGGTAGGTGGCGCTGACCTTGGCAGCCGGCGCTGGCGGCGTCTCGCCCCGCGGGTTCAGGTAGATGCCGTCGTCGTGTGGCGGCTCCACGAAGGACTGGGTGGTGTTGACGACCGGCGTGCTGGGCGCGCGGCGTGCGGTCGTGACCATGACCTCTGGCGCCACCCCCTGCTGCTCGAGCGCACGCGACACGTCCTCGATCTTGCGCTCCCATTCCAGGTTGATCGACATCTCCTGGAGGCGTGTGCTGGCAACCTCGAGCGGGCGCTCGATGCGCATGCCGCCGGCCTCGATGTAGATGACGTGCCCGCCCTTGGGTACGTAGATGCGGGCGCGACCCTCGCTGTTGGTCGTCACGGCCTTGTCGATCTCGCTGTCCCAGAAGATGCGTGCGCCGACCTGCGGGACGCCGCGATCGGCCACTGTTACGTGAAACTCGGCTTCGTTCGGCACCAGGCTCAGGTTGACGAACACGGTCTTGCCGCGGACGACACTCACCTGTCGCGTGAAGTCGCGGCCGTGCGCGATCTTCAGTTCGCGGTTACGGCTGTACACACCGTGAACATGCACGTACCACGTTCCGGGCGGGATGTCGGTCAGCTTGGTCTCGCGTCCGGCCATCGTCGCGCTCAGGCGACCGGTGCGTCTGCCGGCCCGGCGCAGTTTCTCGCGGTAGTGGTTCGCGTTGCCGATCTGGGGCGGCTCGGGCGAGCGGCTGATCAGGATCGACAACATCTCGTCGCTGCCGTCGGGATCCATGTTCAGCTTCACGACCACGGCTCCGGTCAGCAGCCGCCGGGCGCCATACATCAGGCCCGCCAGCAGCAACAAGAGCGGCAGCAAGAGACCAGTGTGTGGCCGCAGCACGCCCAGGTTTTCGCCCTGAACCGACGTGTCGATGCGGTAGGCCTTCTTGCCGGCAGCATCAAACAGGATGACCGCGAGCTCGACGTTGGCCAGCGACGCACGGGCGTGGAACAGCAGCCACAGATCGGCACCGACGGCCGACGCGCGCGTGGCCAGCAGCTCCTCGGACAGCGTCGCCTCGGTCAGGGGCGCTTCACCGACCGGAGGGGAAGCGACGGTCAGGTTGTAGGGCGGGCCGAACAGCGCTGCGCCGAAGCCAACCCGGACTGCGTTGGGCTTGACCGCGAACGGCGAGTACAGCGGCTGGCTGCCCCCGGCAAGTGGCGTGACCAGCACCCGCGCGAAATTGCCGCGGCCGAGGACTTCAAAGCGCGCCAGCACCGTGCGCAGCGCACGCACCAGTTCGGGCGACGCCGCGCCGCCCGCGTCGGACACCAGGCCGAGTCGGATCTCACGCGCGGTCGATTCGCGATCCTTGAAGTCCTGGCTGAGGTCAGCGGCTGCGCTGTTCCCGGCCGCCGCCAGCGCATCGACCTTCTTGACGATCAGGCCGATGTCTTCGCCCCGTAGATCTCCGGGTTTCACCAGCGCGACGGCACGGGCTGGCTCGACGTCGCCGGCCACAGCTCGCACGCCGATAAGCGACGCGAGGCCGGGCTCCGCGCCGGCCACCCGCTCGGCCGCAGCCAGCGACGCAGCCTCGACGGCGGGGCCGAAGGTGTTGGGCTGGGTGTCGGCCACGTAGCCAAGCACGCGCTCGACCTGCGCGGGCGGCGCGTTCATCACGGGCGCCAGCGCCTGATCCCGGGTCGCCAGCGGCTCGTTGCGCCGCACCGACAGCTCGGCACGAGCAATGGCGACCACCGGCGCCGCGCCGGCGATGGCGGCGCGGTCGATGGCGTTGACCTCGCGTTCGGCACCCGTCAGATCGTTCATCGCGATAAGTGCCCGCGCCTTGGTGGCGTGGCCGACGGCGCTCGCCAGATCCTTGCGCAGCTCCTCGTCGGCCAGCTGGGCGGCGACCTTGGGCTCACCCACCATCAGCGCCGCGTGCATGCGCAGCTCGCGCGTGATGGTCAGGTCCTGCCACACCGCCTGACCGATTTCCTTGGTGGCGTTAAGGCGGCTGCCGGTGTCCCGGCTGGCAAGTTCCAGCGCCCGCGCAGCGCCCTTTGGGTCGCGCGCCGCCAGAGCTGACGCCGCGCTCACGAACGGGCGCAGCTTGCCCAGCGAGGTAGGTGCAACATCGGCGACGTTGGCCCGCAGCAGGGGCGCCAGCCAGCGGGCCAGCGGACGGGCCACCGCTGATAGGTCGCCGGGCACCGCCTGGGTGGTGAAACGCCCGAGCGACTTGCCATCAGCGCCGACGACCTCGCCAGTCATCACGATGGCCCGGCCCTTGTGGGCGATGGCGCCGTGAAATAGCCGATCACCTTGCAGCTTCTGCAGCAGCGCGAAAGCCTGGTCGGGCGCCACCGACAGATCCTCCCGCTTCGCCGACCCGGTCAACGCCTCAAGGCCAAGCCCCAGCTCGCGCCGCGACACGAACGACTGCCCGAGCGGTCGAACCATCGAGCGCACGAGCAGCGAGATGGCTCCGGCCTCTTCGTGCAGGTCACTCGGCCCCGCCAGATCCGTGATGACAGCGTTCTGGGCCCACGCAGCATGACTGGAGAGGAGGCCCGCGAAGACGAAAACCGCCGCGACCGCGGCCACACGCAACCCGGGACGCCCTCGCATCATGACCGGCCTCGATGTTCACACAGAAGCGCGGCCAGCGCAGTCCGAAGTTCCAGGGCAATTCAAAGATAGGACGACGATGTAGGGCGTGCGCGCACCGTGCGCGTCCTCAAGCGCCTGCTCGCGACGCGAGGCCGGCCGAGCGTCATCGTCTGCGACAACGGCCCGGAGTTGGCGCAGGCTGCATGTGCCGTCGAGCAGTCACACGCGCGATTCCCGGTTCTTGGTCTTGATCGACCGGTCCAGCGGTATGGCCTGCGGCCACCAGGGATCGGAGGTCCCATCCCCGTAAGCCGCCCGCAGCGCCTCCACGAACAGCCTCACCTTGGCCGAAACGAACCGCCGATGTGGATAGACGGCGAACACCCGAAAGGCGGTCAGTGACCATTCGGTCAGCACCGGCTCTACCAGGCCCGCGGCATAGTCGGCTCCTGTCAGCAAGCTGGGAGCAATCATCAGCCCAAGGCCGCGCCGAGCGGCGAGCCTCAGCACCTCGCCGTTGTCGCTGATCATGATGGGGTCCAGCTTCACCTTCTGCTGCCGCCCTGCGCGCTCGAAGACCCATTCGTCCATCATCCGTCCGGCGGTGAAGACCAGATTACGATGCTGCTGCAGATCTGCTGGTGTGCGCGGCCGACCGAACCGGCGGAAGTAGGCAGGCGCGCCCCAGACTCCCATCCGGCTCAACGCCAGAGGGCGCGCCACATACTGCCCATCCAACGCTCGGGCGACCCGCACGGCGACGTCAATCCCCTCCTCCACCAGGTCGAGCGTCCGGTTGGACAGGCGCAGGTCGACCACGATCCCGGGATTCCTGGCCATGAAGTCGACGATGACCTCGTTCATCAGGGTGGGCCCGACGTCCACCGGGGCGGTCACGCGCAGGACACCACGCGCAGCCTTGGACAAGGCAGTCACCGACGCATCGGCGTCCTCGACGGATTGCAGGCACTCCTGGCACCGCTCGAAGTAGAGATGCCCGGCCTCGGTCATCCCGACGCGGCGGGTGGTCCGATCGAAGAGGCGAGCGCCCAGATGTTCCTCAAGCGCGGCGACATTTTTCGTCACGGCCCCCGGCGACATCCGCAGCTCGCGCGCGGCGGCCGCAAAGCTCGATCGCTGAGCCACCCTCGTGAACACCTTCATGCTCTGCAAGAGGTCCATGGGGCGTCATCCTGCCACTGTTTCCTGGCAGGAAAGGATCCATTTCGTACAGGACGGCTTATCGAGGCGGCGCCTTGCGCGTACTTTCTGGTCACCAGGCGGAGAAAGGACCAAGAAGATGACCAAGAGGTACGACGCAATCATTGTGGGAGCACGCTGTGCCGGCTCGCCTACGGCGATGCTGCTCGCGCGCAAAGGGTACCGGGTTCTGCTGGTCGACCGGGCGCGCTTTCCCAGCGACACGGTGTCAACACACGTGGTCCAGCCGCTGGGCGTCGCGGCGCTTGCACGGTGGGGCCTGGTCGACCGGCTGGTGGCGAGCGGCTGCCCGCCCGTGCACACCTACGCTTTCGACTTCGGTCCCTTCACCATCGCCGGCACACCGGGCACGGCAGAGTCACCGGTAGCGTTTTGCCCGCGCCGGACAGTCCTGGACAAGTTGCTGGTCGACGGGGCAGTCGAAGCCGGCGCGGAGGTGCGCGAAGAGTTCACGGTGCAGGAGGTGGTCGTGGCGGACGGCCGGGTCACCGGTATCAAGGGTCACGGCAAGGGCGGCGAAACGGTCTCGGAACTGGCTTCCGTCGTGATCGGCGCCGACGGCCGGCATTCGCTGGTTGCCGAGACGCTGCGGCCGGAGCAGTACCACCAGAAACCTCCGCTTCTGGCCTCTTACTACACCTACTGGAGCGGCATCCCCATGAACGGGCGTTTCGAGACCTACATCCGTCCCAACCGGGGGTTTGCGGCTGTCGAGACACATGATGGCCTGACCATGATCGTGGCTGGCTGGCCATTCGCCGAGTTCGAAGCCAACAAGAAGGACGTAGAGGCGAACTATCTTCAGGTCATGGGCCTGGTCCCCGCCTTCGCTGAGCGGCTGCGCGGGGCCAGGCGCGAGGCCCGGTTCGCCGGGGCCGCTCTCCCGAACTTCTTCCGCAAGCCCTACGGACCTGGCTGGGCCCTGGTCGGTGATGCGGGCTTCAACAAAGACGCCATCACTGCCCAGGGGATCAGCGACGCGTTCCGCGACGCCGAGCTGTGCACGGCGGCCCTGGACCAGTCCTTCAGCGGTGCCCGGCCCTACGACGAGGCCATGGCCGATTTTCAGAGCACCCGCGACCGCAAGTCGCTCCCGATGTACGAGTTCACCTGTCAACTGGCGACGCTGCAGCCGCCACCCCCGGAGATGCAGCAGGTGCTCGGTGCCGTGCATGGGAACCAGGAGGCGATGGATGGCTTCGCGCGCCTGAACGCCGGAACGATCTCGCCCCCGGAATTTTTTGCTCCGGAGAACCTCGGTCCGATCATGGCCGCCGCCGCCCAGCGGTCCGCAGCGGCAGAACGGAGGGCATCGTGAGGGGCCTCAAGTGGTGGATGCGACTGGTCGGTAGTCTGTATGTGACGCTGTTCGTGCTGGCCGCCCTGCTTCGCGTCCCGATAGAAGCCGAAGGCCCGCCCGGAACCCTGCAACGCGCGGCCGGCGGTGATCCGCTGGCCCGGTTCGCGGTCGACACGTGGGTGACCCTGGGCCTGGAGTTCGGCGCCGTCGGTGTCGCGCTGCTGCTCGCCTCACGCCAGGCCGATCGGGCACGAGCACTGCTGCTGGCGCCCCTGTGCATGGAGGTGGCCGGCATATTCGCCGACATCTACAAGGTCGCCCGGGGCTACACGACGCCGGCCCCCTTCGTCTGGGTGATCATCCACGCCCTCATCATCGTGACAGGCCTGCGGTTGCTGCGTCAGCCGTTCGCCGCCAGCCGCACCTCGTTGGCGGTCCAGACCTGAACACACGGGAGCGAGGCGATCACCACGTCCCACTTGCCACGAGAATGGTCACAAGCCCGGCGCCGCAGCTCGGGACCGAACCCCGGTCGAATCGAAATTTGGGGGCAACTTGCGCGCACCGCGCGCGGTGATCCTCAGGCGCGTGTGCCAAGGCCGAGCGAGCGGCAATAGGCCAGGCTGCGGTCGAGCTCGGCCTTCTGGTAGGCGCGCTCTGCGGTCTGCCGATCCTGACCTTCGGGGGCGCGCCATGGCGCCATCAGCTTGCCGTTCTTCGCCAGCGCCACAAAGCGGGCGAAATCGGTGGCGCGCGCGTCGGGAAACAAGTTCCAGAATTCCGGCTTCGAGGTGCCATCGGGGCGACCGCCGGCGGCAGCTACCCGGTCGACAAGTACGGCCTCAAGTAAGCGTTTTGCTGCCACGGTGACAACCTGGGTACCCAGGCTGTTACCCGATTCAGGAGCGACGCTGCGATAGCCCGCACGAACACGGAGCTCAGCCGCTGGTCCGGCGGCTGCAATGAGCGGGGGCATGACCCCATCCGCTGCTCGTCGGCCCGCACCCGATCTTAGACACCACTGCTTGCGCCTCGGCATCGTGCAGGGCGGACGCCTGGTCGAGGAGCGGGTGCTGCCCACCCATCGCAACATCACCGTCGGCTGGTCGCCGCGCAGCACATTCATCGTGCCGTCGGACGGGCTGCCCGCGCGCTGGCGCCTGTTCGAGCAGCACGGCGGTCAGCGGTTCCTGCGCCTCGATCGGCACATGGACGCGCGCGTGGCAGTTGCCGATCGGATGAGCACAGCGCCGGCCGGCCAGCCTGGTGGCAGCGCGGCGCGGCTTCTGCCACTACCCGACGGGGCGCGCGGCAAGATCACGGCCGGCGACGTCACGATTCTGTTTCAGGTCCTCGCGCGCCCGCCTGCGCCGCCACAGCCACGGCTGCCAGTCTCGGTGCGCGGAAGTCTCATGACCGGCCTCGATCGCCCGTTCGCCGCCATCGGCATCTTCAGTTTCCTCTGCCATCTGACCATGGTGCTGTACCTGCGCAGCATCGACTGGCCACGCCGGCCAGATCCCGAGACCGTGCCCGACCGATTCATCACCAGCATGTTGAAGCTGCCTAAAGTTCCGCCGCCACGACCGATCGCCGTCGCGAACGCCGATGCAAAGACGCCGACCAAGCCAACGACGGCGCGGGCACCGGCCAGCAAATCCGTGCCCGACAAGCCCACCGTGTCGAGCGACGAACGCCGCCGCGTGCTGCTTGAACAGGTGCGCAACTCCGTCATGCTGAAGCACCTGACCGCACTCGGCGGCGACTCGCCGATGGCCGATCTGCTGAAGCCTGGCGACGTCGATCGCGCACAGGAAGAAGCCTTTCGCGGCGTGTCCGGCGTGAGTCTCGCTGCCGCCGACACCCTGCGTGGCCTCTCGCCTGGGAAGGCCAACGGCGGCAAGTTGGTCACCATCGACGGCCTGCGGGGCGTGGGCGGCATCGCCGGCCCGGCCGAGATCAGCGCCATCGTCGAGCGCCGGCCACCGATCATTCGCGTCGATGCACCCACCGTGGAAGATGGCTCGGGCCGCGTCGACCCGTCGCTGCTGGCGCGCGAGATCAGGGCGCGCATCAGCGCGATTCGCGCCTGCTACGAGCGCGCGCTCAAACGCAGCCCGACCCTGGGCGGCAAGCTGGTGCTGCGTTTCACCATCACCGCCGCCGGCACGGTGTCAGCCGTCGATGTCGACGACGATACGCTTCACGACGACGAGGTCGTCAGCTGCCTGAAGAGCATCATCGCGCGCTGGCGCTTCCCCGCCCCGGCAGGCGGCGCGGTCGAACTGACCTTCCCATTCATCTTTGCGCCGGCGATGTGAATCGATTCAGCGCGCCAGCAGCCCAGCCGTCACCAGAGCCAGCGCCGCCAGCGCCGCCAGCACGGCCGCCGTCGGGTGCCGGGTCAGGAAACGCGCGGCTCGTTCCAGCGGCGAATACCTGCGCGCGGCGATAAGTTCAGCGGTGGCGAAGCGCTTCAAGTCTTCGGCCAGCTCGAACGCCGACGGGTAGCGTCCGGCCGGATCGGCGGCCATGGCCTTGGCGACGATGGCAAGCAGATCGACTGGCGCCCCCGGGGCCAGGCGCAAAAGCGGCGCCGCGATCTGGCGCGGGTTCTTCGGATGTGCGCCACCGTCGCTGACGGCGGTCTCGGCGCTACCGCCGGGTGGCGGCGCACCCGCCAACAAGTGGTGCAGGATCGCGCCCAGGGCGTAGACGTCGGCGCGCACGTCGACAGGTAGACCGCGCGCTTGCTCGGGCGGCATGTACGCGGGCGTGCCGACCACGGCGCCATCCAGGGTCAGGCCCCCGGCGCTGCGTGATGCCACCCCGGTGAGGCCGGCCGACGCATCCGCTGGATCGTCGTCGGCGCCTAGATCCTTGGCCAGGCCCCAATCGACCACGACGGTTTCACCAAACGCACCCAGGACCACGTTGTCCGGCTTGAGGTCGCGGTGAACAATGCGCTGATCGTGTACGTAGGCCAGCGCATCGGCCACGGCGATCACGTGCGGCAACAGAGCCAGGCGGTCGGCCAGGGTCTCGGCGTCCGCGATGGCGTGCGCGAGCGATCGGCCCAACACCTGGCGCATGACCAGGAACGGCTCGCCAGTCGGCCAGAAGCCCGAGTCGTAGACGGTGACGATGCCGGGGTGCTGCAGGCGCGCCGCCAGCCGCGCCTCGCGCTCGAACCGCCGCGCCAGACGCGGGTCCGGTTCCAGCAGCACCTTGATGGCGACAGTTCGGCCGAGGCGCACATCGCGGCCAGCATAGACGCGGCCCATGCCGCCGTGGTCGAGCTCGCGGTCAAGGACGTAGCGATCGCCGGCCGTGGCCCCGACGCCGCCGATCGCGGCCGGCGCACTGGCCGCCAGCGCCGGCACGTCGGCCGGGAGGCGCGGCGTCTTTTCCGTCGAGCTCACGGGTTCTTTGCCACGATCTTGCGCGGACGAGCGGCACCGTAGCTTTCGAGACGCGCGATGAGCGTCTTGCGCGACACGCCCAGCAGCTTGGCGGCGCGGCTCTGGTTGCCGCCGCAAGCGGCGAGCGTGGCCAGGACATGCGCACGATCGGGAGCCGGCTTGCCAGCGGGCCGCGCGGCCGGCACGGTGACGACGGGCGCGAGCGCGGCAGAGAAGACCGCCGCGGGCGCCAGCCGCTCGGTCGGCAGATGAGCGGCGGTGATCGGGCCTGCGCCGCACAGGAGCAAGGCACGTTCGATCACGTTGCGCAGCTCGCGCACGTTGCCGGGCCAGGAATGCGCGCACAACACGGCCATGGCCTCATCCGCGATCGCCGGCCGCGACCGTCGGCCCTCGCCGCGGCACAACTCGGCCACGAACACGCCGGCGAGACGCGCGATCTCGACCGGCCGCTCGCGCAGTGGCGGAATGGTCAGAGTCATGCCGTTCAAGCGAAAGTACAGATCGCGCCGGAAAGCGCCGCGACCAACGTCGGCTTCGATGTCGCGGTTGGTGGCGGCGACGAAGCGCACGTCGATCTTGCGCGGGCGCACGCCACCGACGCGGGTCAGCTCGCGCGCTTCGATCACGCGCAGAAGCTTCGCTTGCAACGAAAGCGGCAACTCGCCGACCTCGTCGAGAAACACGGTGCCGCCGGGCGCGGTTTCCAGGAGCCCGATCTTGGCCTGGGCGGCGCCGGTGAACGCGCCGCGCTCGTGGCCAAACAGCTCGCTTTCCAGCAATGTCTCGGACAGCGCCGCGCAGTTGACCGAAACGAAGCCCTTGCCCGCGCGCGGCGACGTGCGATGCACGAAGCGCGCGAGCACCTCCTTGCCCACTCCGGTCTCGCCCAGGATGAGCACGTTGATGCTGCCCGCGGCCGCGCGCTCGGCGAGCCCGTACACCCGCCGCATCGCCTCGTGTTCCAGCACCGGGGCAACGTCGCCCGCGCCGGCCCCGGCGTCGGGATCGACCGCCGTCCGCACGCGCTCGCCGGCGCTGGCCCATAGCGCGCCGGCGTGAGCCCCGTCGCGCGGGTAGACGGCCACGCCCACGCGGACCTGGGATCCGGCTGCAACCAGCGTCTCGCCGAGAGCACCGATGAGGCCTGCCGAGGCGTCGGGTCCCAGCCCGGGCAGGAGCAGTTCGTACTCGCCGGGCGCGTATTCGGCCAGTACATCGAGCGGACGCAGGACCCGCGCGGCGGCGGCGGTGACAGCCGCGACGGCCAGCTCACCGTCGACATGGATGCGCGCCACCGCGAACGGCACGCCGGTCGCCTCGGCACGCGCGCATTCCCACTCGACGCGACCTTCGAACTCCGCGTGGCTGCATAGCCGCGCGGGCACCGGCCGCGCCCGATCGGGCTGGACCATCAAGATGGTGGTGCCGATGGCGATGGCCTCGCCAGGCAGCACGCGCGCGGGCCGGTTCGCAAGCAGAGGCTCGCCACGCAACCGGGTGCCGTTGGCGCTGCCCAGATCCTCGATGTCGATACCGGCCGCGGCGACGCGCAGCCGCGCGTGTTGCCGCGACGCCAGCACATCGTCCAGCTTCACGTGCACGGACGTGCCACGCCCGATCATGATCTCGCCGCTGGCCGGCAGAGGATGAGTTGCGAAAACCTTCGCACCCATCACCAGCAGATGATGCCCCGTCGGTTCAAGCGGCGCGCCCGAGCGCCTGTCCAGAACCGTGCTCGCCACGCGCATCGGCGGCAAGTATGCGAACGACGCGACGTCACGGCAACCGGCGCGGGTCAGCCGGCCGCGCCGCGCGCGATCCGTGGCCGCTCAGGGCACGAGCGTCCCATGCTCACGACCATGACCGCTACGCCCCTTTCTTCGGTGGGGCTCCTCCCTCGCGCCAGGGGCAGTCTTTCTGCTCGGCACTCCAGGCTTTCCATGCCTCGGTCAGCTGCTTGACCTTCGCCGGCTCTGCTGCCGAGCGATCGTCCGCCTCGCCGATGTCCCTGGCCAGGTTGAACAGCTTCGGCGTCGGGCCGTCGATGCTCGACACCACCAGCTTCCAGTCGCCCTGGCGGATGGCCCACTGGTCGCCGTAGCGCCAGTAGAGGGTCTCGTGCGGCTTGCTTTTCTCCTTGCCGGTCAGATACGGGAGCAGGTTCACGCCGTCGAGCTTCCACGACGGGTCGACCTTGCTGCCCACGGCCGCCAGCGTGGTGGGCAGGATGTCGATCTGGATGATCGGTTTGGCGTAGACCTGACCTGCGGGGAGCTTCCCTTTCCAGCGCACCATGAAGGGGATGCGGGTGCCCCCCTCCAGCGTGGTCATCTTGTAGCCGCGCAAGGGGACGTTGGTCGAGGTGGTCGACTTCGTGGGCCCGCCGTTGTCGGAGAAATACCAGACCAGCGTGTTGTCCTCCTGGCCGATCTCCTTGACCTTGGCCAGCACCCGCCCGATGGCGTCGTCCATCGCGATCATCATCGCCGCGAAGATGCGGCGCTTCTCGTCGGTGATGCCCTTGACGCGGTCGAGGTATTTCGGCAGCGCCTCCAGCGGCCCGTGCTGCGCATTGAACGGCAGGTACAGGAAGAACGGCTTCGATCGATTGTGCTCGATGAACTCGACGGCGCGATCCGCGTACTGGTCGGTGGTGTAGAAGGCCGGGTCCTTCACCTCGCGCACCTCCTCGGATAGCCGCGAGTCCACGAACTGCTGCGGGTGGAAGTACGAGGTGTTCGCCAGGGTCCCGAGGAACTCGTCGAACCCGCGCTTCGTAGGCCGATTGTTCGGCTGGTCCCCCAGGTGCCACTTGCCGACCGCCGCCGTTGCGTAGCCCAGCGCCTTGAGCCGGTCGGCCATCGTCTTTTCCGACAGCGGCAGCCCGAAGATCGGCCCGCGCCCGTTGAACTCGTGCCCAAAGCGCGTCGGGTAGCGGCCGGTCATCAGGCCCGCGCGCGAAGGGCTGCAGTAGGTGGCCGCCACGTACCCGTTGGTGAACCGGATGCCGTCCCGGGCCAGCGAGTCCGTGTGCGGGGTCGGGATCTCCTTGTTGCCCTGCGCGCCCAGTTCGCCGTAACCGAGGTCATCGGCCAGCAGCACGATGACGTTGGGTTTCCTCTCGGCCGCGAACGCCGGAGACATCGCCACGACAGAAGCCACCACCATCAGGCAAGACATGCGCGTCATCCCCATCCAATCCTTGGGGTGCCACGATGTTTCAAGTGGCCTTGTCGCTTCCGTCAAGTTGGCGATCATCGGCGTCAGATGATGCCCGAAAACACCGCCGGGGCGGAAAACAAGGGTACACAGCGAAGGCCCATCCGAGCGGACCGTCACATCCCGGATGGTGCGTAGGCAGGCGGCCTTCCCTTTGGCGAGGCAGCTAACCGATCGGATTGGTGGTTGACGGCCGTGGCAGCCGTGCTACTTCTTTTTGCCGGAAATCACGGTCGTCGACACCTGCCACTCGCCCACTTCCATCTTGGTCGTCGACATCCGGACTTGAATGGTGGTGTCCTTGGCGCACGCCTCGGAAACCTTGGTCTCGCCTACCGGGTTGGTATCTCGCACGAGCTGATTGCCGCTGACGGTCCCCTTCTCATCGACGGTCTGAGCGAAGGTGCAGTCGCACCCGGCGGCCGCCGAGCCCTTGCACGTGGCCGTGACCATCAGAAATTGCTTCAAGAGCGGCGGTACGTCGGAACAATCGGTGGACATGGACCGAAGCGTCTTCGTCATGCATGCCCCGCTGTACAGCGCGCGCACGGCCACCGTGCCGCTGAGGGTGTACTTGTCTCCGATGACGGCGAGTGTCGCCGAGCTGCCTGTCAAGGTCTCGACGAAGCTGGCCGTGTCCGCCAGGCCGCAGATGCCGTTGACGTTCTTGCCACACGCATCCGTGATGTCCCAGGTGCCCACCAGATTGCCCGCGCAGGCCCCTTCCCACACGCACGCCGAGACACCATTCGATGCGACGTGGCGCGCCGCGAACAGCGTGAAATGCGTGGTCTGACCGGTGACGGTGCTGCCGTTGATGGTGGTGTTCAGATCCATCCAGGTGTTGGTCTTCGCGTCCAGCCATGAGACGACCGCTACCTTGCCTGCCGGAGCCGCCAAGGCGAGCGGCAGGGTCAGGGCCACGGCTTTTGTAAACATCGTGCCGTTCGGCCCCAGATCGTACACCTGGCCGACGATCGAGCTCTTGTCGGGCAGCGTGTCCGCGGGCGCCGAGGCCGTCATCGTGATGGTGGTGTCCGCGCCGAGCGCGCCGGCCGGGATCGTAAGCGTGCCGCCCCCAGCGGTCAGCGTGCCACCCGCGCTGGTGATCTTCGTCGAGGCGGAGGTCGGCGCGTCCATGGCGCTCGACGCGACGTCTGGGACCGTCGGGAGCGCGTCCCCGGCCGCGTCGGTGATGCCGCCATCCATGCCCGCGGCAACGTCTGTGACGGTCGGGGGCGCGTCCTTGGCCGCGTCCGCAATGCCGCCATCCACGCCCGCGCCGCCGGCTGTGCCAGCCGCCCCGCCAGCGTTGCCCCCCGTCCCGACAGCGCTGCCTGCCGCCCCGCCAGAGCTCCCCGCCGTGCCGCCGGTGCCGGCCCTGCCCGCCATGCCCGCCGCGCCGCCGGTGCCTGCCACGCCGGCGCTGCCACCCGCGCCGGCGGCGGCGTCCGCCGCATCACTCTTGTCGCCGCCGCCACAGCCAAGCGTGCCGACCAGGCTGAGCCCCAGGACCACCAGCGCTAACCTCGTCACCTACTGCCTCCCGCGATGAAGTGAAGGGAATCAAGAGATCTCGTGCGGGCGCATCGTAAGGCGCCCTACTATCGCTTGTCTATTCCTTTGCGCCGGCCTCGTGCGGGCCCGGAAGCGAGAGACGTGGCAACGAGGGATGGGTCGGAATCAGACGGTCGCAGTCGAACCGCATGTAGGTTTCTCCGGGAGCGTCGGCGAAGCACTGCACGAGAGTGGTCATCTGGTGCTCAAAGCAGTGCTCGGAGCAAATTGATCACTTTCCTGCGGATCGATCAACAAAGCCCAAGTTGAGGCAACTCCGCCCCAGACTTGAACGTCGATTCCCAAGTGCCACTTGTACCAAGCCTGCGGCCCAGCGCTTTTCCCTCCGGGCGCGCGATACGGTCAATCCCGGCAGTAGGACACGGTGCCGCAGATGCGCTGGCCACCGGCTGCCATGCGTCCGTCGGCCGACAGCGCGACCGATAGAGTGCCCCAGCTGGTCGAGAACTCACTGCGGATTAGCCGCGTCTGCAAAGACACCAGCACCAGGCCGCGGGCAAAGACCCCGGCGAGGATGTGGCGGCCGTCGGGGTGAAAGGCGATGGAGTAGGGGGTCTTGCCGCTGTCGCCGACGACGATCGGCGTGCCCATGCGGGTGGCCTGGCCGCCCGTCACCGTCCAGGTGGTGATGGTGCCGTCGCCGCTCGAAGCAGCCAGCAGCGCGCCGTCGGGCGAGAAGGCGACCGCTTCGGTCGCGGATCCCGTCGCCGACACGACGTAGGTGCGCGGCGTCGCGGCCGCGCTGTCACAGTCGACCAGGGCGAACGAGCCGTCAGAAAGAGCCACCGCCGCCCACAACGGCTGCGGGGCAGGCGCCGGCGAGAGCGAGAATTTGTTCGGCGATGAGGGCAAGGTCACGCGCTTGGTCTCGGTGCCGGTGTCGACCGACCACACCGCCACGACCTTGTTGCCGTCGACGCTGACCAGCCGCTTGCCGTCGGGCGCGAAGCCCACGCCAGCGACGTCTCCGGTGAGGCCGGTCATGCGCGCGGCCTGGCTGCCGTCCGCGACGTTCCACAGTTCAAGTCGGCCGCCCTCCGAGCCGATTGCCAGCAGCTTGCCATCCGGCGAGAACGCCACGTGCGTTCGGCGGTTGCTGGTGAACACGCGCCCGTTGCGCTCGGGTGCGGCGGCGCTACCCACCCGCCACAGGCGCACCCGCGAATCGTCGCCCGCCGTGGCCAGCAGCGATCCGTCGGGAGAAAAGGCCACCGAATCGACCAGCGATCCCTGGTCGGGTGGAGACATGCACGCGTCGTCATGCCTCACCTCAACGCACCTCATGAGCGTGACCATCGGCGCGGGCCCCGTGTCGGGCGCGACATCGGGCGCGACATCGGGTGCCGGCCTGTCGACCGGCGGTGCCACATCCGGGGGCGGCAAGTCAGCGGGTGGCCCGTCGGTCGTGGTCGCCCCGTCGCGCGGCAGTTCGGGCGTCGATCCTGCCTCGGGCCGCGCCGGGTCGGGCGGTGGGCCGGTTTCGGTCCCTGCCGTCCCGTCAGCGCGGGCGTCCAACCCGGCGCCCGCGTCCGCGCCCGAGGCACAGGTAGCGGTCGGTTGCAGCGCAAGCGCGATGGTCGCGGTGACACCCACCTTCGCCAGCGTCACGGTCGCGCGCGCGGCGTAGCTTGGACAGGGCGTGGCGCCGTGCGCGGTTGCGCTGACGGCGAGCATTCCGGTCAGCGACGCGGGCACGAAGACGCCGACGCGCAAGACGGTTGCGCCGAGGCCGCTCGGTGCCGCGTGCACGCGCTCGACGCCCGCGACGGAGACCGTCACTTCGCGTGTGTCGGACAGCGGCGGATCCGCCGTCAGCTCAAGCACGACCAGCGAGCGATCAGCGTCCTTCTGGCACGCCACCAGCGCCAGCGCCGCCAGCAGCACCCGCGCGCGCATCAATGGCACACCACGCCCGAGGGGCAGGTGGGATTTGCGCGCCCGCCGCCCAGCAGTAGCACCGCGCCCACCGCGCCCATGACCACGACGCCGGCCGCGGTCCAGAACCACCAGCGCTGATACACCGCGGGCTCAGGAGCCACCGGCTCGGCCGGCGAGCGAGACGCGTCCACCTGTGGTGGGGGCGCGGAAGGCGGCGCGGCCGGTGTCATCGTGGCTGCGGGCGTGGCCGCGCGTGGCGCCGTGGCGGCCGGCGTCGGCTCGGCCCGCGACGCTGCCGCAGGCGCTGGCGTCTCGGCGGCAAGCGCCGCCTCCATCTCGTGGATGTAGCCTTCGATCTCACGCCGCTCGGCGGTCTTGATGTCCTTGCCCTTGGACAGGTACTCGCGAAGGGCGTCGATCCCTTTGCGCGATTCGCGCAGCTTCTGATGGCAGCGGCCGATGTTGCGCAAGTAGGTCGGGTGCAGCGTCTCGGCATACAGCTGCGCGAACAGCTCAAGGGCTTGCTCGTAGCGGCCGGCGGCGTACGCCTTGCGCGCATCGATCTCCTGCTTGGTCGCCGCGGCCGCCGGGGCGGCGGGAAGGGCAAGATACGAAAGGCAGGCGAACAGGACTAACCGGCGGGCCATGGCGGCGCAGCATACTCGGGACTGGCGGCTGCTGTCAGGGCAGGCTGTCGCGCGACCTCAGCCTCAGATGATGCCCGAAAACGCCGCCGCCGCGGGGGGCTGCCAGCGGCGACGACCCTTCACCAGGTACCCGCCGTCGGACGGTTGGACCTACGACGATCGATAGTCGTCGTGGAGGGCCGAGTTCTTGCCTATCTCGAACCGCGTCGACCGCGCGCCGGGACCGTGCACACCTTGGCGTCCTTGAGTCCCCACAGGCCAAATGCGCCCTCATCTTCCTTCAAGACGCCGGTGGCGATGACGGTCTGGCCGAACGCCGGGGTGTTGCAGCACAGGCGAGACTCGTCACCGGCGCACGAGAAAGCAGAATCGCTCCAGAAGCGCAGCGGGTTGTCGCCTTCGCCCAGCACCACCGCTCTGTCCGCCTGTGAATACCCAAGCGGATGGCTTGCGGAGAAACTCGACAGCGGGCCGACCACGAGTCGTTCGCGTACCGCCACCGTCTTGTCCCGCAGGGCCGCGATCTTTGCGTTCAGCGTGGACCAGGATTCCCCGGTGGCATCAGCCGAGCACGGGGGAAGCTCGACCGCCTTTTGTGTGCAACCTTTGTTGATGAGGTGCTCGTTCGCCGACCTCGGCGACGCCAAGACCAAGATCGAGAACTGGAGACACAACTACAACGAGGTCAGGCCGACGAGTCCCAGCCGTCAGGGGGGCGCTACTCGTTCCAGCTCGCGCAGCAGTTCGACGTGCCGCTTGAAGGTGGCGGGGACATCGGGTAGCGCGGGCAACCACGACTCATACTCACCGACGAGAAAAGCCAGGATGCTGGCGCGAACCCGCTCGGGAGTCTTCAGCCGCGCCGACAGTGGCCGCGCGCCGGCTGCCAGTCCTGCGTCGCGGCCGAGGACGCGAAACTCGGGCGCGCTCACCAGCGAGACCAGGATGTCCTTGAGGTCAGCGCAGGGACTCGCCAAGCGATCGGCTAACGCCGTGAGCCCACAGTCCTCGCACCGGTCAAGTTCGCGGCCGACAGCGAACCCCAGCCACTGAACGATCCAGCACTGCCCGGCAGCTCGATCGCCCGCCAGCAGCGCCGACAGCTCGATGGCGTCGCGAAACCGAGCGGGTGGATAGGCGCCGACGATTTCTCCGCCAGAGTCAACGGGCTTTCCGACGTCGGTCGTCCGGTAGCTTCCCGTAGCGTCGTAGTGCTCGAAAGCGAAGCTCAGTCCATCCATCAGCTTGTGACAAACCCGGCACACCTCATGGTCCATGTGCTCCTGGTAGCGTTCCCGGTTGGTGAGGCTCGCGTTGGTTGACAGTCGCGTGTCGATGTTTGCTGGCGGAGGTGGCAGGGGCGAACAAAGAAGGCCTTCGCGCACGAATTTCCCGCGCAAGGTGGGCGAGCCTGAGCTGTCGCCCGAGTTCGCGAACAGGAAGGCCGCGCGCGTGAGCAACCCGGCTCGCTCGTCGCCGTCCAGTTCGACCCGCTGCCAGGGGGCGGTTGGCGCCGGAGCGCCGTATAGACGCGCCAGATTGGCGTTCACGAACGCCAGGCGCGACATCAGGAGGCTTTGCAGTCACCCGGATCTCCCGACCACGGACCGGCCGCCGGTTGTTCCTCGGATGCGTCCTGATGGGTGCCCTTGGCCACGGATGCGCCGGCGGTGGCGACCGCCACATCGTCACCGACGCCGGGTCAGTCCGAAGTTCCCGGGCAATTCAAAGATAGGACGACGATGTATCGGGCGTGCGCGCACCGCGCGCGGTGATCCTCAGGCGCGTGTGCCAAGGCCGAGCGAGCGGCAATAGGTCAGGCTGCGATCGAGTTCGGCCTTCTGGTGGGCGCGCTCTGCGGTGTCACGATCCTGGCCCTCGGGGGCGCGCCATGGCGCCATCAGCTTGCCGTTCTTCGCCAGCGCCACGAAGCGGGCGAAATCGGCGGCGCGCGCGTCGGGAAACAAGTTCCAGAACTCCGGCTTCGAGGTTGGCAACTCGCGGTTGAAGCCTGAAATGGTCTCGATGTGCACTGGCACGCCCGGGCACAGCTCGGCGAAGCGAGCGAAGTAGGCTTTGAAGTCAACCACGCCGGCGCCCATGGCCGTCCATTGCACCGTGCAGCCATTGTCACTCTCCCAGATCATCGAGTCGCGCATGCTGGACGTGACGACGTACGGGCCCAACCTTTCCAGATGCTGCACCGGATCTTCCATCGTCCAGACCGCGTTGCCGGGATCGATGTTGACGCCGACGAAGTCCTTGCCGGCGTCCTCGACAAGCGTCAGGAGTTCGTGTGCCTGCAGGTCGCCGGCGTGATTCTCGACCGCGATCTTGACGTGGGCATCGACGGCGCGGCCGCGGTGGGCCTTGAGCACGGCGACCATGTCCTTGATGCGTGCGCGGATGCCACCTTCACTCTTGCGGTCCTCACTGTTGCCCAGGATCACCCGCAACACCGGCGATCCCAGCGCGCGCGCGGCGCGGATGCCGAGCGCCAGATGCTCGCCGGCGGTACCCCACTTGTTCTTGAAGGTGCCTGAAGTGGGACACACGCTCCAGGTGCCAAGGTGGATCTGCACGCCCTTGTCGGCGGCGCGCTTGCGGATGTCCTTGAGCGGCTTGTCGTCCAGGCTGTCGAAAGCGTCGAGGTCCGAGATGAGCAGCGAATCGAGCCTGAGGCTGGCAGCGTGGTCGACCAGTTCCTTGGCCTTCCACTTCATGGATCGGACGGCGTAGTTGTCGAAGCCAAGCTTGATCTTGCCACGCGCCGTGCCCTCGGCAGATGCGGCGGCCAGAGCGGGCGCGGTGGCGGCGGCCAGGGTCAGCCCGGCACCCTGGACGACACTGCGGCGGGACGGAAGCACCTTCATCGTGAATGCATCCCACCACTGCAAGGGGCCGGCGTCAACGCGGCAGCGCTTTTTGCGGCTCAAGGTACGCGGCCAGCAATTCGGCGGTACGGTCCTGCGCGACGCGAGCGTCCTGGGGATTGGCGACATTGTTGACCAGGATCGAAAACACCAGGGGCTTGACCCCGGGCGCGCCGACGACGCCGGACAAGCAGCTCGCGGTGGCCAGGGTGCCGGTCTTGCCGCGCACGTACCGCTCGGCCAGGGTGCCGCCCATGCGCTGGGCCAGGGTGCCGTCGGCGCCCGCCACCGCCAGTGATGCGAGGTACTCGCCCGCGATGCGGAAGTCGCGCATCGCCGCGCGGATGACCGTCACGATCTGCTCCGCCGAGAACCGGTTCGAGTCATACAAACCCGAGCCGTTGGTCATCTTGTAGCTGCCGCGCTTGATGCCGATGCTGTCTAGCCAGCCCGCCACCGCCTCGATGCCCTTGTCCCAGGTACCGGGGCGTCCCTGAAGTTCAGCGCCCATGGTGCGCACCACCTGCTCGGCGGCGAAGTTGCTCGATCGCTTGTTGAGTTCGTGCGCGACCACCGCCAGGGCTGGCGAGTCGTGCGTGGCCAGCGGCCGGAAGCCCTCGGTCGGGACCGCCTCGACCCGCAGGGGCTTGTCGATGGTGATGCCACGCTTCTGCAGCAACAGCCGCAGGGTGTGGCCCGCGAACAATTCGGGATGCACCACCCGGCGCAGCAGGACCCGCGGCTCGCTGCCCACGCGGACGCGTCCCGATAGAGTGATGCGTGTCTGTCCGGTGCCGGCATCCTCGGTCTCGACCGCTGGCGCCGCGGGGCCGTCCTTCGCGGTGGTCACGCGGCCGCCCAGCACGAAGTACGGCGAAGCTGGCTCGATCACGACGCGCGCCGGGGCGCCCGGCACGGCAGCCGGCATGATGGTCACGCTGACGACGTTACCGTTCAACGACACCGCTGACGACGGCGCACGGAAGTACGCCGATTCGTTCTTCTGATCGAACCCGGGACCGACGGTGACTGCGTCGAACGTGCTTGCGTCCACCACCAGCCCGCCGCGCACCCGTCGCACCCCCAGCGCGGCCAGATCCGAGGCCAGCACCGCGAGATCCTGCGTGCTCAACGTCGGATCGCCGGTGCCCTTGAGGAACAGATCTCCTGCCAGCTCGCCGCCGGCACCAACCGAACGGCCGCCGGTCTGCCCGGGCGCGCGCATGGCGCCGTACAGCGCGGTTTTCCAGCGGTACTCGGGCCCCAGCAGCGCCAGTGCCGCCGCCGACGTCACCAGCTTCACGTTGGAGGCGGCGTTGAGGCCGGTCTTCTCGTCGTGCGCGTACAGCGGCTTGCCGGTGTCGGCCTCGGCGACCAGCAGCGAGACCTTGGCGCTGGCGAGCGGAGGCGCTGCCCACAGGGCATCCAGCTCGCCGCGCAGCCAGTCGCGACGAGCCGCGGGATCGGCCGGCGCCTGGGGTGGCGGACGCGCGGCCGGCGGTTGCGCCACAGCCTGCGGTGTCGCAAGCGCGACGGCGAGCCAGGCCAGGACAGGGGGCAACGCCCGCGACATCGTTCGCTCGGTCTCTACCATGATTCGGGGTTAGAACTCCCCGATGCGCGTGCGATCGTGGTCGTTCCTGGTGCTGGCCGCAGGGTTGTGTGCCGCCTGCGGTCGGCGCGGCACGCCCGCGGACGAGATCGTCGCACTGACCGAGGCGCCGCTGTTGCGTCTAGATCCGCGGTTCGCGCAGACCAACTGGGACACCCGCGTGTCGCGCCTGCTGGCCCCTGGCCTGGTCGGTCTCAAGGACATGGGCTTCGGCCCCACCGAGGGCGTCGCCGAGTGGCTGGCGCAGGACGACGCGGCGGGCCTGACCTGGGTGGCACGGTTGCGGCCCGATGCGCGTTTTCCCGACGGCCGCGTGCTGGACGCCGAGGATGTCCGTTACACGTTCACGTCGATGTCCGATCCCTACCTGGGCAGCCCCTGGCGCAAGAGCTGGGACGAGATCATCGCGGCGGTCGAGGTGGTCGATGCGCGCACCGTGCGGTTTCGGCTGCGGCAGCCGCGGGCACCGTTTCGCACCGATCTGGATTTTGGCATCGTCGACAGCCGCCATGCGCGGCCGCGCGACGAGGCGGTTCGCAAAGCGGCCCACGACGGCACGTCGCCACCGGTGTTCGAGCCCGCTGATGAGGTGGTGGGCGCCGGTCCCTACCGTCTGGCTGTGCGCGGCGCTGACGTGGTCACGCTGGCGCGCAACCCGTACGCGCGCGAGCCGCCGGCGGCCGACAAGCTCACCTTTCGCACCATCCGGGATGACAACTCGCGCATCCTGGCGCTGGTCGGCGGCTCGGCGGATCTGATCCAGAACGGCATGACGCCCCTGGTGGTCGAGACGCTTGAGGGCAACCCGCGCCTGCGTGTCGTCCACGCGCCCAGCGCGACCATCACGTACCTGGGCTTTCAGAACACCGATGCGATTCTCAAGGACCGCCGCGTGCGGCAGGCCATCGCCATGGCCATCGACCGTCCGCGCATCATCGCGGCGAAGTTTCGCGGTCGCGCCGAGATCGCGAACTCGTTTCTCGATGCCCGCAACGTGTTCCACGCGCCCGACGCCCGGTTGTGGCCCCACGATCCGGCGGCGGCGCGCCGGTTGCTTGACCAGGCCGGGTACCCCGATCCCGACGGCCCCGGTCCGGCACCGCGCTTCACGCTGACATGGAAGACCAGCAGCGTGCGTTTTCGGGTTGCGCTGGCGCAGGTCATGGCGCAAGAGCTGCGCGAGGTCGGCATCGAGGTCGACGTGCGCCCCTTCGATCAGGCAACCTTCTTCGATGACATCAAGAAAGGCAACGCGCAGTTGTTCTCGCTGCAGATGACCGATGTGGTCGAGGCTGACTTCCTGCGCACGATGGTCCATTCGGCGCGCATCCCCAGCGAGGCCAACAGTTGGGGTGGCGCCAATCGATTTCGCTACCGCGACGCCGAGGTCGACCGCCTTCTGGATGAGGCCGCCGTCGCGATGGTGCCCCAGCGGCGCCGTGACCTGTACGCGACGGTGCAGCGGCGTCTGGCCGAGGACCTGCCGTTTTTTCCTCTGTGGCACGAACACAATGTGATCGCGCACCAGGCGTCACTGCGCGACGTGATGCTGACCCCGACCGGCCGTCTGGAAGGCCTCTTGCGCGCGGGCAAAGGGCCGTGAGCGTGGATCTGTTCCAGCGCGCCGCCACCAAGGATCGCCGGGGCCAGCCCCTGGCCGAGCGCATGCGCCCGCGCACGGTGGCCGAGGTGGTAGGGCAGGACCAGGTGCTGGGCCCCGGCAAGTGGCTGCGCCGCGCCCTCGAGGAGAAGCGTCTGGCGTCGCTGCTGTTGTGGGGGCCGCCCGGCACCGGCAAGACCACGCTTGGCCGCATCCTGGCCGCCGAGACCGGCGCGTACTTCGTGTCGCTGTCGGCGGTGATGGCGGGGGTCAAGGATCTGCGCGAGGCGGTGGCCGAGGCGGAAGTGCGCCTGTCGCGGCAGAACCAGCGGACTTTGTTGTTCGTGGATGAGATCCACCGTTTCAACAAGGGGCAGCAGGATGCGCTGCTGCCGCATGTCGAGATCGGGACCGTGGTGCTGGTCGGCGCCACCACCGAAAATCCATCGTTCGAGGTCAACGCCGCGCTGCTATCGCGAGCCAAGGTCGTCGTGCTCAAGCCACTCGCGGTGGCGGACCTGCGTCGCATCGTCGATCAGGCGCTGGCGGACAGCGAGCGCGGCCTTGGCAAGGAGGAGATCGATTGCACACCCGAGGTGCGCGACCTGATCGCGGTCGAGGCGCGTGGCGACGCGCGGCGTGCGCTGTCGACGCTGGAGGCCGCGGCCGCCATCGCGGTGCCCGACGCTGGCGGTCGCAAGGCGATCGACCACGCGGTGGTCGAGGAGGCCCTGGGCCGGCGGGCACTGCTTTACGACAAGGCGGGCGACGAGCACTACGGCGTGGTCAGTGCCTTCATCAAGAGTCTGCGCGGCACCGATCCCGACGCGGCGGTGTACTGGATGGCGCGCATGCTGGAAGCGGGCGAGGACCCGATGTTCGTGTTGCGCCGCCTGGTCATCTTCGCATCCGAAGACATCGGCAACGCCGATCCGCAGGCCCTGGGCGTTGCGGTGGCCGCAATGCAAGCGTTCCACTTCGTCGGCATGCCGGAGGGATACTTGCCCATGACCCAGGCCGCGGTGTACCTGGCGTGCGCGCCCAAGAGCAACACCGCGCTTACCACTTATGCGGCGGCCAAGGCCGACGTCGATGCCCACGGCGCCTTGCAGGTGCCCGCCCACCTGCGCAACGCCACCACAGCGCTGCAGAAGTCGCTGGGCCACGGCCGCGGTTACCAGTATCCGCACGACTACGCCGACCACCACGTGGCCGCCCGCTACCTGCCCGACGAGCTGGCTACACGCACCTACTACCAGCCGTCGACCTCGGGACGCGAACAGGCGATGGGGGAGCGCCTGGCCGCTCTGCGCGCCGCTGCAGCCGTGGCCGCGAAAGTGAAGTAGGTATCTTCCGTGCGCATGATCGATCAGGCAGTCATTCTCGCCGCCGGCAAGGGCACGCGGATCCGCGAGTCGGAGGACGCGCCGCCCAAGCCGTTGCATCGGGTGGGTGGGGTGGCGCTCATCAAGCGCACGATCCTGACCCTCGCGGCGGCCGGCGTGAAGCGGGTGGTGGTCGTCACGGGATTCATGGCCGACGAAATCCGAGCGACGATTGTCGGCGATGACAGCTATGTGGCGGCTGGCGTCCGCGTCGACTTCGCCCACAACGTCGAGTTCGACAAGAGCAACGGCATCTCGGTGCTGGTCGGCGGCGCGGCGGTCGACGGACCGTTCGTGCTGTCGATGGCGGATCACATCTACACGCCTGCGATCGCCCGGCTGGTGGGCAGCCAGGATCTCGCGGCGGCGGATCTCTACCTGGCCACCGACCCACGCACCCACGACGTGCTCGACATCGACGACGCCACCAAGGTGCGCAGCGAGCGCGGTCGCATCGTCGAGATCGGCAAGCAGATCGCGACCTACGATCGGATCGACTGCGGCGTGTTCGCGGTGACCAGCCGCCTGCTCGACGTGCTGGCGGAACTCAGGGTAGAGCGCGGTGACTGCTCGCTGTCCGATGGTGTACGCCGGCTCGCTGAACTGGGCCGGGCGCGGATTGCGGACATCGGGGATGCCCTCTGGCAGGACGTCGATACGCCCGCTGATCGCGACCACGCGGAACAAGCCATCGGCCGCCACGATCCGTTGGGTACGAAGGCCTCAAGCTGACCGGCGGAACAAGATATCCTCGCGCCCGCGCACCTCATCGACGCCGACTGGTTGGCCTGCGCCGTCCCAACGATAGGGTCGGTAGCCAAGGGGCGTGAGCAGGCGTAGCACCGGATCGAACGTGCCGGGTGCGCGGGTGGAGCCCTTGGGTCCACGCACCTCGCACCAGATGGGCGGAAAGGCAGCGTGCGCAAGGCTCTTCAGCATGCCAGCGACGGTGCGCACTTCCTCGCCCTCGACGTCGATCTTCAGCAACCCCACGCGATCGAGGTCGAGGTCCATCCTGGTCGACAGCTCGTCCAGCGATGTCACCGGAACCGTGCGCACACCAACGTAGCGATTTTCGCGGCCCGGCGCTTCGGGCAGAAGCGAGTTCGCGGTGCCGTCCTGGGCCATGTGCAACGGCAAGTCGGTCGTCCGATCGGACAGTGCCATCTGAACGGGCTCGATCTGGCTGAGGCCAGCAAGTTGGGCACTGCGGTGCAGAGATTGGAAGGTCATCGGATCGGGCTCGAAAGCAATAACCCGCCCGGTCGGACCAACCACCCGCGCCGCCAGGAGGCTGAAGATCCCCAGGTTGGCCCCGATGTCGAGGAAGACCGAGCCGGGCGTTAGCCGCCCGATGAGCTGGTACAGGGGACAGCGGAGATACGGGGCGCCGTAGGCCTTCGGGAAGTAGAAGATCTTGCGCTGGTAGCGAGCGGAGAGGTTCAGCTCGAGGGCTGGGTAGGGTCCGAAGGCCTCCGAGACCAGCCACAAAGGATCGTCGCGGTCGAAGAATCGTCCCATGCGCCGATTGAAGTAGGCCGCGCCATTCTGGAACGGGTAGTACTTGGTCATGCTCCGGACCCTGCGATGGAACGACTCTGTGTGCGCCATGGGGTTCGCCGCCGGGCCGGTGGAAGGTGTAAGAGTGTAGTACGGGTCGCCCCGGTCAGCATGAGCGCGTTTTTCTATCGCCACTTCCCGCGCCTGGTGTTCGTGTTGCGGCGTTTGGTGCGAGCCAACTACGAGCGCGAGATGGAGCTGCTCGACCTGCTGTGCGATCGTTCACGCACTGGCATCGACATTGGCGCCAAGGTCGGGATGTACACCTATCGAATCCGGGCCCGCTCGTCGGATGTCATCGCGTTCGAGCCGATCCCGCTGTTCAACCAAATGCTGCGCGCTGTGTTCGAGGGCAAGCGTGCGCGGATCATCCCCTGCGCGCTATCAGACCGCTGCGGCGAGGTCACGATGCGGCTGCCGTTCGATCACGACGGCAGCCGTCAGTTCGGGCGCTCGACCATCGAACTCGGCAACGCACTTGACCACCCCCAGATCGCCCGCGTTGAGGAGATCGAAGTCGAGACCCAGCGCCTGGACGATTACAAGGTCGCCAACGTGGGGTTCATCAAGATCGATGTCGAGGGCCACGAACTTGCGGTGCTCGACGGTGGTGCTGCCACGATCGATGCCCATCATCCCAACATGTTGATCGAGTGCAACGACGATCACCACCCACAGGCCACCGCCAAGCTCGCTGTGTGGTTGCGCGCGCACGAGTACGACGGCCTGTTCATTGACGGCCTGAATCTGTGCCCGATCGAGACTTACGAGCACGCCGCGCACTGGGGCAAGCGCGGCATCGAGAACTTCATCTGCGTCCATCGTTCGCGTGCCGATGTCCGCCACCGCCTGACCGACCGGGTCGCCGGTCGCAAGCTCGAGGTGCCCCGGGACACCCTAGCGGGCCGCGCGAATCCTTCGTGAGTCGCCGCCGCCTGCGCCTTTACTGAATCACCTTCGTGCAGCAGCCGGTGATGCAGTAGTAGCCGCCGCTGGGGCAGCCATTCTCGGGGACCTGGCCGCCGGGGCCGCAGGTCACCCGGCCGCCGTCGCACGTTGGTGTCGGCGGGGGAGGTGGTGGTGGCGGTGAGCCGCCCGTGCCGCCGGCGCCAGGCGTGCCCCCGGTGCCACCAGTGCCGGGCGTACCGCCCGTGCCGCCCGTGCCGCCCGTCGGAGTTCGCGGGCAACTCGGATCAATGGTCGGCTTGCCGACGCAGATCTCGCATTTGTCACACGTGTTCACGCACGCGGTGTTCGGCGTGCAACGCGGACAGGCCTTGGCGTCGCCGAACGTGGCGGCGGTGCAACTGGCGACCAGCATCACGTTGGCGGGCTGGCCGTTCACCGTGACCGCGCAGCAGCCGAAGCAGTCGCAGCCGTTGGGTGTCAGCTTCCGGCAGTTGTCGATGCACTTCATTGACTGGGCCGTGGGGCAGTTTTTGAAGGTCGCGTCGTACGGGCACGCCTTCGCCGCGCTGGCGCCCGGGTTGGCGGGGTCGCACTTCAGGTTCCACTCGCAGCCGTCGTCGCCTTGACCCGAGTTGCCATCGAAGAAGCAGTCCTGCTTGCACGCGTCCACGTTGTCGCCCGGGATACCGGTTGCGAAGCTGCCCTCGTCGTTGTCGCAGGGGCCGACGCATTCGGGATCAGCGGCGTCTACTTTGCCGTCGCCATCGTTGTCCTTGCCATCGCTGCACTGCGGGTTGGCCACCTGGCAACCGAAGATCTGGGCGGCCGAGCCGCCGGCCCCGGTGGCACCCGCGGTGCCGGCCGCGCCGCCCGTACCGCCCCCGCCCGACACGCCAGCTTTGCCACCGCTTGTCGCCTTGCCGCCGGTGCCACCGCTGCCATTGCTTCCGAATCCGAGACCAGGTCCGGCGTCGCCGGAGCCAGCCCCACCGTCGGTTTCCTGCAGCGTTCCCGTGCCGCCGCCCATGCCGCAGTTGAAGCCGATGGCGGCGGCGAGGAGGATGACTCCTGGCAGGATCAGGGGTTGCCGTGATTGCGAACGTGTCATCGATGCCTCCTCGGTGGCGGTTTGCGGCTGTGAGTACGAACGAAACCGACCGCGGATACACGAAAGGCTTTTTTGCCCCCTACCTGGTCGCCTGCGGTACGATCACACCCGTGCATCCTGGGTCGCGCTCCGGTCGTAGCTCTCCTGACGTGACTGGATCCATCACTTTGTCATTGCCGGCCCAGGCCAGCCCCACGGCGATCACGCGTGGCCAGGAGGAACAGGCGCTCATCGAGCGCTGTCTGTCCGGCGACAGCGAGGGCTTTCGGCCGCTGGTGCTGCGCTACCAGCGCCTGATCTTCTCGGTCGCGTTGCGGATGCTCGGAATTCGGGCCGACGCCGAGGACGCGGCCCAGCAGGCGTTTGCCGACGCCTACCGCGCGCTTGATCGCTTCGCAGGCGAGTCGCGCGATGGCGCGTTTTCGGTGTGGCTGCTGCGCATCGCGGTCAACCGCTGCAAGGATGTCCTCAAGTCGAAGAAGCGCACCGAGGAGCCGTTGGAGGTCGACGTCTCGACTGCCGACGCCGCCTTCGCGCATGTGCCGCGCGGCCCCGAGGCGCTTGCGATCGAGGTCGAGAATCGACGGCGACTGGAGGTGGCTCTACGCAAGGTCCCGGACAAGTACCGTGAGGTCCTGGTGCTGAAGGACATCGAGGATCTTTCGTACGAGGACATCCGTGCCATCCTGCGGTTGCCGATCACGACCTTGAAGATCCGGGCGGTCCGCGCGCGCGCGATGATGCGCGCGCTCCTGGAAGGAGAGCCACGATGAGCGACCAAGAAGGCGGCGGCACGCCGATCTCCGGGCTGCGAGCCTTGCGCGAGGTGACGCCGCCGGTGTCGATGGTGCCCAATGTGATGCGCCGGATTGCGGAGCCCGAGCCGGCAACGCTGTGGAGTTGGTTGTTACGGCGACGGCGGTTGGAGCTGCGGGTGTCGCCGCTGGGGTTCGGGGCGGCTGGGTTCTTGGGCGTGGCTGTGGTGGCCGTGATGCTGGCGCGTCCGATCCAGGCGCCGACGCCAGTCGGCGTGTCATCGGTGCCCACGCCGGCACTGGCCGCGCCAGCGCGGGCGGGCTCGCCCGAGGCGGTTGGCGACATCGTGATGGTGCGCTTCGTCTTGATAGCTCGTGGGGCCAGGAAGGTTGCCGTGGCCGGTGACTTCAACCGCTGGAATCCTGACGGGACGACGCTGCTGAACGCCGACGGGCAGGGCACCTTCGTCGCTACCGTTCGCCTGCCGCGCGGAGCGCACGAGTACATGTTCGTGGTCGATGGCGAGTGGGTGACCGATCCGGGAGCCAGCGAGCGCCGGCCTGACGGTTTCGGTCGCCACAACGCGGTGTTGCGCCTGTAGTCCGGTCGCGCCGTCGGGTGGGTCGACGGCCACCCCGGGTTCGACTACTCTGCGCGGCGTGATCTGGCGCCAGGCCCCCGGCTGCGCGACCCTGTTCTTGTCGATGCTGGCTGCGGCGCGCGCGTCGGCCGCGATCTCCGGCACCGCCGAGATCGCGGCGGGCGTGGGTCACGACACCAACATGTTCCTCCAGGTGGCCCCCGACGCAGCGGGCGGAGGCGTCGTCGGTGGCTATTTCGGACGGGCCGCCCCGGCACTGACCGGCGCGCTCACCAAAGGCGGGCTTCGCCTGGAAGTCTCGTACGCTGCCGACTACCGCTATTCGGCCGGAGCCCGGCACCTTTTGTGGCAAGAGATGGACCTGTCCCTGGCGTTACCGCCACTCGGCCCGCTGCGCTGGCGCGTGGCCGTCGAGGGCGGGCGTTTCGACGCATCCAGTTTTCCCGACGACGGGTTCCTGATCGGCGGGGGCGCGGTCGACGCTCGCGTCGCGCTGTCGGATTCGCTGCGGGTGCTGGCCGCGTACCATTTTCAAGTGCGCGGCTTCACTTTTCGTCCGGTGGCGTCGCAGCAGACGGACCTCATCCACCTTGTGGATCTAAGGGTGCCGTACCGGCCGCAGTCGCAGGTCGAGATCGCGCTCGACGGATCGTACGTGACGGTGGCAACCCCAGCGACCACCGACGGCGCCCCGTTTCGTCGCGCTCGCGGCGGTCTGGACGGCGTGGTCATCTGGCAGCGCCTCACCATGCTGGCGGCCGCCTTTGCCGGAGCGCTCGACGTCGGGGCCGGGGGCAGCACCTGGCAGATGGGTGGGGTCGTCGGTGCACGCGTCCGCCTGACCGATCATCTGGATGTGGCGGCGTCGTTCGACGTCACGGGCACGATCGCGGGCCCGCCCGATGGCGGTTTCTCGCGTCGGGTCGGCCTGCTCACGTTCATCGGCCACGCCACGACGAGAACCGCGCTGCCCACCGCGCTGCCCACCACGCCGCCCACCGCGCCGGCCGCCGCCAAGTTGCGACCCGTGATCCAGAATGGCCGCGCTCGTCTGCGCGTCCATGCGACAAATGCCAGCGAGGTGCGCGTCATCGGTTCGTGGAACGACTGGGCCGAACCCGGTACGGCGCTGGCGCTCGCAGGGGCGGCCGGGGTCTGGGAGGTGTGGCTGCCCCTGCCGGTGGGCACCCATCGCTACCACTTTCTCGTCGGTGGCCGGCCGGTGCGCCCGCCCGAGGCAGCTCGCTACCTGGCGGACGGGTTCGGCGGCGAAGACGGCGTGCTGGAGGTTCCGTGACCGGGCTGTATCGCGGCAAGCGGCTGCTCGTACACTCTGGCGGCTGCATGACGTTGTTGTCGGCACTGTTCGTGGTCGGGACCCTGGGACTGGCGCAGTCCGCCCCGGAGGCCGTCCTGGCCGTGAGCGCGGCTTCACCGGCGCTCCCCGACGACGCCCGGCTCGCGCCGGTGCGTGCGCGGCTGGAGGAGATCGTCCGGCGCGCAGCCGCGGCCGGCCCCGGGGCCGAATTGCTGGTCAGCAAGGTGCGTGAAGGGCTGGCCAAGCGCGTGGATGCGGCGCGGATCGAGGCCACGGTGGTGCGGCTGGCGCAAGCGCTCGGCGAGGCCCGCGCCATCGTGGGCGCCCGACGCCCCGGAGCTCCGGCGCCGCTGCTGGTGCGCGCGGTTGCCGAGGCGCGGCTGGCGGGGCTCGACATCGAGTCGGCCGAGACACTGTTGCGCAGCGGTCGTGCGGAGGCGCCGACCGCGCGCGCGGTCGAGGTGCTGGCCGATCTGTCGGGGCGGGGCTACCGGTCCCTGCGCGCGGCGCCGCTGGTGCGCGACGTGCTGGTGCGCGATCCGGCGGCGATCGAGCGCTTGTCGGCGACATTGGAAACCTTGCGGGTCGAGCAGGCACTGACCCACGCCGAGGCGGTCGATGCGCTGGCGCGTGGGCTGTCGGCGTCGCCCACGCTGCAGTCGGGGTACACGCGGACCATGGATGACGAGCGCCGCGGCGGCAACGGTCGCGGCCGCAGCAAGAACGACAACGACGGCGCCGGCGGCGCGCCCGGCAAGAGCGGTCTCGCCCCCGGCCGCCTGCCCAAGATGAAGGCAGGCGTGGGCAAAGGCCGGGAATGAGCGGCGGGCTCGAATAGCCGAGGCGCAACGGCTTGAATGCGGTAGCCTGCGCCGGGCATGCAGCCACAAGGTTCACTCAGCATCGATCTCACGAAGGAAACCACCGGCACGGCGGTCCTGGTTTTCGAAAATTTCTGGATCGTGGCGACGCGGCATCGCCCGGGCCTGTCCAAGCACATGTTTGAGATCAACAACCGTTGCCTGGTGTTTCGCATCGACGACCGTGGCACTCCCATCCTGGTCGTCATCAACGCGGTCACCCCGACCGCCATCCCGGAGGTCCAGCGCATCGAACGGGAGACCGGCCTGGCGGTTCGTTACATCATCTCGCCGGGCGCAGGTCACCACCTTCAGATTGAATCGTGGCACGCCGCCTTTTTGAACGCGACCGTGTTGCTGCCCCCGGCGCGGATTCCGCGTACCGCTCATGGCAAGCAGCTGATGGAACTGCCACGCGTTGAGCTCATGGACCCCGCCTGTCCGTTGCCGTGGTGGAAGGGTCAGCTCGATGCGGTTCTGTTCGCGGGTATCGACGGCGCAAAGGACGGTCAGAGCGCAGGCGAGGGCGCGCCCGACACAATGTGGACCCTGATCAAGGGCATGGCGCGCTTCATGACGACCCGCGATCCCCATGACGAGTTGTGGGTCCACCACGTGGCGTCCGGCACGGTGGTCGGCGGTGAAAATCTGTCCTGGTTCCATCCGACCGAGGAACTGAGGAAAGCCCCGAAAATGTTGAAGGGCATGGTCAAGCCCGACCGATTCACCATCTGGAGCGCTCGCAAGGTGCGCGATAAGGCCCAGGTCAGCGCCAGCTGGGCGAAAATTCTGGCCTGGCCGGCCCGCACCGTCATCAGTCTGCACGATGTCGTGGGTACGGGTTTTCAGGGTGACGGCCGCGCCATGCTGGAAGAGGCGGCGCGGGCCGCGAAGCAGATCTAAGGCCCCGGGTCGCTGATCACGGCCACAGTTTGCGTAGCGCCGCCAGGTCGAGCTGCGACGCCCAGTGCTTGGCGGCCTTGGCCAGAATCTTGGCCTTGTCACGCTTGCCGATGGTGGGGCGGGCGGCGAGCACGTCGAAGTCGGCGTCCTCGATCTTGTCGAGGATGGTGGTGCCGATAAGCCAGATCAGCGACAGCTCGAGCTTGAGATCGTTGTGAAGCCTGTGGAGCAGCGGCCGGCCCCGCTCGTACAGGGCGCGCGTGCGTGCGACCTCGAAGCGCATAAGGTCGCGGATCGACCGCGTGGTTTTTAGCGCCTTGAGTTCGGCCTCACTGACGCCAAAGAAGTGCAGGTCCTCGGCGGGGATGTAGATGTGGTCGCGGGCGGCGTCGGCGGCCACGTCCTGCCAAAAATTGGTGAGCTGCAGTGCGGTCGAGATCTCGTCGGCAAAGCGCGCCAGTTCGACATCGCGATAGCCGAACAACGCCAGGATCAACCGGCCCACGGGATCGGCCGAGCGCGACGTGTAGGCGCGCAGGGCGCCGAAGGTCGCGTGGCGACGCGTGTCCATATCCATCCGGAAGGCGGCCAGCAGATTCTCGAACGGCGGCAGTGGCAGTTGTCGCCGCTCGATGGTGTCGTGCAGGGCCACGAACACCGGGTGGCTGGCCTCGCCGTGGAAGCACCGGGTGAGCTCGTCGTGCCACTGGTCGAGCGCTTCGGCGCGGTGGCCCTCGTAGGTGGGCTCGTCGGCGAAGTCGTCGGCGGCGCGGGCGAAGGCGTACAGCGCCAGCAAGTGCGGGCGCATCTCGGCGGGCACGAAATGCGAGGCCACCGGGTAGCTCTCGTGGTGCGCGCGCGCGAAGTCCTCGCAGTACTCGTAGGCGCGCGTGATCGACCACGGGCCGGACGGTGGATCCAGCCACGGCAGCGGCGTCACCGATTGGCCGGCGGTGGCGGTGCGAACCTCGCCGCTGTCGTCCAGCGCACCGACGCGGCCGCCGCGCAGGATCTTGCGAATCACGGCGTCGCCTCCGCCGCCAAGGCGTGGTCGGCCGCGGGCGCCACGGCCTTGCGATGCAGCGCCATGTGCCCGCGCTGGATGCCCTCGGTGGCGAGCGCGCGCAGGGCGGCCAGGTTCGACGCCAGGCCGACGCACACGATCACCATGCCCAAAGTCCGTGCGTCGCTGACACCGAGGATGCGCAGTGCCAGGCGTGCACAAGGCTGCCCTTGCAGCGTGCCGCCGACGGTGCCGACGGCCATGGGCATCTCCACGCGCCCGACCAGAAAGTCGCCGTCGATGGCCCACGTGGCCAGGGGACGGTAGTGACCCGACAGCGCCGCGTAAGCGTGCGCGCCGGCCTCGACGCCGCGCCAGTCGTTGCCGGTGGCGATGATGACAGCGTCGACGCCGTTCATGATGCCCTTGTTGTGGGTGGCGGCGCGGTAGGGATCGTCCTCGGCGAATCGGGACGCCGCGGCGATGTCGCGCGCCACCTCGGCGCCGACGGCGCCCTCGGCGGCAAGCGCCGCGAATGGCACGCGGGCGGTGGCGCGAGCGCGCCGCCGGTCGCACAGGTTGGTCAGAATGCGCAGACCGAAGCGACCGCCGGCCAGTTCGGCCAGGCGCGGGGCCAGACTCTCGGCGATGGTGTTGACCAGGTTCGCACCCATGGCGTCGCGACAATCGATGTGGAGGTGAACCACCAGGCGCGACCCGAGTTCCGGGATTGGCGGGGTCTCGCGCACGTCGAGCGCGCGGGCGCCGCCGCCACGAGCCACCAGGCGCGGCACCACCGCGTCCGCTGCTGCGAGGATCTCGGTCGTGTGGGCGACGATGCGGGCGGCGGCGGCGGCGGCATCGCGAACCCCCGCGATCTCGATCTGCGCCGTCATGATCGGCTCGTCGGCCTCGGCCTGGAAGCCACCGCCCTGTCGCACCATGCGGGCGGCGTTCGACGCGGCCGCTATCACCGATGGCTCTTCGACCGCCATGGGCACCAGGTGATCGACGCCGTTGACCCGGAAGTTGAGGCCAATCCCAAGCGGCAGTGCGTAGATACCGACCGCGTTCTCGACCATCCGATCGGCCGCGGGGGCATCGAGGCCGCCTCGGTCGAGCGCCGTGAGATCGTCGCTCGAAAGCGAAGCACGCAAAGCGAGCTGCCGGCGCCGCTCGTCGAGCGGCAAGTTGTAGAAGCCGGGGATGCGGGAATCGCGGTCGGACATTTAGCGGGTCACCTCGATAGCGCCGGGCAAGCGCCTGCGGACGCCAGCCTCGTCGATGGCCAGGTCTAGCACCGAAATTCCCGGTGGGCAGCGCTTGCCGAACTCGGCGGCAGCACCGGGGTTGGCAAAGAACGCCACGCCCACGTCGCCGCCCCCGGCACCCGACGGTTTGGCCGCGCCGGACAGGGATTTCGCTAGCGCGGCAGCCTCGCTGAAGGCTGGCGTCACGATGGGCACCCCGGCCGACGATCCCAGCTCGGTCAGCGCGCGAAAATAGGCCTCGGCAGCGGCGATCACGCCACGGGTGTGGTTGGAGCCGAAGTCCTTGACGAAGCGATCGGCGGTGGCGCGCATCTCGTCGATGATCCACCGGTAGAGGGGTGGCGTGCGGGCGGCGAAGTCCTGCACCGCGGTGATCATCTCGGTCGTGCGTGCGGGCTGGCCGGTCCAAAACACCACGATCTGTAGATCCGCGGGCGGGCGCATCTTGACCACCGCGGGGTAGCCGTCCTTGGGTCGCAGGAAGTGTACGAAGCCGCCGTTGACCGCGACCGCCACGTCGGCGCCGGACCCCAGGCCACCCTGAGCGGTCCGGTGCGCGGCATCGGCCACCGATTGCAGCAGGTCACGGTTGTCGGTGATCGACAGGCCCGCGTTCTCGAACAACGCGCCCACCGCCGCCACGGCGGTCGCAGCGCTGCTGCCAAGACCCAGCTTGTGTCCGTCACGCTCGAACTGGCTGCTGTCCACCAGCACGGATCCCGGGGGCAGGGCGGCGGCGAATTCGCCCATCGCCACGGTGGCGCGCCTGCAGCACTCGGTGATCAGGGGCGAGGCTGCCTCGAGGTCAGGTACGAACTGCGCCACCGCCAAGCGCGACACCGCGGCCAGAACCGCCGAGCCTTCCTCCAGCACCGCATACTCACCGATCAGGAACACCTTCCCCGGCGCCGCGACGACCGGCGAGCCCCGAAGCGTGGTGCGATTCGAACTCAAGACGGCGCGTTCTACCACGCCTCGACCCGGATCAGCCGGACAGGGGCGACGGACACAGGGCGGCGCCGGGCCCCGGCGTGGCGATGATGGTCCGGGGCACGCCGGGCACGGCGGCAAGGGCGGCCTCGACGGTGATTGCGTCGGCAGCGGCGCATAGCACCTTCACGTGCGGTCCGGCGTCGATGGTGAACCAGGCTCCCGTGCCGGCGGCGCGCAGGCTGGCGACCGCGGCCATGGCGGCGACCGTGGTGGCATTCCAGTAGATGATGGCCGGCACGGCCGCCATGGCGGATGCGTGCATGCGCAGGGCGCTGCGTTCGGCCACCGCGCCGAGGCGTGCGAGATCGCGAGCGGCAATGGCGGCGCGCGCATCGGCGAGATCGCCGGGGACGCTGGCGATCCAGGCTGGGTGGTACGGGGACGTGCGCGCCGTGCGCTCCATGGCCTCGGTCGAGCCCATGGCTTTCGGCCCGTGGGCGGCCACCGCGACCACCAGGCACACGTCCCACGCTTCCGCCGGCAGCAACTGGCGCGCGACGGCGTCGGAGCCATCGGGACGAAGGCCGGCCGCCATCTCGACGAAGCCACCGAAGACCGATCGCGCGGCCGATCCCGAGCCGCGGCGGGCCAGCTCCGACAGCTCGGCTGGGGTAAGGGTGAGACCGGCGGCGCGCGTGGCGGCCAACGCAAGCGCCGCGAAGCCCGATGCTGACGACGCCAGGCCAGCGGCAGTCGGGACGCTGTTGGTCGTGATCACCTCGGCGGGCAGCGTGACGCCGGCGCGGGCACGGACCAGATTCAGAAAGCGGCGCACGCGCGCGGCGAATGGCTCGTCGGCGGGTGCGGCGCCGATGGTCACGCGATCGCGGCCATCGGGGCCGCCGGCGTCGGGGGCGAAGCGTACGGTGGTTTCGCTGCCCAGCTCGCCCAACGTGAGCGACAGGCTGCCGGTCGCGGGTAGGTTGAGCGCGGCGTCGCGCTTGCCCCAGTACTT
>JANPCZ010000079.1:0-11786 GCA_031431215.1 Myxococcales bacterium
AGGGCGCCGTGATCGAGGAACTGAGCCAGGGCACCGAGTGGGCCGACGTGCGTTTGAAAGAGCTAAGCCCCCCCAAGCTGCTGAAGGCTGGCCAGGCGATCGACTACCGCTGCAAGTACGACAACAAGGAAGATCGGGTCGTCACCCAGGGCCGATCCACCGCCGACGAGATGTGCCTCTTCGGCGGCCTGTACTACCCGCGCAACCGTCGCCTCGAGCTGTGCAGCTTGAACGAGAACTACTCGGGCGCCTATCTATCCGCCCAGTGGATCGGCAACGGCGACAAGACCGGCGTCGAAACCGTGGGCTGCCTGACCGCCGCCAAGCCCATGGCGATGGACAAGGGCGACAGCTTCTACGGCTGCGTCGTCAACAGCTGCGCCAAGATCAGCAAGCAGATGTCGAACGCCGCGCGCTGCCTGGCGACACGCGGCCTCGGCATGTGCACCGACCACTGCGCCATGGGTGCCGCCGAATGCCAGAAGTGCGTCGGCGCCACGTGCACGCCCATGCTGATGGAGCTCGGCGCCGCCAAGTGCGAGTGAGGCCCGCGAGCCTCGGGTAGCGCCGACGCGCATCGCGTCGCAGCGTCTGAGGGATCATCGAAAAAAGTCGCGACTATTTTCGATGATGGTAGAAACAGATCGTGCGTTATCTGCGGGAGCAGGTCGAAGAAACCCTGTTGTCCGAACGCAAGATGGCGTTCGTGGCTGGTCCCCGCCAGGTCGGAAAGACCACCCTGGCGAAGGCGCTCATCCCTGAAACATCCGCCGGCTACTTCAACTGGGACGTCGATACTCATCGGCGCCAGATCCTGCGTGACGTCGAGACCTTCTGGGCGACCGAAGGTGCCTCGCCCAAGCGTCGGCAGCGGCCTCGCATCGTACTCGACGAGATTCACAAGTACCCGCGCTGGAAGCGATTCCTCAAGGGCCTGTTCGATGCCCATCGCCACGACGTGGACATCATCGTCACCGGTAGCGGTCGCCTCGATGTCTACCAGAAGGGAGGCGACTCCCTGCTCGGCCGCTATGGGCTGCACCGCCTGCATCCATTCACCGCGGGCGAGTTGCTGGCACGCGGTGCCCAGACCGTGCCATCGCCCGACCAGCTCGAACGCGCCCTTGCCGCCGCCGAGCCCGTCCCGGGCGCCGGAGCGGCCGTTGACCTGGTGGAACGCTTCACCGGATTTCCCGAACCATTGTTTGCGAGCACCGATCGCCGACTGCGGAAGTGGCGGCGCAGCCGGCGCGATCTGGTGATTCGCGAAGACCTGCGTGATCTGTCGCGCGTGCGCGAGCTGGGCCTGGTGGACCAGATGGTCACCATGCTGCCCGAACGGATCGGCAGCCCACTCTCCATCAACGCCCTTCGTGAGGATCTACAGGTGGCGTTCGGGACCGCGCAGGGGTGGCTTGCCACCCTGGAACGTCTGTACTTCCTGTTCGAGATCCGGCCGTTCGCCGGGCGACTGGCGCGCAGCCTCCGTCGGGAAGGCAAAGTGTACCTGTTCGACCATTCCGAGATTGTCAGCGAGGGTGCGCGATTCGAGAACCTGGTGGCCTTGCATCTGCTCAAACTGGTCGATGCCTGGAACGACATGGGTCACGGCGACTTCGCTCTGCACTACGTTCGTGACAAGGACAAGCGGGAGGTCGATTTTCTCATCACCGACGGGCGGCGGCCCTACATGCTGGTCGAGACCAAACTATCGGATGCCGACCCCAGCCCGGCGCTGCTCTACTTTCGCGAACGGCTCGCCCCCAAGATGGCCATTCAGATCGTGCGACGGGGGCAACCGCGAACAGCAGGACCAGCACTCGTGCTTCCGGCGGATCGCTTCCTGGGACTCATCTAGTGCGCGACGCGCCCATGACCCGACGCCTGAAGATGTCCGTCCTGCACGCCCTGCCCGTTCTGGCTTTTCTCGCCTGCGCAGCCGACCCGGTCGAAGCGCCGCCCGAGATGGTCAAGCCGACCCTGGCCGACATCGAGCTGAAGATCTTCGCCAGGAGCTGCGCCTTCAGCTCGTGCCATGGCGCCACCGGCTCGGCCGAGGGGCTGAGCCTGGTGTCGCCCGTCGGTGATCTGCGCGACCGGATGTCGAAGAAGTCGCCCGGCCGCGTGCTGGTGAAAGCCGGCGACCCGGACGGCTCGTACCTCATCGAGAAGTTGACCAAGGAAAAGCCCGAAGCCGGCAAGCGCATGCCAGACGCCAACGACGCACTTCCGGCCGCCACCATAAACGCCATCCGCGAGTGGATCCGGATGGGCGCGATGCTGAACTGACACCCTTCAGCGCGTGGGCAAAGCCGCGCGTAGAGCGTCCCGGATCGCGCTGATGCGACCCGGGTCGAGGATCTTCGCGCCGGTCTGCTGATCGCGGACGTAGAAGATATCGGCGACGCGGTCGGCCTCGGTGGCGATCTTCGAGCGATGGATGTCGAGCTGTTGCCGGTGCAGCACGGTCGCGATGGCGTGCAGCACGCCGGGGCGGTCCTGGGTGTAGACGTCGATGATCGTGAAGTCCGGGCTGACTTCGTTATCGACCTTGACCTCGGTCTCGGGCACCTGGGGCTTGGCTCGATCCAGGATGGAAGTCGGCACCGGGCGCGCCGCCAGTAGTTCTTCGACCGTGGTCACGCCGCTCAGTACCGCTTCCATGTCGCGCCTGATCCTGGTGATGCGCGCCTCGTCGGTCACGGCGCCGCCGCCAGCCCGTCGGATGAAGAAGACATCCAACGCTCCACCGCGACCGCCCGGCGCCGGCGCCTCGCGCGAGTAAATGGCGGCGTCGAGAATGTCGATGCGGTTGGCGAACAGCACGCCGGTGGCGTTGGCCAGCAGGCCGGGCACGTCATCGGCCACCAGGACCAGTTCCGAGAACTCCTTGCCCGGGATCTGGCCTACGTGGACGGCGCACGCCCCGACGCGGCCACCGACGACGCGGGCATGCTCGGCCACCGCGGCGGCGTCCTTCTCGACGAAGTACCGATCCGGCAGGCTGGCCAGCAAGGCCGTCATTTCGGGCCGCTTGGCGTCGCCACCCAGCGCCGCCGCCGCCTGGGCGCGACGGTCCTTGACCAGCTCGGCCCGCTCCGCCGCCAGCAAATCAGGTCCGCGACGCACGAACGTCAGCGTGCGCAGGTACAACTCGTTCAGCAGATCATCCTTCCACGCCGTCAGGTTGCCGGGACCGATGCAGTACTGATCGCAAAACGTCAGCAGGTAAAGCTCGCGCAACGCATCCTCGTTGGCGCCGACGATGCGGGCCATCTGCCCGATCTGCGCCAGGTCCGCCAGATCCCGCCGCTGCGACACATGGCCCATCACCAGATGGTGGAGTATCAGCGCCTCGACTCGCTTGACGTCTCCAGGATCGAGCCCTAGCCGCGCGGCCACCACGCGCCCCACCACCGCGCCCTTGAGGCTGTGGTTGCGGCCCAGGGTCTTGCCGACATCGTGAAGCAAGGTCGCCAGGTAAAGCGGGACCGATCGGCGCACCTGGCGCATGGCTTCGTGCGGTCGCGGGTAGTCGTCGCGGCGATCGCCGCGGGCCAGGGCCTTGAGCAGCGCGACCGCGTACAGCGAGTGCTGGTCCACCGTGTACACATGGTAGACGTCGTGCTGAACACGGCCGTTGACCGGCTCCCATTCGGGCATCAGGGCGCCCAGCAGGCCGAGATCGTTCATCTGCTCAAGCCGCGACGGCGCCGCCCGATCCCGCACGTCGGTCAGGACGTCCAGGAACCACCGCGCCGAATCCGGGTCGCCCCGCAGCGCCAGAGCGCTTCGCGGCGCCAGATCAGCGATCAGATCGGCGGTCAGCAGTCCGACCGATACGTCCAGCTCGATGGCAGCGGAGAACAGGCGGAACATCTGCGACGGCTTGCGCTCAAACACCGTGGGGTCCTTGACCTCGATGGCACCGTCGCGTAGCTCGAAACTGTTATCGAGAGCGCTACCGGCGGCGCGCAACGACACCGGTACCACCGACGCGTTACGGCCTGAATCGGCGGCCGCACGGCTCATCAGGCGCGCGGTCTCACGGCTGATGGTCTTGGCGTGACGCTGGAACTGGTGCATCAGGGCTTCGACCGAGGGCGCGACCGCCGGGCGAACGTCGCCGTCCGGTGGCGGATTGACGTGCCCGTACAGCATCGGACCCAGCTTCTCTTGCATCTCGAAGCCCAGCCGATCCAGCTTGCGTCCGGCCTGCAGGTGCAGCGCGATGCGCACGCGCAGGAACCATTCGCGCGCCTGCTCGAACGCGGCGGCCTGTCTTGGCGACATGTGGCCGAGATCGCGCAAGGCCTCGGGATCGCCGGTGGTGTAGCGTGCCTGCGCGGCCCAGCGGCCGGCGCACATGTCGCGGATGCCGCCGGGACCGCTTTTGAGGTCGGGCTCAAGCAGAAAGATGGTGTCGCCGAATTTCGAGTGCCGCGCATGCTGCTCGGCGCGCAGTCGGCCGACGAACCCATCGGGCGAGGAGCCGCCGACCCGGGCCCCATACAACGCCTGGAACCGGTCGCCGAGCGCCCGGTCACCGACCAGGAATCGTAGGTCCAGTAGCGCCGTGGCCGCCGTCAGATCCGTGCGCGGCAACTCCAGCGCCTCCTTTACCGAGCGCACGGCATGGCCGGCATCCAGGTGAGCCTGGTCGAGCGGGCGTAGAATCGAACCCACCACCCGCTCCAGGATCGCCCGATCGAAGCCGTCGACGTGCAGAAACAGCAGGTCCAGGTCGGAATACGGCGCGAATTCGCGCCGGCCAAACCCCCCGGTGGCCAGCAGCGCCAGACCCGACGACGGCCCCAGGCCGACCTTGGCAAAGCAGGCCTCGGCGAGCCCGAGCACCGCCCCCTCGATGGCGAAGGTCAGGTTCGCGGCCAGCTCCACCCCTGACTGGCCGGCGGTCAGGCCCGTGGCAGCCTGGGCCCGGGCCGCCGCCAGGCGAGCGGCGATGGGTAAGGCGCTCGCAAGCGGCTCGAAAGCAGAGTCGCTCGGTGCCGTCATCGAGGCGCCAATCTAGCAAACGGCATCACGCATCACCAACTGCTGCTGGCCACGATCGACGGTCGAGTCGCCTTGGTTCTTGCCAGGGCGATTCCGTTGCGGCAACGTTCGGCCCCATGTCAGAAATAGAACTAGCCCCGCTATCAGACCGCCTCGAAGACGACGAAGTCCGCATGCTGCTCAGGCTCCTTGAGCAAGCCAGCGCGAAGTTCGCCAGCAACGAGGATCTTACGGCCCAGAAGATCGCCAGTCGCCTGTCGGAGGACGCCATGACCGAGTTCCTCGACCGGCTTGAGGCGCACGACATGGCCGCGGATATCTACGTGCCGGTGGAATTCGACGGCCGCCTCACGGTGGGCGACTACCGGGTGGCGTCGACCCAGCATCTGGTGGACGTGCTGGAGGAGTTGAAAGAGGAGCTTGACGTCGAGAGCGACGGGGACGGCGACGATGAGGACGAGGACGGGGACGACGACGACGCGGACGAGGGCACGGTCATAGAGGCCCAGTTGCGCAACATCTGGCAACTGGTTTCGGACGCCTGTGTCGAGGCGCTGGACAAGAATCTGCCGCTGCACCTGCGCGTGTGACGGGTGGGCCTCGCCGGCCCGCACCTCATAGGGACCTCACGTTGAACGGCGCACTGTGCGGGCGATGGAGGCTCGCTCGCCAGTTGACTGCACCGTCGGTTCGCGCTCTCCTGAGATCCACGTCATGCGCGTACTTGTGGTGGAAGACTACGCGCCCCTCGCGCGCTCGGTGTCGCAGGGCCTACGCGAGGAAGGCTATGCGGTCGATCTTGCGGGCGACGGCGAGGAGGGGCTGTTGTTCGCCGAATCGAACAACTACGACGCCATTGTCCTCGACCTGATGCTGCCGAAGGTCGACGGCCTGACCGTGCTGAAGCGCTTGCGCGACAAGGGCAACCCCGCGGCGATCCTCATCCTCACCGCCCGTGATGGTGTATCCGACCGCGTGAGCGGCCTCGACGCCGGGGCCGACGACTATGTGTCCAAGCCTTTCGCCTTCGAGGAGTTGCTGGCGCGATTGCGGGCGATCATCCGGCGCCGCTATAACCACCAGGATCGGACCCTACGCGTCGCGGACCTCGAGATCGACACCGTCGGGCGCACCGTCAAGCGGGCCGCGCGGTCGGTGTCACTGTCAGCGCGCGAGTACGCACTGCTCGAATACCTGGTGGCTCGCAGCGAGCAGATAGTCACCCGCGCCGAGATCTGGGAACACGTCTACGATTTCTCCGCCGATCCGTCCAGCAACGTGGTCGACGTCTACATCGGATACCTGCGCAAGAAGATCGATCTTGATCACCCGGTGAAGCTGATCCACACGCGACGGGGACAGGGCTACATGCTAGGGGTCGATACGCCGTGAAGCGGTCGATGCGCTTCCGGCTGACCGCGGCCGTGCTGGGCGTGCTGAGCGTGTCGATGGTCGCGTTCTCGACTTTCGTCTACTGGGCCACCCGCCACGATCTGTGGCAGGGCTTCGACGCGTGGCTGTACCGCGAGTCACAGTCGCTCTCGCACGTGGTCGAGGAGCACGCCAACTCGCGCTTCGTGTTCGAGTACCAAGGCATCGCCGCGTTCGAGGACCGCCGCCGGCCGGCGTATTTTCAGTTCTGGAAACCCGACGGCACGGTCATGGCGCGGTCGCGTTGGGTGGTGGGCGGCGATCTTCCGCGCAAGTCGGGCGACTTCGGTAACCCGACCTATTTCTGGAGCACCCTGCCCGACGGACGCCGCGGCCGCTTCATGCAGGTGGCCTTCTTGCCGCGGGGGCCCACCCAATCGATCAATATCCCGCCGCCCAATCGCCAGCCCACCACCATCGTGGTCGCGCGTGGCAGCGAGGATGTCGACGAATCCCTGGGTCAGCTCCGGCTGCGGCTTGCCGGCCTTGGATTCCTGGTGGTTCTGGGGGCCGGCGCAGCAGCGGCCTTCATGGTGGGACGCGAGTTGCAGCCGGCTGTCGCACTGGCATCGAAGATCGGTGGCATCGACGTGCAGCACCTGGGCGAGCGCATCACCGTGGATCGACTGCCCACCGAGCTCGAACCGCCGGTTGCCAAGCTGAACGAGCTGCTGGGCCGGCTCGACGAGTCGTTCGCGCGCGAGCGGCGCTTCACCTCGGACGTCAGCCACGAGCTGCGCACGCCGCTGGCGGGCCTGCGCGCAATTCTCGAGGTGACCGCCGCCCGCCTGCGCGCGCCGGCCGCCTACCAGGGCGCCATCGACGAGGCCCACGTCATCGTGCTGCAGATGCAGGCCATGGTGGAGAATCTGCTCATGCTGGCCCGGCTCGACGGCAAACAGATCGAGGTGCTGCACGAGGAGGTCGCCCTGTTCGCCCTCGTCAATGACTGCTGGAAGCTGCACGCCCCGAAAGCGACCGAACGCGGCCTGACTTTCGAGAACCAGATTCCAGGCGCCGCGATCGTCGAGACCGACCGGGACAAACTGCGCCTCATCCTGGGCAACTTGCTGGCCAACGCGGTCGCCTATACCGCCCCGGGTGGACGCGTCGTGGTGTCGGGTGGCGCTGGCAATGGCGTGCTGCTCGACGTTTGCGACAGCGGACCGCCAATCCCAGAGCCGATGATGGCACGGATCTTCGAGCGATTTTTCCGCGCCGAGGCCGCCCGCTCGGACGCAGCCGCTCACTGCGGCATCGGCCTGGCCCTGGTCAAGGGCCTGTGCGAGGTCCTCGCGCTCGACGTTAGCGCGGCGAACCTTCCCGACGGTAGCGTGCGTTTCAGGCTGGCGATGGTCGATGCTGATCGTAAGCGGGCCAAGCCTGCGACGCCCCAGCCGGCGTCGCGCGCAGCGGCCTAGCGCAGACCGGGACGGCGCCAAGCACCTACCGGAGCACTGACTCATGTGTCATCGGATCGCTTGCTTCGCCTCCTTGGTTGTTGTGCTTCTGCTGGCCCCGACGCGTACGCGCGCGGCCGCCAAATCGCCGGAGAGCCCGCTCCTGCCCACCCGGCTGCGTGCCGAGTACCGCGACTCGCCGCTCGGCATCGACGCCCGCCGACCCCGTCTGTCATGGGTGCTGGCGCCGGCGTCGACAGCACCCGAGTTGCGCGGCCGCGGCCAGGCCGCCTACCGGATCGTCGCGGCCAGCAACCCATCGGTCCTGGCCGCTGATCGCGGCGATCTGTGGGACAGCGGCCGGGTCGCCGGCAAGGATGCCATTCACATCGCCTACAAGGGCAAGGTCCTGGCCTCGGGCCAGCGCGTGCACTGGAAGGTGCGGGTGTGGGACGATACCGGCGCCCTGTCGCGCTTCAGCGAGCCAGCGTGGTTCGAGATGGCGCTGCTCGCACCCGCCGACTGGAAGGCGGCATGGATCGACGACCATCGCGACAGCGTGATGACCGAAGGCGATCTGTGGAAAGCCTGGCCGGCGCCGTTGTTTCGCAAGGAGTTCCCGGTCGCCAAGAAGATCGCGCGCGCCCGTGCCTACGCCAGCGGCCTCGGCTACTACGAGCTGTCGCTCAACGGCCGGCGTGTCGGCGACCACGTGCTCGATCCCGGCTGGACCAGCTACGGCAAGCGGGTGCTGTATTCGACGTACGACGTGACGGAGTTGCTGCAGCCAGGCGCCAACGCCGTCGGCGTCATGGCTGGCAACGGCTGGTGGAACGCGCTGCCACTGCGGCTATTTGGGCGCATCAACCTGCGCGACGTGCTGGCCACCGGCTGGCCGTGTGTGATCGTGCAACTCGACATCGAATACACCGATGGCAGCCGCGAGCAGGTGGTGACCGACCCGACCTGGAAGGTGGGTGACTCGGGGCTGCAAAAGAACAGCATCTACCTGGGCGAGTTGTTCGACGCGCGCAAGCACCCGTCGGGGTGGGATCGCGCCGGCTTCGACGATGGCAAGTGGCGAACAGCGAAGGCCGCGCAGGCCTACGTCGGCCCGCTGGTCGCGCAGGACGCGCCGCCGATCAAGGTCACGCGCACGCTCAAGCCGGTGGCGGTGACCGAGCCGAAGCCCGGCGTATTCGTGTTCGACATGGGGCAGAACTTCGCCGGTTGGATCACGCTGCGCGCGCAGGGCAAGGCCGGCACGCGCATGAGCCTGCGGTACGCCGAGTTGCTGTACCCCGACGGCATGCCCAATGGCATGACCACCTTCGCCGGCCAGATCAAGACCAGAACCGACGCGGATCGCGAGGCGCAGCCGCTGGAGTCGGACAATCCGCCCGCGACTGCCTGGCAGCAGGATGTGTTCGTTCTCAAAGGCGACGGCGGGGTCGAGTCGTTCACGCCGCGCTTCACTTTCCACGGTTTCCGCTACGTCGCGGTTGAGGGCTACCCTGGCAAACCCACTGTCGACGCGCTTGAAGGCCAGCGGCTCAACTCGGCGGTTGAATCGGCGGGCAGCTTTTCTTCTGGTAGCGAGCTGTTCGGTCGCATCCAGACCATGGTTGAGTGGACGTTGCTGTCGAACCTTTTCAGCGTCCAGTCGGACTGCCCGCAGCGCGAGCGTCTGGGCTACGGCGGCGACATCGTGGCCGCCAGCGAGATGGCGATCCTGAACTTCGACATGTCGCGCTTCTACGCCAAGGCAGTCCGTGATCTGCAGGATGCTGTCCGCCCCAATGGCGGCTTCACCGAGACATCGCCTTTCGTCGGCATCGAGACTCAAGGGCTCGGCGGCGGCTCGGGCCCGGTCGGCTGGGGCATTGCGCATCCGGTGTTGCTCAATGACCTCTATAGGTACTACGGCGATCGGGCATTGCTCGACGAGCAATACGGGACCTTGGTCCGCTACACCGAGTTCCTGCGCAGCAAGGCCGAGGGCCACATCATTGAGAAGGAGATCAGCGACCACGAAATGCTGGGCGAACGCCCGCGCGCACTGACCGCGACCGCGTTCTACTTCCACGACGTGCGCCTGACCGCGGATCTGGCGCACGCGCTGGGCAAGACCGCCGACGAGAAGAAGTACCGCGCGCTGGGGCGGGACATTGCGGCGGCCTTCAACAAGAAATTCCTGCCCGACGCAAAGGCTGGCCGCTACGACGCTGGCAATCAGACCTGCCAGGCGTTCGCGCTGCACCTGGGATTGGTGCCCGCCGCAAGCCGGCGTGCGGCGTTCAATGTGCTGATCGACGACATCGTGAACAAGCGCGACGGTCACCTGACCACCGGCATCTTCGGGACCAAGTACATGTTGAATCTTCTTTCGGATGCCGGTCGCGCCGATGTGGGGGGGCGCATCGTGAGTCAGACCACGTTCCCCAGCTGGGGCCACATGCTGGAAAACGGCGCCACGACCTTGTGGGAAGCTTGGAAGAAGGACGAGCGCACGTACTCGCACAACCACCCGATGTTCGGCTCGGTGAGCGAGTGGTTCTGGAAGACCGTCGCCGGCATCGCTCCCGGCGACGGCGCGGTCGGGTTCGACCGCATCCGCCTGCGGCCCGCCGTGCTCGACGGCGTGCCATGGGCAAGGGGCCGCTACCACTCCGTGCGCGGCGACATCGTCAGCGAGTGGCGCGTCGAGGGCGGGGCCTTTCTATGGGACGTGACCGTGCCAGTGGGCGCCACCGCAGTCGTTCATGTGCCAGCGAAGTCGGCCGCGCAGGTGAAGGAAGGCGAGGTGGCGGCGACACGGGCGCGAGGGCTGCGGTACTTGCGCATGGAAAGCGGCGCGGCGGTGTTCGAGGCCAAGGCCGGCAGCTACAGGTTTGGCAGCGCGCGGTAGGGGGCGAGGAGGGTCGACCCGGTGGCATGGTGCATCACGGTGGGCACTCTCTGGTTCAGGATTCGCCGCGTGTCATCGACGGCTGCACAGGCGTAGCCAGAGTAAACTCCCCCGGCCTGCCGGTCGGTTCATACGCGACGGTTTGCGGATGGCTCATTTCTCAGTGATTCCCCAACAACCAGAGGTTGCATCACCGTTGAAGATGTCGTGCCAGTCAATCCGACCCCAACGGGGAAACTGAAAATTGCCGCCTCCGATGACAGCGCCCGGTTGCCCCTGCTTTGGGAAGTGGCGCTGGCCTCTCAGGGTGACGTACCGATTGAGCTCGCCGCTCGAAAGGACCTCTTGATAGACCGGTTCTTGTCGCTCCTGAGTGCAGCAACCGAAGCAGCCTCGCAGTCAGACCAAGCAACGCCGCGGTTTCGGGTGCGAACAGAAGAATCACCAGCGCAATGAGCCCCCCCCCACCCAAGCCGACTTTGTTGCAAGCTTTAGGAACGTAATGATGGACTCGGCGGGCATGGCTCGATCTAGCTCGTTCTCCCCACGGGGGGCAAGGAACACAGTCTCATCAAAGAACCCGTGGGTCAGATTGCTTCAGACATCAAGCGGCCGATGGGGAAGTGCCAGGCGATTCACAGAAAGGTGATTCCCTCGCTCACGAACCAGTGCCCTGGTCAGTTGAACGTCGCGGTCAGCAACAGCGACGGCGATACCAGCCGGATCCTGTCGGCGACGCCGTAGAGTCGATACGCGGCCACACGCAGCAACGCGCCCACGCTCCACTCGTCTGCGGTAACCGTTCAGGGGGTGGGGATTGCGAGCGGGAGGAGCGAGGGAGCTGATTTGCCGTGTAGGGCGGCGTGACAGGCGGCGGTGAGATAGGAGAACACGTGGCGCTTCTGTTTTCGCAGGGTGTGGGTGACGGTCATGAGCCTGGCGGCGAAGAGGGATCCTCGATCGCTTTGCGAGCCGAAGGATCGTTTTCGCCACAGGACAAAGGCCCTCAGGGAGCGCTCGGCTCCATTGTT
>JANPCZ010000080.1:0-28857 GCA_031431215.1 Myxococcales bacterium
TTGCCCGCACCAGCGTTGGTGAGATAGGTGCAGTACAGCACCTGATCCTTGGGCCGCAAGCCGACCGATTGCCAGGCCGTCGGCCACAAAAGCGGGTTCACGATCGAGGTGGCGGTTCGTGCGGACTCAAACGTCGCAGCGCTGGGCGACACCGGGAAGAAGGCGTCGTTGCCTTCGTTGGGGCTGGGCAGCGCGGTGTTGTTGTCGCGACGCAAGGGCAGGAACGCGAAGAACTCGCCGAAGTAGACCTGCTCCTTCGACGCCATCTCGGCCAGGATCGAGACAGCTTCCGATGAGCGCGCACGCGCGATGTACTTGCGAAAGCCCACCAGGGCCAGCGACGCCAGAATGCCCACGATGACCACGACGATCATCAGTTCCACCAGGGTGAAGCCAAGCTGGCGCGACACCCGATACCTGGACTGGTTGCGACCCACGAGTCTCATCTTCGTCCGAAAAAGCAGGGATCTCAATGAAAGCATTCGGCGCACAGCCACGTACAGGCTCGGGATAGGATGCCCAGCGTGAACAGAACCCGGGTGGCCATGGTCGTCGGCCTGATCGCGGCGACGCTTGCCACCTACGGCGCGGCACCAGGGGGCGGGTTCATCGGCGACGACCATCATGTCATCGAACGGGGCCGCTTGATCGGGTCACTGGCCAATATCCCGCAGCTATTCCTGCATGACTCGATGTGGAATTCCTACGGCGAAAAGTTCGCCAGGAGGGCGACCATCGATACTTATCGGCCCCTGACGATGACCACATTCTTCATCGAGCGCGCACTGTTCGGCGTCGATCCCGCGCCCTACCACGTGACCAACGTGCTGATTCACGCATTGAACGTCCTGTTGCTGTTCGCGCTCGGGCGCCGGATCGGCGTCTCATCGGCAGGATCGATGGTGGGGGCGCTGCTGTTCGCGGTTCATCCCGCGATCGCAGAAGCCGTTCACTGGGTCAACGGCCGCTCGGATCCGCTGAGCATCGCGTTCTTGCTCGGAGCGCTGCTGGTGTGGCTGCCATGGTTGCAGTCCCTCACGCCCCCCGAAAAGCATCCGCTCCGCCTTGCGCGGCCCCTTGTTGCTGCGGTGCTGGTCCTGTCGGCCACCCTGTGCAAAGAAACCGTTTTTCTACTGGCCTTGCCGGTTGGGCTCTTGGGTCTCGGTCGTGGTCTTGGCCTGCGGCGTGCGGTGCTTGCGTTCGCGCCGTGGGCGTCGGGGCTGGCCCTAGGTCTTCTCCTGCGAGTGGCCGCGTTGCGCGGCCTGGCGTCGGGCGATCCCGGCACTCTCGCCCACGCCCTGCCGCGCGTGCCGATCCTGTGGTTCGATGCGCTTGCGTCGCTGGCGCTGCCCGAGGTCCAGTTGCGGCCCAGCCTGTTCGAGCACTACCAGCACTTGGATGTGAAGCGGCTCGTGCTAGGCGTCGCGCTCGTCTTCATGGCGATATACCTGGCGACTCGATCCTGGCGGCGCGGCGAGCGGCTTTGCGCGTGGGCATTCGCCACCTTCTTTCTCGTGCTGGCGCCCGTGGCTCTGTTGACCCACGCCGAGGGATGGAGCGGCTGGGGCCGGTACATCTACCCAACCGCGCCGTTGCTGTGCTTGCTGGCCGGCGCCACCTTCGCGGACCAGCTACTCCCCCGAGCGAGAGGGTGGTCGCGTCACGCGCTCGTCGTCGCGGCCGGCATCGTGGTGATCGTATGCGGGGGTCGGACGTTCGCCGCTGCCGCTTCTTGGAAAGACGGGTTTCGTTTTGGCCAGGCGCAGATCGCTTCAGATCCCGACAGCTCTGCCGGGTACGGTTTCTTGGCCTATTGGGAGTACGAGGCCGGCCGACCTGCAAGGGCACTCGAACTCATCGACCGGGCACTGGCAATTGCCCCGACCATCCCGACATTCCTAGCGCGTCGGTCCGTATTTCTAGTAGCGCTGGGGCGCCAGGACGAGGCCTCTCAGGCGGCGGCCGCAGCGCTGCGCCTCGACGCCGATCAGACCCTGGCGCGATATGCGCAGGCGCTGGTGCTGCTGAACCGGGGCCAGCAAGCCGACGCCGCGCGCGCACTGGCCGACCTACTCGGCGACGAGCCGACCGCAAAGGAAGTCTGGGCAACGGTCAGGCAGGCCTGGCAACTTTTCGGCGACCCGTCGGAATTCGCGAGCACGATGCGCGCACTTGCCTCTCGGCCGAAGTACTCGGACATTGCACAGCGCTTGTTGGCCCGCTAGAGACCGCGAGCGATCCCTCGCGCGTAAACACCGCGACCACCTCGACGTGAAACGTCTGTGGCATCAGGTCCAGGGCGGTCGCCCGCTCCAGGCGCCAGCCCGCGCCGCGCAGTCGCTGCGCGTCCCGGCGCAGGGTCTGCGGATCACAAGACACGTAGACCAGCAGCCCCCGCGCCCGAGATCCGATGGTGGCGCTGACGCCATCAAGACCCTCGCGCGGGGGATCCACGACCACCGTGTCGAAGTCAGCACCATCGACCTGCGCGAGCCCAGCGAGCCATGTGGCGGCGGCGACATTCTTGCGCCCGCATCTGACCGCCTCGATGTTGGCGTCGTGCGCCGTCACCGCGGTGGCCCGAGTCACCAGATGGCGGGTGAAATTGCCGGCACCCGCGTAGAGCTCGAGCACCCGACCAGGAGCAGGTCCGACCGCGTCCAGCACCGCTTCGACGAGCGCACGGTTGGCGTGGGCACCGACCTGAGCGAAACCGTCGGGGCGGATCCGCAGCGACGGCGATCCCGGCTCGGCGATGTCCAGCAGGTCGACGTCGTCGCCCGTCACCCCGCCGGTACTCGACGACCAGCTTCGCATTCGCCCAAGCGCAATCGCCACGACCCGGCCGCCAACCCCCGCCTGCACCGAGATCTCGGTCCCCGGCGAAAAGTCGCCCGCCCACGCCCGGACCGCGGGCCAGGCGGTGGCCAGCGCCGGCGACATCAAAGGGCACGCCGGCACGTCAATCACCTGCCGTGACCGGCGCGCCCGGAAACCAACCGTCCGACCACCAGCACTCCCTGCCGGCCCCACGACCAGCCGGACCCGGTCCCGGTAGCCCAGGCCCGGCCCAACCGCGCGCACCGCAACCTCGGCCAGACCGAGAGCACGCTCGACGATCTCTGACTTAGCCGCCAGCTGCGCGGTTGCCGACACGTGCTGCCACTGGCATCCGCCGCAAGTCCCGACCAGTGGACACGGTGGCTCGATCCGATCCGCCGACGGACTCTCGATGCGCACCAATTCGCCCCACGCCACCCGAGGTTTCTCGCGACCGATCCGCACCAACACGTCCTCGCCTGGTGCCGCGAGCGGAACGAAAGTCACCCGCCCGTCGTGCACGCCGCCCACCTGCCGCCCCACCGCATCGCCCCCCGGCGCAAGCCCGGTGATGGCAACACGGACCACGTCCGCGAAAGACCGGTTGGTCGCGTCCGTCGGGCCCGCGTCCTCAGCCACACCTGCCGTTGTCACACTTGCCAAGCGAACCGCCACACGACTGCTGGTTTGGAACACACCGGCTGTCGTTGCTACAGCACGCCCCCGCCTCGGTACAGGTCCGGTTCGCGCAGCAAGGTTGCGTGGCCGCGCCACACGCGACGCAGATGGTGTTGCCGCCCTGACCACCACACACCGCATTCGCGGCGCACGCGGTCCGCACAGTGCTGCCCGCCGTCGGGCAGCACGACTGGCCGCGCTCGCCACAGCCGTCGCAGTCGCCGTTCACGCAGCTGCCCAGGCCCGACCCGCAGGCACCCCCCGATCCCAGGCACACCCCAGCCAGGCAGCAGCCGCCGCCGTTGCATGTGTCGCCCGCGCAACACGGCTGCCCGGGGCCGCCACACGCGTGGCAGGTGCCGATCGACGGGCCCGTGCAGACGCTGCCAGTCTTGCACCGCCGCAACGCGCAGCACGGCTGGTTCGCGTCGCCGCACGACTGGCAGCGCTGCTGCCCCTGCACGGAGTTGCAGATGGTATCGGTCGCACCGCACGGCGAACCGAACACCTGGCCATCGCAGCAAGGCTTGCCGTCCGAGCCGCAGTTGGCGCACTGGCCGTTGGCGCACTGGCCACCCGACTGCAGGGATCCGCACACCGTGCCGTTGCCGACGCACTGCCGGTTGTAGCAGCAACCGCTGGTGCAGCCCTGGCGAGCGCAACACGTCTGTCCCGTGGCCCCGCAGGCAACGCAGCGCCCGATCCCGGGCGACCCCTGGTTGGGATCGCACACGAAGTTCGGATCGCAGAACGCACCCGCGCAGCAGGGGCCGCCGCCCGCACCACAGGCTTGGCACTTGCCGCCACCTCCGCCCACGCACACGGAGCGAGCTGCGGTGCATGCAGCCCCCCCACCTGGAATCGCACAGCACGGCTCCTCCATGCCCGGGGGCCGCAGACCACCACAACCGCCGCACGAGCCGTTCACACAAGTCGCTCCGTCCCCGCACATCGTTGTGTTGGCGACACATTTGCCCCCGACGCAGCAGCCGCCAGCGCCGCACGCGTTGGCCTCACAGCAGGCCTGACCGGGGTTCCCACAGGTCGGAGGAGGAGCCATCACATCGGGCGCTCGCACGTCCGTCGGCATCACCGGACTCTGATCCAGGTTCATGGGCGCATCGACCCCGCCGCCGCGCGCGCCTGCCGATCCCCCGGACGGCTCCGCGGCGTCGATCCGGACGCCACCGCCACCGCCACCACTGACACCCGCGCCACCGCCAGCTCCGCCCCCGGCCCCAGGCCGAGCACCGCCGGCGCCAGACGCTCCCAAAGCGTCGATCTCATCGACGGCGCCATCCGGCAGCGGAATGTTTTCGCGACAACCAGCCAGGAGCACCAACGTTAGCCCCCCAAAAAAAAATGGAGCAAGCTTTGTTCTTCGAGGCGATTTTCGATTCATATGGTTCTCCCTCATGGATCAACACAAGCGCCCAGCACGCAGTTCTTGAGCCCCAGGCAGTCATCGGATATCAGACACCGCGTGCCGCACAGGCCGGTCGCGATCACGCACTTGTAGTTGTTGCACATGTTGACAGTCGGGGCTCCCGAGCTGGCGCACATCCCGGCGCCATCGCAGCCGTAGCTGAAGGATGCCGTCCGAGCCGGGTTGCACACGAATCCGCATGCCTTCGTCGAGTCGGCGGCCTTGCACGCGCCGCCGCCGTCGCAGACACCAGTCAAGCCGCAGGTGTTATTCGATGTCTCATCGGAGCACGAATCCGGGTCGGTATCGCCGGCCTTCACGAATGCGCAGGTGCCAGCGACATTCCCGCAGGTCTGGCAGGTCCCGCACTTGTCGGTCTTGCAACAGGTCCGATCGACGCAGAACAAGGACGCCGCGCAGTCAGAGGTCTGCGTGCAACTGCTTCCCACCGCGTTCTTGCCGCAGCTTCCGCCCTCGCACACCTTGCCTGAGACGCAATCCGCGGACTGGGTCGCGACCGTGCACATCGTCTTGCACATCCGGGTCATTGCATCGCACTTGAAGGTGCCGCAGCCCACCACCTTGCCCGCCGGGCACGTGGCACTGATGCCGTCGCACACGGCGAGCTCGGTGCCAGCGTTGCCGTCCATCGGGCACGTGGCTGCAGCGCACTGCTTGGTCAGCGCCTTGCCCCATTTACGACACGCACCCGCACCATCGCAGGTGCCATCGTTGCCGCAACCAGCGGGGTTGTTGTCGACGACGCAGCCGCTGTTCGGGTCGGTCATGCCCGCCGGAATGTTGGTACACATCCCCAGCGAACCCATCAGCGAGCAACTCTTGCAGGTGCCAACACAATCCATGTTGCAGCACACGCCATCGGGCGAGCAGACGCTCGACTTGCACTCGGCCTTGTCGGTACACGACTGCCCGTTGTCCTTCTTGCCGCACAGGCCGCTGATGCATCTGTTGGGGCTCGTGCACTGGTTGTCGTCGGTGCATGACGTGTAGCAGCCGGTGCCCGTGGCATTGCACCGGAACGCCCCGCATGGGGTCATGCTGCCCGCCGTGCACATCCCGGTTCCGTTGCAGGTGGAGGCCGCAGTGGCGGTCCCGCTGGCGCAACTCGCGGCCGAGCAGATGGCACCACTGGCGTACTTGCGACACTTGCCGGAGCCGTCGCAAAAACCGTCGTTGCCGCAGCTCGACGGCATCTCATCCTTGCAGCTCCCGGTCGGGTCCGTGCCGCCGCCGCCGACCGCCGTACAGGTGCCCGCCGTCGAAGGCAGCGCGCACGAAAAGCAGCTCGCGGTGCAGCTGGTGGCGCAGCACACGCCCTGTGAGCAGAAACCGGAAGCGCACTCGTCCATCGCCGAACACGACGCCGCCATGGGCTTCTTCCCGCACGATCCCATCTGGCAGACCTGACTGGGCGCGCACTGGGTGTTGTCGGCGCACGAGTTGAAACACACGTTGCCGTTGCACCGGTAGGGCGAGCAGGTGTTCGCGGTCGCACTTTCGCATCGCCCGCCGTTGCATACGCCTACACCGGTGTAGCGGTTGGCGGTGCCATCGCAGGACTCGGCCCGGCACACCGTACCGGAGGGCCAGATCTGACAGGCGCCGCTGCCGTTGCACCGGCCGTTGGTCCCGCAGGTCGATGCGTCCAGTGCGGCACAGCCATTGCGCGGATCGGGCACGCCCGCTGGCACACTCACACACCGGCCGAGCGAGCTGGGAAGCCCGCAGTAGGTGCACGCGCCAGCACATCGCAGGTCGCAGCACACACCATCGACGCAGTTGCTAGACCGGCACTCACCGTTGCCGCCGCAGTTCTGTCCCAGGCCCTTGAGTCCGCAGCTCTTCCCCTGACACGCGTTTGGGTTCGAGCAGTCGGCGTTGCTCACACATTCGGTCTTACAGGAATTGCCCACGCATGCGTAAGGCGCACAGGTGATCGGCGAGCCGGCGATGCAGGTGCCGTTACCGTTGCACGTGCCGGCCGGGACCAGGCTGCCCGCCGAACACGTCGCTGCCTTGCAGACCGTTCCCGGCGCGTACTTCGCGCACCCTCCCATCCCGTTGCACAGCCCGCTCTGCCCGCACGTCGATGGATCTTCCTTCTTGCACACGCCGTGAACATCCGCCGTGTTGCTGGGCACCGCGGTGCACTGGCCCATCTTGCCAGGCAGATTGCACGCCACGCACGCGCCGGTGCAGGGCAGGTTGCAGCACAAACCATCGACGCAAAACCCCGACGAACAGTCAGCGCCACTCTTGCAGGCCGCTCCTGGCGAAGCCTTGCCGCTACCGCATTTGCCACCAGCGCACGGCTGCCCCTGCGCGCACTGGGTATTGGTGGCGCACGAGCTGAAGCAATCGCCGCTGGCTGGGTCGCAACCCCACGGAGCGCAAACTTTGTCGGGACCAGGCTTGCACGCGCCGGTCATGCACACCTTCGCTCCAGTAACCACGCTGCCACTGCACTTGCCGCCCTGGCAAACCGTGCCGTCGGGATACTTGCGGCACTTTCCCGTGCCGTCGCAGGTGCCATCGAAACCGCAGCCCGCGACAGCTTCCTTCTGACATTGTCCCGACACCAGCGGTGCGACGCCCGAGGGAATCGGGGTGCACTTGCCCAGGCTCGTCGGGATGTTGCACGCCATACACGTCCCGTTGCAGGCTGAATCGCAGCACACCCCGTCGACGCAGAAGTTGGAAGCGCACTCTTCGCTGCAACTGCACGTGGCCCCGACTGCCCGCTTCGCCGACGGCGCGTCACCGAGACAACGACCGCCGCTGTCCGTCCTCACCGGGGCGTCAAGGCCTCGAGGGGCATCGGCGGCGGCATCGCCCGGCCCTTTTTCGGTAGGGCCCCGACTTGGGCTGGCGTCACCAGCCTCCCGTGCGGTGCCTGCCGTCGTGCCGGAAAGGCCGCCCTTGTCGGTGGAGCATGCTGAGACCACGGCGACCGCGCACACCAGGCAGGAAAGAAAGATCAGGGGACCAGCAAGCCTCAACCCAGACAACTTCATATCTGGAACCCCTCGTCTTTCAGCCAGCCGTTTCAAGGCGCAAGGCCGGCGCATTTCGACGGTCAGACGACATGGTCATTACAACTACACCGACCGCAACCACCAGCGACAAACAAGAAGGCATATTTTATACGGTAAACTACCGAAATTACTATTCATACTAGCTATGGCGCATGTGCCATAATTGTATTTTGTCTTACATATATAAGGTTCTGGTCGTGAACAAAAATTCGCCACCCATCCCACCCTTCGGGTCGATGAAATGAGAAGTAAGGCTATGGACCACAGAGCGCCAAGTGGTCTAGATTGAAACGTTCCGCGCCGGTCCCCTCTTTCGCCTCTTTTGCTTGTTTGGCGCCTCCGCGGTCGCCCTCGTGTACCTCGCTTGGGGGCCCTGACGCCTCGAACGCTTGCCAACGGGAGGATTTTCACCGTGCCAGCCACATTCGAGATCGGCCAAAAAACCGTCTATCCATCTCGTGGAATTGCCGAGGTGGTGGCGATACAGCAGAAAGAAATCCACGGGAACGTGTTCAGTTTCTATGTGTTGCGCCTGTCTGACAACGATCTGCGCATCCTGGTGCCCGTCGACAAGGCCGACCAGGTCGGCCTTCGACCGGTCGCTGCCGCAAGCGACGTCGAGGAAGTGCTGCAGATCCTGCGCGAGCGGGCGGTGCGTGTGGATCGCCACACCTGGAACCGCCGCTATCGCGGTTTCATGGACAAGATCAAGTCTGGGTCTCTGTTTGAAGTGGCGGAAGTCTTCCGCGATCTCCACAGGTTACGTTCCACCAAGACGCTTTCATTCGGTGAGCGACGCATGCTCGATACGGCGCGCGATCTGGTTGTCCAGGAGCTGACTGCGGCCCGAGCAACGGAGGCTGTGCAGGTGGAGCGCGAACTCGATCGAGCCCTGGCCGAGGGCAACTCGTAGGACTTTTCTTGGTCCGCAGACCGGTTTGAGCTAGCTCAATTCTTGAGCCCACCGCGGCAAGGTGCTACGGTGACGCGGTCTCGGAAAGGGAACGCCGATGCAGGTCCACCTGGCAAAGTCGGACATCACCGAAATGGCCGTGGATGCAATTGTCAACCCGGCGAATTCGCTCGGAATAATGGGTGGTGGTGTAGCAGGGGCGCTGTCCCGCAAGGGCGGGCCCAGCATTCAGCGCGAAGCCATGTCGATGGCACCGATCGCGATCGGTGCGGCCGTGGTCACGAATGCAGGCGGCCTCTGGGCGAAGAAGATCATTCATGCGCCCACCATGGAGGAGCCGGGGACCAAGGTCGGGATCGAGAACGTCCGCCGGGCGACCCGCGCGGCCCTCATCGCGGCCGCCCACCACGGATTCGACCTCATCGCGCTCCCTGGCATGGGCACCGGCCTCGGCGGGGTTGATCCGGCCGACGCCTCGCGCGCCATCGTCGATGAGCTGCGTGCGCACCGCCAGCCCAAGCCGACCACGGTCTACCTGGTCGATCTGAACGAGGAGATCCTGATCCAGCTGGAAGAGGCGCTCCGGCTGGCGAGCGGCTAGGCAGCGCTGATGGGGCTATCGACACCGTGAAAATTCTGGTTCCCTGGAAGCGGGTGCCAAACCCCGAGCAAAAGCTGAAGTTCGGGGGCGGGACGCTCGATCTGTCGGGCGCCACCTGGCAGGTCAACCCGTTCGACGAGTATGCGGTGGAAACGGCGCTGCGATTGACCGAGAAGGGCAAGGGCGGCGAGCGATCCGGTGAGGTCGTGCTGGTCAGTCTGGCGCCCAAGGATGCCACCCAGCAGATGCGCGGCTTGCTGGCTATGGGGGCCGATCGCGGCATCCTCATCGATGGCCAAGATGCCGACCTGGACGCCGATGTGGTGGCGCGGACGCTGGCGGCGCTGGTTGCGGCCGAGAAGCCGGACCTCGTCGTCATGGGTAAGCAGGCCGTCGACGGTGACTCAGGCCAGGCCGGCCAGCTGCTGGCGGGTTACCTGGGCTGGCCGCAGGCGACCTTCCTTGCCACCATCCGACTCGCCACCGACGGCAAGTCAGCCACGGTCACCCGTGAAGTGGATGCCGGCGTCGAGGAGAAGCGAGTCCGCCTGCCCGCCGTCGTCACCGTCGATCTGCGCATCATCGGCAAGAAGGCGGTTCGCAACGAAGCGCTGGCAAGCGCCGACGCCGAATGGGAGGACAGCCCGCGCTACGCTTCGCTCAAGGGCATCATGGCCGCGAAGAAGAAGGAGATCCGGGAGATCACCCGCGACTCGCTCGGGGTGTCGGCAACGCCGCGGGTCAAGACGCTTGGCTTCGAGGCGCCGGCCGGCCGCAAGGCCGGAGTCAAGGTCGCCTCGGTGGAAGAACTGGTCGCCAAACTTCACAACGAGGCCAAGGTCATCTGATGGCGGGCGTGCTGGTCTACGTGGAGACAGCGAACGGAGACATGCGATCGGCGTCGCTGCCGGCCATCACGGCGGCGCGTGAACTTGCCCAGCACCACGGTGGCGGCGTCACGGCTGTCATGGCCGGTGCGACCATCGGCGCTGCCGCCAGCGAAGCCGCCCGGTATTGCGACCGGGTCATGGTGTACGACGATCCTGCCTTGGCGGCTGTCCTGGCCGAGACGCACGCGGCGGTGCTCGCGGCGGCGATGACAGAAACGGGTGCCGGGGCGTTGGTCGCAACCGCAAGTTCCACCGGCAAGGACGTGCTTCCGCGCGTGGCGGCGCTGCTAGCCGCGGGGATGGCCAGCGACGTCATCAGGATCAAGGGCCCGCGCAGCTTCCGACGGCCGGCCTACGCAGGTAACGCGCTCGCGGACATCGAGGTGCTGACACCCATCGTGGTCGCCAGCATCCGCCAGACCGAATTCGCCGCGGCCACTCCAGCCGCGAGCGTGGGAACCATCGAGCAACACGCGCCGATCCCGGTGGACGCTCAGGGCTCGGAGATCCTTGGCCTTCATACCACCAAGAGCGCCCGCCCTGACCTGAGCGAAGCCGCCGTCGTCGTCTCGGGCGGTCGCGGCATGAGAGCCGCGGAGAATTTCAAGATCCTGGAGGAACTGACTGACCTCCTGGGCGGCGCCCTGGGCGCCAGCCGCGCCGCCTGCGATGCCGGCATGGTGCCCAACGACTTGCAGGTTGGCCAGACCGGCAAGATCGTGGCGCCCAAGCTGTACATCGCGGTCGCCATCTCGGGAGCCATCCAGCACCTCGCGGGTATGAAGGGCTCAAAGGTCATCGTCGCGATCAACAAGAACGCGGACGAGCCTATCTTTCAGGTGGCCGACTACGGCCTGGTCGCGACCTGGGAGCAGGCCGTGCCCGCGCTCATCGCCGAAGTCCGAAAGCTCAAGAACGGTTGAACAACAGGTAGCAGGCCGCCGGATCGGGCGGTAAGGTTCCTGTGTTGTGATGAAGGCCAGCGTGGTGGCGTGGGTAGTTGCGGGATCGCTCGGAGGTCTTGGGGCCTCGCGGGCCGCGGACGATCTCTCCATTCCGCCGGCCTACGAGCTGCCGACGCATGCGCCCAGGGCGGTGGCTGCCGCTGCTTCGATCCCGACGCTGGTCAACAGACCCCCCGTGCGCAGTGCGCGTGGCTACTGCTTTCTTGGGGGCCACCCGGCCGGCGGCCGAGCCGCCAACGGCGGTCCCTGGCACGAGTCCTCTAGACGGCACTTCCACCCCGAAGCTCCGCTCGACACCCGCCTGTTCATTGAACGAGCGGGCTGCTACGAATTCGTCGCTGATCCGACCGACTTCGGTTACGACGGGCCGACGTGGTCGTACTTCGATCCCCATCCGATCCCGCGCGCCGGCGGCGGCTGGTGTTTCATGAGCGGCGACCACCACCACGGGTGGGAGGCCCCCGACGCGGACGGCGCCGGGTTCGTATCGGTGGGCGGACGGTACGTATGGACGGGCCGCTTCGATGATCGTTTCCACGCCGACTACGCGTTCTTCTCATTCTTCTTCCGCACGCACTACGGACGGTACTACGCGGACCAGCGCTACCTGGTGACCGGCGAGGTCGCGCCACGCATTGCCACCTTGCCCGCCTTCTCTGCGGCGCCCGATCAGTTTCGCACGGAGGAGTCCCGCGGCCAGCCGGACACACGTGCCGACGAGATTGGCCGCGACCCACGCACCCTCGTCGCTCCGACGCCCTATCAGTCATACGGGTCACCATGGCGTGCTCCCTGGGTACCGCACGCTAGCTGGGGTGGCCTGGACGATCGCCGACGGAGCAGCGCGAACCCCGTCGGATCTGCGGGCTCGCCCGCGTCGCCGCACTCAATGCCCGCGCCGTTTCCCGAGCGACGACCGGATCCGCCGCCGCGCCAGACCGTGTTCACGGGACCGGCAGTCTTGCCACCCTGACACCGGCATTCGCAGCTCCGCACGCCGGCGGGCATCGCCTTGACGCGTCCGAGGGGGGTGCATACTGTACCGGCCGAACGCGGCTCCCCACACAAAGGACGACGAAGTCATGGGCAAGATCATCGGAATCGACCTCGGAACCACCAACTCGGTCGTGTGCATCATGGAGGGCAAGGAGCCCAAGGTGATCGCCAACGAGGAAGGCGGTCGCATCACTCCATCGGTGGTCGCGTGGGATGACAAGGGCGATGTGCTGGTGGGGCAGATCGCCCGGCGCCAGGCCATCACCAACCCCGAGAACACGATCTACTCGGCCAAACGGTTCATCGGCCGCCGCTTCGAGGAGGTCGGCGACGAGACCAAGCGCATCCCGTACAAGGTCGTGCGCGGCGAGAGCGGCGAGGCGGCGTTCGACGTGCGCGGCAAGAAGGTGTCACCGCCCGAGGTCGCGGCACGCGTGCTCGGCAAGCTGAAGAAAGCCGCCGAGGACTACCTGGGCGAGAAGGTCACCGAGGCAGTCATCACGGTCCCGGCCTACTTCAACGATTCACAGCGCCAGGCAACCAAGGACGCCGGCCGCATCGCCGGTCTTGATGTCAAGCGCATCGTCAACGAGCCCACGGCGGCGGCGCTGGCCTATGGCCTCGACAAGAAGAAGGACGAGATCATCGCGGTCTACGACTTCGGCGGTGGCACGTTCGACATCTCGATCCTCGAAGTGGGCGAGAACGTGGTCGAGGTCATCTCGACCAACGGCGACACGCACCTGGGCGGTGACGACATCGATCTCAGAGTGATGGAGTGGCTCATCGCCGAGTTCAAGCGCGACCAGGGCATAGATGTGTCGAAGGACAAGATGGTCCTGCAGCGTCTGCGCGAGGCGGCCGAGAAGGCCAAGATCGAACTGTCGTCGGTGCAAGAGACCGAGATCAACCTGCCGTTCCTGACCGCGGACGCCAGCGGACCCAAGCACCTTCAGATCAAGCTGTCGCGCGCCAAGCTCGAACAGCTGATGGAGGATCTGGTCAGCCGCACCATCGAGCCGACCAAGAAGGCGCTGGCGGACGCCAACAAGAAGCCGTCGGAAATCGATGAGGTCGTGCTGGTCGGTGGCTCGACGCGCGCCCCGATCGTGCAGAAGGCGGTGAAAGATTTCTTCGGCAAGGAGCCGCACCGGGGCGTGAACCCCGACGAGGTGGTGGCACTCGGCGCGGCTGTGCAGGCCGGAGTTCTGTCGGGCGAGGTCAAGGACATGCTTCTGCTCGATGTCACGCCGCTGTCGCTGGGTATCGAGACCCTGGGCGGTGTGATGACGCCGCTCATCCCACGCAACACCACCATCCCAACCAAGAAATCGGAGGTGTTCTCGACCGCTGCGGACAACCAGACGTCGGTCGAGGTGAAGGTCTTCCAGGGCGAGCGACCGATGGCGAACGACAACCGGCTGCTGGGCAAGTTCGGGCTGGAGGGCCTCCCGTCGGCGCCGCGCGGGGTGCCGCAGATCGAGGTCACCTTCGACATTGACGCCAACGGCATCGTCAATGTGTCGGCCCGGGACAAGTCCTCCAACAAGGAGCAGAAGATCACCATCACGTCGTCGTCGGGGCTGTCGGAGGGCGACATCCAACGCATGGTGAAGGAGGCTTCGGAGCACGAGGCCGAGGACAAGAAGCGTCGGGAGGCCATCGAGGCCCGCAACCAGCTTGAGTCGCTGGCTTTCAGCGTCGGCAAGCACTTCGACGAGAACAAGGAAAAGATCCCGGCTGCCGAGCGCGATGCCCTGGAGGCGGCGCTCAAGGACGCCAACGCGGTGCTGGAGGCGAACAAGACCGCCAGCGAGGCCGAGGTGTTCAAGACCAGCTTCGAGAAATTGCAGAAGTCGTCGCACAAGATGGCCGAAGCGCTCTACAAGGCCGCTGGCGGCAGCGAGGGTGCGCAGGCCAGTGCTGGGAGCGGCGAGGCGCAGCCTGGCGCAGGCGGTGGTGCGGGACCCGCGGGCGGAAGCGGCGGCAAGGACGACGTCATCGACGCCGAGTACACCGACGCGCCGAAGACCTGAAAGTGCGGTAGATAGGGGCCGCCATGCGGCCCATCTTGGTGGAGATACCGTCCAAGCTGCTGTTCGCGGCAGCGCTGGTGCTGGCGGTGGTGTCGTTCGTGCGCGATCGACTGCTACGCAAGCGCGATCCGAAGCTGCCCAGATCGTCGACGCCGTTGTACCTGCTGGGTGGCGCCCTGGTCCTGATGGGCAACCGTGGCGGTGGCTGGGTGCCATCGGGCGAGATCTTCGCGAAGGCCTGGTTGCCGGTGCCCATTTACGCCTACGGAGTCATGCTGGGCACATCGATGATCATCGGCTGGTTCCTGGCGATGCGCCTCGCCAAGAACGACGGCATCCCCCAGGACCAGGCTGCGACCATCTATATGTGGACGGCGGTGTGGTCCATCGTCGGCGCCCGCGTGCTGTACATCATCGTCAATTTCGCCGAGTTCGACAGCGCCGTGGACGTGTTCAAGGTCTGGAAAGGCGGACTGGTCGCGTACGGGGGCATGATCGGGGGCTTCCTGGCCAGCTGGTACAACTGCCACAAGCGCAAGATCCACCTGTTGCGCTGGGGCGACGCTTCGGTGCCCTCGGTGGCTCTAGGAACCGCCATCACCCGCATCGGCTGCCTGCTTTTCGGTTGCGACTATGGTCGAACGACCAGTCTGCCGTGGGGCATCTCGTTCCCCGCGCACAGCCCCGCCTGGAAAGACCATCTGGCGCTGCAGTGGATCAAGCCCGAAGCCACGTCATCGCTGGCGGTTCATCCGACCCAGATGTACGAGATGCTCGCGGGACTTTCCATATTTGCGCTGCTGATGTTCGTGCGCAGGGTGCGGCGGTTCTCCGGCCAGGTATTCGTGACCTGGGTCATGGGCTACGGCATCTTGCGGCCCATCATCGAGATCTTCCGCGACGACGATCAGCGCGGCGGGATAGGTCCGCTGTCGACGTCGCAGATCATCGGCATCACCGCGACGCTGCTGGGGTTCGGCTTGCTGGTGGCTCTCATCCGGCGGTACCGCGCTGATCCGACGTCGGTTCGGCTGTGGGAGATGCCTCTCGAGGCGACCGCGAGCGCCGGCGCGGGTCGCGGGTCAACTGGTGGCGGTGGCGGCGGCAGGAAGCGGAAGCACCGGTAGGACACGGGCCCGGACAGTTGCGCGCGGGGCTTGTCTCGCCCGCGTGGGGATGGTGTATAAACACGCCTCTCTCCAACCGGAAGGAACAGATGAGTCTCAAGCGCAGCCACTCGGGAGGAAACTCGGCTTTCGGCGGGACGGATGCGGGAGCCAAGGTAGGGCGCCAGGAACTCTTCGACGAACTCAAGAAGTATCTCGAATCCGGCGGCGTGTTCACACCTGTGGACGTGTCGCTATCGATCGGGGCCAGCGAGCCGCAGGTGTCGCGATCGCTGCTGGGGCTGGCCGCTGAAGGCCTGCTTGAGAAGGCCGAGCCCGGCAAGTACAAGGTCAAACCGGCTTTCGGCGAGCTGACGATGCAGGAGTTCCTGAAGATCTTCGTGCGTGCTTCGAAGACCGATTCGACCCGACAGCGGGATCTGTCCGAGATCGGGCGGCTCAAGCAGAACAACGACATCATGCGGGGGCGGCTCTTGCAGGCCATCGCCGAGCGCGATCACTACCTGGGGGCGCTCAAGAAGCACAGCATCGATCCAGGCCCGGTGCCCGTGCCTGCGGCGCCGGCCACGGTGGCGCCGGCCGAGACTGATGGACAGAGAAACCCTGTGGCCGAGACTGCGGCCGGCGAGTCCGAGACGCATCCTGCGGGCGCGGATTCCGGCGCAGGCGGGTAAGGCACGGTTCCGCGCGGACCTGGGGACACCCCGCCGTGCCGCTTCGCTTCCGCATCCGAGCCACCTCGCTGACCGGCTCGCAGATCGACCGCGCCGTCGAGGTCGAGCCCGTGGCCGACGAGATTCGCATCGGCCGGCGCTCGGGCGTGGAGGTCGAGCTGCCATTCCCGACGGTGTCGGCCATGCAAGCGCGGGTGTTCCGACGCGGCGACGGCTGGATGGTGTCTGACCTGGGCAGCGCAAACGGATCGTGGCTGGGCGAGCGGAAGCTGGCGCCCCACACGCCACACCCCCTCAAGCCGGGCGACGTGTTGCGGCTGGCCGACGTGCAACTGGTGTTCGAGGGCGACTCGCGGCCGGCGCCCCCCGAGGCGCAGGGCCGGTCGAAGGCCGAGAGCACGGCCACGATCGCAAGGCGACTGGTGAGCGATCTGTTTGGCGCGGCTGTGGGCGCCGAGGTCGCGCGGCTGGTGGTGGCAAGCGGCCCGTCGGCCGGACAGGCGCTGGCGCTGGCGGTTCCGGACCGGCTGTACCGGCTGGGCCGTGACCCTCGCTGCGATCTGGTGCTAGCCGATGACGATGTGTCGCGCGAGCACGCCGGCTTCGAGCGCCGCTGGCAGGGCGTGTTCGTGCGCGATCTCGGATCGAAGAACGGCATCGAGATCGCTGGGCAGGCCATCTTCGGTGAAAGCCGCCTGCACGACGGCGACCAACTGCTCATTGGAGGGTCGGGAATTCGCCTGGAAGACCCCGAGGATCGCTATCTGCGCCGCATGCAGGAAGAGGCGGCTCGTGAGGCGGCTCGCGAGGCGGCTCGTGCCAGCATCGTGCGGGCTGTGGAGGCCGCTGCCGAGATGCCCTCTTTGGCCGGGTCAGCGCCGACCGCGGGCCCGCCGGCTCAAGGTGCAGCGGCACCAGAGACGTCGCTTCCGGCCCAGACCACAGCCGCCAAGAAGCCACGCAGCGGTTCCGGACCGGTCGTGCTGGTGGCCGTCGCGGCCATGGTGCTTGCCAGTGTGGTCGGACTTGCTGTCTGGCTGCTTTTCGGTCACTAGAAACCGTGCGATCCGCGCTGGATACCCCGCTGGTTTTCCGCCCCGTGTACCAATCGCTGGTATGGGGAGGGCGACGACTGGCAGGGTTGCGCGATGACGTGCCGGCCGGCCCGGTAGGCGAAGCGTGGGATATCGCCGATCACGCGCGCGGGATGAGTGTCGTCGCCGATGGGGCGCTGGCCGGCACCACCTTGGCCGCTCTGGTGGCTAGCGACGGCCGCGCCCTGGTGGGTGGCGGATTCGTCGGCCACCGCTTCCCCATCATGGTCAAGGTCCTCGACGCTGCCGAGCGTCTGAGCGTGCAGGTGCATCCCGACGATGTTCTCGCCCGCAAGCTGGGTGTCGGCGACACCGGCAAGACCGAATGCTGGCTAATGCTCGACGATGGCGGTGAGCTGTTTGCCGGCACGCGGGCTGGCGTCGATCGGGCGGGTTTCGAGCGGGCGCTTGCCGAGAAGCGCATCGAAGACGTACTCGAGCACTTTGAACCGGTGACCGGCGACTTCTTTTTCATTCCGGCGCGCACGGTGCACGCGCCGGGACGTGGCTGCCTGCTGTTCGAGGTTCAACAAGCCTGCGATGTCACCTTCCGTGTCCACGACTGGGATCGCGTCGGTCTCGATGGCAAGCCACGCCCGCTACACCTGGCCGAGTCCCTGGCGACCATCGAGTTTTCCCGCACCGGTGCCGGTCCGCGGCGGCCGCCCTGGCAACCTGAGGGCCCCGGCGTGGACGGCCGAAACCTTGCGGCTTGCGCCTACTTCACCGTGGACGAACGGCGCATCGCCCCCGGCGGAACCACCGCGGGCGGCGGCCGGGATATCTGCACCGTCGTTTCGTGCGAGGCGGGCGAGGCCACGCTGGCGACCGCTGGCGGCGCGGTTACCTTGCGTCCAACGCGATCGGCGCTGGTGCCCGCAGCGGCCGGGCCGTGGCGCCTGCAGGCCGGGACCGCACCGACGCAAGTGATGATCTCGCAGCCGTGCTTTGGCTGATCCGCTATCAGCGGCGCTTGCGCCCCAGCTTGCGCGCCTTGCGGGCGTCCTTGCGCTTACGCTTCTCCTTGGCGCGGTCGACGTTGCGCTTGGGCGCCTGGAAGTGGCCGCGCTCCGCGGACGGCGTGTTCATCAGGCCGGCGAGCTGATCCACGTCGATGCCCGCGAACTTCTTCATCTGCGCCATCTGCTTGAAGCCCGGGATCTTGCCCAGAAGCCCACTCGATTGTCCAAGTTGCATCATCAGCTGCCGCATCATCGCGAAGCGGTTCAGGATGTCGGCGACCGCGTTTTCCTTGTGGCCTGAACCACGCGCCACGCGGCGCAGACGGCTCTGATCGTAGAATGCACTGCGCTTCTTCTTGCGCTTGCCGCCGTCGACCACCTCTTCCCAGCTCGAAATGACGAATCGTTCGGGGTGACGGCGCTCGTCGTCGGTCATCGACGAGATAATGGAGCCGATGCGGCCGAGCTCTTTCTCGTCGACCTGGATGCCGGTGTCGGCGACGCCCGGGATCTTTTCGACCATCTCCTGCAGCGATCCCATCTTCTGCAGCACGCCTATCTGCTGGAAGAAGTCGTTCATGTCGAACTTCCCCTTGAGCATGCGCATGGCGTCCTGCTCGGCCTTTTCCTCGTCCACCACCTCCTCGAACTGCTGCACCAGGCCCACCACGTCGCCACGGCCGAGGATGCGGCTCGCCATGCCGTCGGGACGGAACTCTTCCAGGCGCTCGGCCGACTCGCCCATGCCGACGAACTTGATGGGCTTGCCGGTGACCGCCTTGACCGAAAGCGCCGCGCCGCCGCGCGCGTCGCCGTCGAGCTTGGTCAGAATCACACCGTCGAAGTTGAGCCAATCATTGAAACTCTTGGCGGTGTTGACGGCGTCCTGGCCAATCATCGCGTCGATGACAAAGTAGATGTCAGCCGGATTCGTGCGGCGTTTGATCTCCTTGAGCTCGTTCATGAGCGGCTCGTCGATGGCGAGTCGTCCCGCGGTGTCGAAGATGACCACGTCGCGCCCGGTGTCGACCGCGACCTTCATGGCGTGCTCGCAGATGTCGGGCGGGTTGCCGCCTGGCTCGGCGTAAACCGGGAGGCCAAGCTGCTTGCCGATGATCTGCAACTGCTCGATGGCGGCCGGCCGGTAGACGTCGGCCGCGACCAGCAGCGGCCGCTTGTGGCTCTTGGTCAGGTGCAACGCCAGCTTGCCGACCGTGGTGGTCTTGCCGCTGCCTTGCAGGCCCACCAACATGATGCCGGTCGGGCCCTTCTTCGCGAACCTGATGCTGGTGTCGACCGGTCCCATGAGATCGGCAAGCTCGTCGTGGCACAGCTTGACGAAATGGTCCTCGGCGGTGACCTTGCGAACCTTTTCTTTGCTGGATGCCCGCACCTTGACGATGACACCCACCGCCTTGTCCCTGACTCGCTGGCAGAAGTCCTGAACCACCTCGAACCCGACGTCGGCTTCGAGCAGCGCGGTGCGGACGTCCTTGAGCGCTTCGTCGACGGTGGACTCATCGAGTTCCGCGACGCCCTGGAACTTCTGCTTGGCGCTACGAAAGCCCTTGGTGAGAGTCTCGAACATGGGGCCGGGACCTTAGCATGGGACGGCCCTATCCGGTCTCGTGGGGGTGGGCGAGGGTCGCGATGAGATGCTCGCGATGGCGGTCGAGAAAATCTGCGGTCGGGCCGAGCAGCAGCACCCAGATCGACCACATGACAATCGCGATCACGCCGATGCCGACCAGCGGTCCACCGTAGCGAAAGTCAGGTCCTTCGATGATCCAGGCAGCGATGAACGGTGCCGCCAGCAGAACCGCCATGCCGCCCAGCACCAGCATCTGGGCGAACGCGGACGCCATCGCGCCCGGAGGCGTACCGCCGACCCGGAAGGTCATGCGCCAAGGGTGCGCGGCCGAGAGGTAGTTGCCGACGATCAACACCGCTGGCAGCGCCGCCGCTGTCGACAGCCCGGCCAGCGCGAGTTCGACCACGCTGGAGTTCGCATCGGTGCTGCCGCCAAGCAGCGCCAGGATCACAAGCGCGGCCACGGTCTGCATCGCGACCACCAGGATGCTGGCCAGGTTCTTCGCCACCAGCAGGCGACGCGGCGAAAGTGGTAGCAGGAACAGCAGGCGGGTGCCTTCACGGTCCAGGCCGAACTGGTTGGCCGACAGGCTCAGCACCGAGGCCAGACAGAAGAACGGCACGAAGAACAGCGACAGCCGTCCGAAAGCAGGCCGCTGCCACACGAAGAACGTCACCATCATCGGGGTCAGCAAGAGCCCGATGATGACCTGGGGGGTGCGCTGCCAGTAGCGCAGTTCGCGCCCGAGCAGCAGCGCCAGATCCTCGGGCAAGATAGCCGCCAGCAGGCCACGCCGGCCGGGCCGGTGGTCGCGCGGTGCGGGCCGAGATGCGCCGGCGCCGGCGGCATCGCCACGCAGCGCCGCCACCACCGCGAGGTGGGTGCCGATGCGCACCAGCACGACGAGTAGTCCGATCGCGAAAACGAATCCGACAGAGAACCGCAGCCAGTGTCCCGACAACGCGCCTCGCAGGGCGATCACCAGCGGCGCCGTGGTGGGACACCACGACGCGAAGGCGTCCGACGGGCCGAGGCCCGCAGCCACCAGCCCATCGAGCACACCCGGGCCCTTGCGATCTGCGGCGACGTGGCGATTGAACATGAGGGCCGGGGCTGCACAAGCCAGGCCGAAGGTGAGGCCCACAGCAGCCCGCGCCCACTCGCGCTTGAGCAGGCCGCCGATGAGCGCCAGCATGATCTGCAACGTCGCGCCGGTGATCAGTAGCAAGAGAACGATGATCACCAAGGTGGCGACTGCGGCCGCCCCGCCCGCACGCCCGGCAACCGCGACCACCGCGGCCAGCAGCGGCGGCAGCAGGAACAGCGCCACGACATCGAACGGTCCCAGCAGCACGTTGATCCAGAAGATCGCGCGTGGCGGGATCGGGTAGCGCAGCAACAGGCGCCAGTCGAAACCCTCGGCGAAAGCGGCGAACAGAAAAGCCGACGTGAGCCAGCCGAGGTGCACCGTGCCGACCAGACTGGCAAGTCCGGCAGCGCCGTGGCGCGACACCAGGAAGTACGCACCACCGGCGAGCCCCATCCACAAAGGTGAGAATACCGCCGCCAGGAACGCCACCCCCACCACGGGCAGGACCCCGCCGCGGCGAATGAACGATCGCCACAGCAGGCGCAGCTTCAGGCGCAGCAGGTAAGCGAAATGCATGCGCGTCTAGCCGAGCCAGTCCAGGCCCACGCCAGGATCACGGCCACGGCCCACAAGCGAGATGAACAAAGACTCCAGACTACGAACCGCGCCGTCGGAACCACGCTGCAAATCGGCGATGCGCCCGGAAGCGACCAACCGGCCGCGGTCGATGACGCCGACGTGCGTGCATAGCCGCTCGACGATCTCGAGGACGTGCGATGTCAGGAAGATCGTCGTCTGCCCCTTGGCCACGATGCGCAGAAGCAGGTCACGGATGCCCTTGGCTGCCACCGCGTCGACGCCCTCGAACGGCTCGTCGAGGAACAACAACCGCGGGTTGTGGATGAGAGCGCAGCACAGCGCCAACTTCTTGCGCATGCCGTGCGAATAGCCGGCGACCAGCTTGTGCGCGTCGTCGGCCAGTTCCATGGCTTCCAGCAACGCCTGCGAGCGGCGCGACGTCTCGGCCGGACTGAGGCCATGTATGCGCCCAACGAACGACACCTGCTCGGCGCCGGTCAGCCGCTCGAACAACGCGAGCCCGTCCGGGACCACGCCGATGCGGCGCTTGATCTCAAGCGAATCGTGGGCGACGTGAAATCCCAGCACGTGCGCCTGCCCACCCGACGGCGCCAGCAGCCCGGTCAAGATGTTGATCGTGGTCGACTTGCCGGCGCCGTTCGGGCCGAGAAAACCGTAGAAAGCGCCCGCCGGCACCTCCAGCGATAGTCCGTCGACAGCTACCTGCGTGCCGAATCGCCGGGTCAGCGACACTGTTTTGATGACCGGCACGGCCACGTCGATGGCGTCGGGCGCCGGATGGGCTTCGATCACGCTCGGCCCTCGCGACCGGTCGCAGGGCGGGCCGGGAGGCCAGTCGCCTCGGAGCCGCGTCCCGGCTGCACGCGCAGACGCCAGCGCTGTCTCGCCATTTCACGATCGCGCTCGTCGAGATCGAAGTGATAGCCGGCATACACATCGGTCAGCGCCCGCACCTCTTCCTCAGCGGCGAGGCGCAATTCGGGCCGCTGGTGCGCCAGGGCCTGGAATAGCCAATCGAGCCGCGTCTGCCCGGCCTGCCGCCGCCACCAAGCGCGCCACTTGCGTCGCGAGGCTCCGAAGTCCTGCCTGGTGATCGCCGCCAAAGCTAACTGCGCTGCGGCCGACACCTCCGGCGGCCTGGCCGCCACCCGATCGATAAGCAGTGGCACCGCGCTTGCGTCCCGAAGGCCGGCCAGCGCCCTCATGGCCGACACCGCCGTGGCTGGATCATCGTCGGCTACCTGCCGGTGCAAGCCTTCCCGATCGGGTTCCGCCCGAGGCACGGTCGCCGCGGCAGGGGCGGCGATGTCTTCGACCGAGATGTCCACATCGACCGAGTCGTTGGCCACGCTTGCCGTGACCTTGACGGCCGTTGATCCGGATTCGATCCGCGCAACGGCCGCGGGTGCTGGTGCAGGCACGGCAAGCGCGGCGATCCGCCGGCGTAGAAGGTCGCCCTGATCGAGACGCCCGAGCAAGGCGCCGAACCGCGGCGGCAGCGCCTCGCCGTAGCTCAGGGCCAGGACAGCCCAGAAGCGTGGCTCGCTCATCACGAACAGAACTGGCTCGACCCCCTGTGCGCCCGCCCAGCCGACGATTCCAGGAAAATCCGCCCCCGGCCGCACCGCCAGCTCGACGAGCGCACCTGCCCGGTCCAGCAACAGCGGCAAGGCGCCGAGCCGCCGGGCGGTTGCCGCATCGAGGACCGCGGCTGCGTCGGGCAGCGGCTCGTGCAGTCGGTGAATCGGCGCGGGGTCCAGGCCCATGACCTCGGCCAGCGCCGTGGTGATATCGCGCTCGTCGGCAAGCCCCATCTCGATGAGGACGGTATCGAGCCCACCGCCGTAAAGCTGCGCGCGCCGCTCGGCGCTGACCGCAGCGGCCGGATCGAGCGTGCCACGCGCGACCAGCAAAGACGCGAGCTCGGCTAGCCCTCCGGCACTCACGGACACCTAAGATTCGTCGACGATGACGTGGGTCCCGGCGAGGTGATCGTGCAGCGATCGATGCTCCCGATCGAACAGGCACCACAGCCAGCCCAGACCGGCCGGCAGGACGCTGAGCAGCAGCACGAAGAAGCGAAAGATGCCGCGCACCGGTCCCGGCGTGGTGCCACGAATCGAGATGACTCGTAGCCGGAACAGGCGCTTGCCGAGTGTCTGCCCGGTAATACCCCCCAGATAGAAGTGGTAAAGCGCGCTGATACCCAGGAACAATCCCGCTGCGCCCACCGCCATCGGATTGCGGTCGAGCACGCCCGCGATCAGCAGATCCGGACCGAGTTCCCTGGGCCGGGGCATCGACACCCCCAGCGCCAGCGCCGCCACGGAGGTCACCCCGATGGCGATGGCCAGGACCAGCACCGTGTCGACCAGGGCGGCAAGCGCGCGGCGCGGAAAACCTGCCGCCCGCACGTACAGCACGCGCTCGGACCGTGCAAGCGCGGGTGCAACTTGCGACGACGGCATGGCGGCGGCGACAGACGTCACCGGGCCATTGTGCGAAGTCGGCGCACGCACCGCAAGTTTCCCTTGGCTTTCATACCGCGGCGGGCGGTCAGTCCAGCCCGCCGGCTGCCGCCTGCACCAGGGCCACCGCCACCAGAGCCGCAGTCTCGACCCGCAGGATGCGAGGCCCAAGACCCACCGCCGCGAAGCCGGCCGCTCGACAGCGTTCGATCTCATCGGCCGGAAAGCCACCTTCCGGGCCAACCAGCAACGTCACCTCCGCCTCGTCCCCGGTAAGCGCGAGGCGCAACGGCCGCGCATGCTCACCCTCCCACAACACGAGCCGCGTGCCCGGTGGCGCACCCGCCAGGGCCAGGTCCAACGCCTGCGGCGCAGCCACCACCGGCACATCAGCTCGCCCCGATTGCCGCGCGGCCTCGGCGGCGATGGTCTGCCAGCGCCGCACCCGCGTGCCGGCGCCGTCCGGCCGCGCGACCGAGCGGCCCGCAATCACGGGCACGATGCGCACCACCCCCAATTCGGTGGCCTTCTGCACCACGAGGTCCATCCGATCGCCGCGCGGAATCGACTGCAAGAGCGTGATGACCGCCCCGCGCACCACAACCGTCCGGCGTTCGAGCAGCGCGACCAGGCTGGCCTTGGCCCCCACCCGCTCGACGCGGCCTTCGATCTCGGTGCCGACCCCATCGAAGATGACCAGCCGGTCACCGGCCTGCAGCCGCAGCACCTTGGCGACATAGTGATGGTCCTCCGCCTGCAGCGTCACCTGTTCGCCAGCGACCCGGTCGGCAGGGAGGAAAAGCCGCGGCACGGGTTGGTCCTGGTATTCCCCGGGTCAGCAGCCAAGCACCAGGGCCGCCCACTCACCGTCATCATTCCGAGAGTGGACGCGCAGGCCGGCGTCGGGGCGCGCAAACCGCGCGACCAGGGCCGCCACGTCCGACGTCAGCAAACCGGACAGCACCACGCTGCCACCATCAACGAGCCGCGGCGCAAACAGCGGCGCCAGTTCGTGCAGCACGTCGGCCTGGATGTTGGCCATGATCAGGTCGAAACGGCCGTCCGCCCGGTCGAGCGATCCGGTCTCGACAGCGACGCTCGCCACCCCATTGCGCTCGAGATTCTCAAGCGTGCATGCAGTCGCTTCAGGATCGACATCCATCGCCAGCCCCACCGCCTCGGGCCACAAACGAGCCGCCGCGATCGACAAGATCCCCGAGCCGCAGCCGAGATCCAGGAAGCGTCCCAGAACCGCCCGCTCGTCGCGCAGGCGCTCGGCGCATCCGATCACCAGGCGGGTCGACGGATGCGCCCCGGTGCCGAAAGCGCGCCCGGGGTCGAGATCGATGATGTGCTCTCCAGCTGCGATCTGCGTTGGGTCCCAGCTTGGCCGCACGATGAAGCCGCGGCCGATGCGGGTGGCGCGAAAGAACTGCTTCCACTTGTCGCGCCATTCGTCCTCGTGCGCGGGTCGCTGCCGGATGGCCACCGGATCCACCACCGTGCCCGCGTCCCGGGCCACGCTCAGCACACCATCCACGACCGCCAGCAGCTCGTCCAGTCGATCGGGCAGAGAGTGCGCAACCACCGAGGCGCGGCCGGCCGCTGCCGCCAGCAGCACGCCGGAGTCGCGAATCTCGACACCGCCACATAGCTCGCCGACCTCGGCGGCGACCAGATCGGCACCGTCCGGCGTGGTTTCGATCTGCACCTCGATCCACATGCTTGGCATGGCAACGGCGCTAGGGCGACAGAGCCTGACGGACGTCGGCTTCCAGATCGGCCACGTCCTCGATACCGACGGAAAGCCGCAGCAGACCGTCGGCGATGCCGGACCGCGCGCGCTCTTGCGCGGTCAACCCCTTGTGCGAGAACGACGCCGGATGAGTCAGCAACGACGCAACCTCGCCGAGGCTGGCCGCGCGCGCGATCACTTGCACGCGATCGTAAAACCGCCGAGCCGCGGCGCCATCGGCAACCTCGAACGAAACCATCGCTCCAGGCGCCGCCAGGACCGCCCGCGCGCGTGCGTGATCGGGATGCGCAGGTAGCCCCGGGTAGTGCACCCGCGTGACCCCCGGTAGTTCCGCGAAAACCTGAGCCAGCCGCGCCGCGGTCGCGCACTGCCGCTCCATGCGCAGGGGCATGGTCCGCAAGCCGCGCAGCGCCAGCCACGCCGTGAACGGATCCATCACGCCACCGGTCAGGTTGCGGTGGTGGCCAAGACGCGCCATCACGTCGGCCGCCCCGACCGCGATGCCACCGATCAGATCACCGTGGCCGCCGATGTACTTCGAGACGCTGTGGACGACCACGGACGCCCCGTGCTCGAGCGGCCGCGCCAGGCACGGCGTCGCGAAGGTCGAGTCGACGATGAGCGGCACGCCGCGCTCACGCGCCAGCGCCCCCAACGCGGGTAGGTCCGCCACCCGGAGCAGCGGGTTCGAGATGGTCTCGACATGAAGCGCGCGTACCGCAGGCGTCAGCGCCGCGCGCACCGCTTCCGTGTCCCAGCCCTTTACAAAACGCGGCGTGATGCCGAAGCGTGGCCCAAGCTCGCGCAGGAGCTGCGTCGATCCGCCGTACAGGCCCTCCGACAGCAACACCTCGCCGCCCGCGCCCAGCGCGAAGGTCGCCGCAGCGACCGCCGCCATCCCCGAACCAAAGGCAACGCCCGCATCCCCACCTTCCAGGTCAGCCACCGCGCGTTCGAATGCCGCAGTGGTGGGATTGCCGTGGCGGCTGTACAGGTACGCCTCGCCCTCGGCTGCCCGATCAGCCGACGCCGAGTCGGGATACGCAAAGTTCGAGGTCAGGTAGACCGGAACGTTGTGGGCGCTTTCACCGGCCGGCCCCAGCACCGGGGCCGGCACACCAGGCGCTGCCCCGCCCGTCCCTGCGTGCGCCGCGCGGGTGGCCAGCCGCCACCCCGAAGCCACCGCGCGGCCGGCCTCGCCGCCGCCCGTGCGCGACGGCTCGCTCAGCGCGCCACCCGTCGCTTCATCTCGCGCCGGCGCCGCTTGCGCGCTTCGCGCATCTTGCGCTTCTTCTTGACCGACGGCTTCTCGTGATAACGGCGCCGCTTGATCTCCTGGAGGATGCCTTCCTTCGACATCTTCTGTTTCAGGATCTTCATCGCTTTCTCGATGGAGTCCCGAACCTCAACTTCGAGCGGGCGGCCGAGCAGTGTCTCCAAGCAATCCTCCAGATGCGAATGGGGCGACCGGAATTTCCGGGGGGTGCAATAAACACCGCCGCTCCCGGCCGGTCAAGGCGCTTGACCCCAGGCGTTCGTCCAAGGGATTCCCTACCCCCTCATCTCGCCCGGTGATTAGGTAATTTACCTTACTGGAATTTTTCTTTGCACTGCCTGAACAGCCCTGGTAATTGTGTGTCCGAACGTTCGTGAAGCTTGGGGATTCATAGAGCAAGGGAGAACGATCATGTTGGGAGCGAAAGTTTTCACTGCGACGAAGGCCAGGGACCGCGACGAGCTGGGCGAGACCGTGACCCGCTGGATCCACGCCAACCCGGGCGCGAAGATCATCGACAAGGTGGTCACCCAAAGCTCTGACCGCGAGTTCCATTGCCTGAGCATCACGCTGTTCTACGACACACAGCAGGCAGCCTAGATCAGCCGAGCTTGCGGCTCACCAGCCGCAGCCGCAGCGTCGCAAGATCGTAGTCGGACAAAGCGGCGAAGGCTCCGTGCAAGAGCGGGCGCGCCGCCTGAACCTGCGCCAGCGGCAGGGCCTGCAGGACGGTGCACGCTACTTCGTCAAGACCGCCGTCGATGAAGCGTTTGCGCAGTTCGGACGCACGCACCCGGTTCACGCCCCGGTTGCTGAACATCAGACGCCACAGACGCGGCGAGTACTCGAGCAAACCGAGCGGCCTGTCCTCGTGGTCGGGAACGCCGCCTTGGCTTGCCAGGCTACACACGTGGATCGACAGGCCGCCCGGACGCAATATGCGGCGGATCGCGGCCACCGCGGCATCGAGATCCCATACGTATTCGAGGGCCACATGCGACACCACCAGGTCGGCCGTCGCAGCAGCAATCGTTCCGCTGGCCTCGATGGGACAATCACCCAGGTAGCTGATGGCCTGCGGATCGACACCGGGACCCACGCCCGCCGGGCGCAACGCGCGTCCGGCCAGCACCCGATCCTCGGCTGAAAAGCTCGCCATCAACCGCGCGTAGATCTCGATCTCGCGGGGCCGCTGGCGAAGCTCCGGAAACCGGTCGAGGGCGATCACCCGGCCCGCTCCTGCGGCGATGAACTGCAGGGCAACGGCCAAGTTGGGGCCCGGGCCGATCTCGACGACGTGGGCGCCACGAAGACGGCCCCGGTCCCAGCCGGCCTCCGCGAGACCCACGAGGTACTGGCGAAAGATCGCCTGCGCCCGCGCTACCGCCGCCGGTACGTCGAGCGCCGCCATGGTCCTGCCCGCTCCCATGCGGCTGCGGGCGCGGGCCATCCCAGAACTGCCCATGACCAGGTTTTTGCCCACCTCGCGCACCACCGCGAGGGCACTCTTGCCCCGATCGATCAGACGATTCACGTGCGCCGGTCCCCTCAAGAGCGGACGTTAGGCTATTTTCCAGAAACCAATGCCACTTCTGTCGCCCCCACGTGCCGCTCTTGTCGGTCGGGCGTTGGCAGTCTGCGCGGTGCTGTTGCACCCGGCCCTGTACGCCGGCATGTTCGCCGGCGACGCTGAGGTCCACCTGGTGTTCGGCCAAGCCGCCGCACACGGGCGCCTGTTCGAGTTCAATCCGGGCGAGACAGTCGCTGGCGAGACCAGCCCTGGCTACATGCTGCTGCTCGCCGCGCTGTTCCGCTTGTTCCCCGCAAGCCTGGTTCCC
>JANPCZ010000081.1:0-3832 GCA_031431215.1 Myxococcales bacterium
CAGAAGCTGGCGAAAGCCATCCTCACGCCGTCGACCAAGGCCGAGAAGGGCGACCACGACCAGTCGGTGTCGCGTGAGGAGATCCTGGCCATGGGCGCCCTGTCGGCCCAGGACTTCGACGAGGCCGCCTTGATGTGCGCCAGGATGTTCGCGTTCGGGCAAGAACTGGCCGCGCGGCGCGGGCTCATCCTGGTCGACACCAAATACGAGATCGGGCGGCGGCCCGACGGCAAGCTGTGCTTCATCGACGAGGTTCACACGCCGGACAGCTCACGCTACTGGTACGCGGATGACTACCAGGCGCGCTTCGATCGCAAGGAAGAGCCGCGTGGCCTCGACAAGGAGTACGTGCGCCGGACGTACGTCGAGGGTGGCTACCGCGGTGACGGACCGCCGCCGGCCATGGACGACGAGGTTCGCTGCGAGGCCGCCCGCCGTTACATCGCTTTGTGCGAACTCATCACGGGCGCTCCGTTCGTGCCCGACACCGAAGAACCCATCGGTCGCATCAGGCGCAACCTGGGACTGAAAGGCCTCGCATGACAGCCAAGGTGTTCGTGACGCTCAAGAAGGCGGTGCTCGATCCGCAAGGCAAGGCCGTGCAGCGGGCACTCGAAAAGCTGGGCTTTCCCGAAGCGAGCGACGTACGGGTGGGCCGCTTCATCGAGATCACGCTGGCGGCGGCGTCGAAGGACGTGGCCGCGCGGCGGGTGGATGACATGTGCAAGAAGCTCCTCGCGAATACGGTCATCGAGGAGTACCGCTTCGAGATCGCGGAGTAGTGCCGATGCGCATCGCCATCCTGCAGTTCCCCGGTTCGAACTGCGACGACGACGCCATGCACGTGCTGACCCGCGTGCTCACCGAATCCGCCAGTTTCGTCTGGCACAAACAGTCGCGTCTGCCCGACGCCACCGACGCCGTGATCGTGCCCGGTGGTTTCTCCTACGGCGACTACCTACGCTCGGGCGCCATGGCCGCGCATTCGCCCATCATGGACGCCGTGCGCAGCTTCGCGGCTGACGGTGGCCCGGTGCTGGGCATCTGCAACGGCTTCCAGATCCTATGCGAGGCGGGGCTGTTGCCCGGAGCGCTGGCACGCAACGCCAGCCTGCACTTCGAGTGCCGCCAGGTGAACGTGCGGGTCGAAGGCAAACCCACGCCGTTCACCTCGGCGATCCCGGCCGGACGTGTGCTGCGCATGCCCATCGCGCACGGCGACGGTCGCTACGTGCACGACGACGCCGACGGGCTGGGCAAGCAAGGCCAGGTCGTGTTTCGCTACTGCGACGCCGCCGGCGGCATCAAGGACGACGCCAATCCGAATGGCTCGCAGCTCAACATCGCTGGCGTGTCGAACCCGGCCGGCAACGTGGTCGCGCTGATGCCGCATCCCGAACGCGCGTCCGAGGCGTTGCTGGGCGAGGAGGGCGGCCGTCAGATCTTCGAGTCGCTGCGCATGTCACTGGGGCAGGGCGCAGGCAGTGCGAGGCGCGGATGAGCGCGGCGCCCGAGCCCGAGGTCACCCGCGCGGTCGGCAGGGCCCACGGCCTGACTGATGACGAGTTCGACCGCATGCTGTCTATTCTTGAGCGCACGCCCACGTTCACAGAGCTGGGTCTGTTCATGTCGATGTGGTCCGAGCACTGCTCGTACAAGAGCTCGCGTATCCACCTGCGCAATCTGCCCACCACTGGTCCCCGGGTCGTGCACGGCCCGGGCGAGAACGCGGGCGTGATCGACATCGGCGACGGCCAGGTCGCGGTGTTCAAGATGGAGTCGCACAACCACCCATCCTTCGTCGAGCCTTACCAGGGCGCGGCCACCGGCGTGGGTGGCATTTTGCGCGACGTGTTCACCATGGGCGCGCGACCCATCGCCAACCTCAATGCTCTGCGCTTCGGACCGCCGTCGCACCCGCGCACGCCCTACCTGGTGGCGGGTGTGGTCAGCGGCATCGGCGGCTACGGCAACTCGGTCGGCGTTCCGACCGTGGGTGGCAACGTTGCGTTCGACGCCTGCTACGCGGGCAACATCCTCGTGAACGCTTTCACGCTCGGCATCGCACAGAAGGATCGCATCTTCCTCGGCCGCGCCGCTGGGGTTGGCAACAGCATCCTCTACTTCGGCGCCAAGACCGGTCGCGACGGCATTCATGGAGCGTCGCTGCTGGCCTCGGCCGAATTCGACGATAGCTCTGAAGAAAAGCGTCCGACGGTCCAGGTCGGCGATCCGTTCACCGAAAAGCTTCTGTTGGAAGCCAGCCTTGAACTGATGGCGGTGCCGGGTCTGCTGGTGGGCATCCAGGACATGGGCGCAGCCGGGCTGACGTCATCGTCAGTGGAAATGGCCGCGCGTGCAGGCAACGGCGTCGACATGGATCTGGACCTGGTGCCGCGTCGCGAGCCCGGCATGTCGGCCTACGAGGTGATGCTGTCCGAATCGCAAGAGCGCATGCTTGCCGTGGTCGAGAAAGGCCGCGAGCCCGAGGCGCTGCGCATCCTGGAGAAGTGGGATCTCGACGCCGCGTTCATCGGCACGGTGACCAACACCGCCCGCGTCGTCATCAGGTCGAACGGGAAGCTTGTGGCCGACGTGCCGGCCGATCCGCTGGCCGAGGGGCTGAAGTACGATCGCCCGCGCGCGCGTCCCACGGACCTGGACGCGCTGACGGCGGTTGATCCCTTGGCGTTGGCGCAGCCACGGCCCGATGAATTGGGCGCAACGCTGCTCAAGATCCTGGCCTCGCCCAACGTCGCGTCGAAGGAGTGGGTCTATCGACAGTACGACCACATGGTGCGGCTGGGAACCGTGGTCGGTCCGGGGGAGGCCGACGCCGCGGTGATCCGCGTGCAGCGGCCCGACGGGACCTGGAAGGGTCTTGGCCTGGTGGTCGATTGCAATGCGGGCTTCTGTTACCTGGATCCGTACGAGGGCGCGCGCCTGGCCATTGCCGAGAATGCGCGCAATCTGGCCGTGACCGGCTGCAAACCCCTGGCGGTGACCGACTGTCTGAACTTCGCCAGCCCCGAGCGCCCCGAAACCATGTGGCAGTTCGCCGAGGCCATTCGCGGCATCGCCGATGCCTGCACGGCGCTTGGCACCCCGGTGGTGTCGGGCAACGTCAGCTTTTACAACGAGACCGAAGGTAAGGGCATCCACCCGACACCGATGGTGGCGATGGTTGGCGAGATCGCCGATCCCGCGAAGGCCGTCACGCAGAATTTCAAAGGCGAGGGTGACGTGGTGGCGCTGCTGGGCCGCCAGACCGATGAGCTGGGCGGCTCGGAATACTTGAAAGTCATTCACGGGCAAGTGGCAGGCAAGACACCGCGCCTCGATATCGATCTGGAGAAGCGTGTGCAGGGGTTGTGCCTTGAACTGGCTGACCGGCGCTTGTTGCGCTCGGCCCACGATCTTTCCGAGGGTGGCCTCGCGGTGGCGGCGGCCGAGTGTTGTGTGGCCGGGTCGCTTTCGGTAGGAGCGGTGCTGGAGTTGCCTCAAGCCGCCGTGCCTGAACTGGCCCAGCTGTTCGGCGAGGCGCCGTCGCGCGTCCTGATCTCGTTCGCGCCCGCCAACCAGGCCGCCGTGGCGGCCGCTGCGGAAGCGGCGGGCGCAGGGATCGAACTGCTTGGCCGCACCGGCGGCCGCAGCCTCAGGCTGGGGCGCCACGTCGACCTTCCGCTCGAGACCCTGTCGCACGCCTGGCGCACCGGCTTTGCCGCGCTGCTGGGCTAACGAGACCCGGCCGGGCGGTGCGAAGAACGAGCCGCTGCCTGTACACTCCGGGCATGCGATGGAGGTTCCGATGAAATACCCGCTTTACCGTCTT
>JANPCZ010000082.1:0-2556 GCA_031431215.1 Myxococcales bacterium
ATCGGAGAACGTGCCCGCGGCGATGAACAGGATGTCCTGCGTGTCGACCACGACGAAGTCGTGCTTGTTCCAGTGCTGGGTGACGTTGACCGGCGCGAACACCTCGCGGCCTTCGAGCAGCTTGAGCAGGCTCTGCTGCACGCCTTCCCCACCGATGTCGCGCGAGCCAGCGCCGGTGCGCGCGCCGTGCGAGCGGCGTGCGATCTTGTCGACTTCGTCGATGAACACGATGCCTCGCTGAGCCAGCTCCACGTCCTGATCGGACCGCTGCAGGAGCTCGCCCACCATGACCTCGACGTCCTTGCCATAGTAGCCAGCCTCGGTGTACTCGGTGGCGTCGGCGACAGCGAACGGCACTTCCAGAAAATCGGCCAGCGTGCGCGCGATGTGCGTCTTGCCCGACCCGGTCGGCCCCATCAGCAGGAGATTGGCCTTCTTTATCAGCCGCTTTCCCCCCGGTGCCTTCTGCTGGCAGCGCTTGAGATGGTTGTAAGCGGCGATCGCGACCGTGCGCTTGGCGCGGTCTTGACCTACGACAAAGCGGTCGAGGTAGGCGAAGATCTCCCGTGGAGTCGGCGGGACGCGCTCGGTCATGCGGGGTGAGGTCTTCATGCGTCGCGAGTATCTCACCGGTCCGGCGAGTCAGCCAGAAACGCCGTGGCATTTGCTTTGGAGGTTTTACCCATGCGATTCTCCCGGCCCCATGAAAACCGCTGTCATCACCAAGGTCAGTGCCCGTGAAATTCTCGATTCGCGGGGCAACCCGACGGTCGAGGCCGAGATCGAACTTGCGTCGGGCGTGACTGCGACCGGCGCGGTGCCGTCGGGCGCATCGACCGGCGAGCATGAAGCGCTGGAGCTGCGCGACGACGATGCCAAGCGCTACTTGAAAAAGGGCGTCCTCAAGGCGGTGGCCAACGTCGGCAAGATCTTGGCACCGGTGGTGGTAGGCCGCGACGCGCTCGATCAGGCCGGCCTCGACCGCGCGATGATCGCGGCCGACGGCACGCCCAACAAGGGCAACGCGGGCGCCAACGCCATCCTGGCCGTGTCGATGGCGGCGGCGCGCGCGGCAGCGACCGAGCTGGGGGTTCCGCTTTACCGCTACCTGGGCGGACCCAACGCGCGGGTGCTGCCGGTGCCGCTGATGAACATCATCAATGGCGGCGCGCACGCCAACAACGCGCTCGACTTCCAGGAATTCATGATCGTGCCGCTGGGCCTGCCGTCGTTCCGTGAGGCGCTGCGCGCGGGCGCCGAGGTGTTTCACAACCTGAAGAAGATCCTGAACGAGAAGAAGTTCTCGACCGCGGTCGGCGACGAGGGCGGCTTCGCGCCCGATCTGCCGGGCGCCGAGGCGGCGTGCGAGGTCATCCTGGACGCCATCAACAAAGCCGGCTACACGCCCGGCAAAGATTTGTGCCTGGCGCTCGACGTGGCATCGAGCGAGCTTTACGACAAGAAGACCGGCGAGTACGTCTTCCACAAGGAGAAGAAGACCCTGGACCGCAAGGGCATGGCGGCGCTGTACGCCAAGCTTGCCGACAAGTACCACGTGGTCAGCGTCGAGGACGGCATGGCCGAGAACGACTGGGACGGCTGGAAGCTGCTGACCGACGAATTGGGCGCACGTTGCCAGCTGGTCGGCGACGATCTGTTCGTGACCAACCCCGAGCGCATCAAGATGGGCATCGCCAAGGGCACGTCGAACAGCGTGCTGGTCAAGATCAACCAGATCGGCAGCATCACCGAGACCCTGGAAGCCGTGGAAACCGCGCATCGCAACGGCTGGACCACCATCACGTCGCACCGCTCGGGCGAGACCGAGGACACCTTCATCGCCGATCTCGCGGTCGCCACCCGCGCCGGCCAGATCAAGACTGGCTCACTGGCGCGCACCGACCGCGTCGCCAAGTACAACCGCCTGCTCAAGATCGAGCAGGACCTGGGCCCGACCGCGATCTACCCGGGCGCGAGCGCGTTCAAAGCGCGGCGGTAACGGGGGGCGGCGGGGCGGGGCGGGGAGAGCGGGGGAAGGCCAAGCGGCATCACCCCTGGCGTTCTAGGGCACCGAGGAAGTCGTCCTTCCCGTCGGGCCAATCGCCCGGTAGGCCGAGGATTTCGCGCAGGGTGGCTCCTAGCCCCTTCCTCACGTGGAGTAGGACAGCGCTGAGGCGCGTGTTACGCGGTCGCCCTCCCGGCCCACGCCAGACACCGTTGAACTCCCGGGTTCGAGTCTCGCGAGTCCCTTGGGCCGTTTCCTGCTCCAGGCAGACGTCATCACCAAACAGGGCGTTCATGAAGTCGACCTCGTCGACAAGGGGTGACAGCACGTTGACGGCGACGACGTACGGCCGGTAGGAGCGCGTCTCGAATGGCCTCCGCCGTGTTGAGCCGGCGCACGCCGCGGGCGACGGCGCCGATCGGGCGAACGTTCGGTTTTCCCCGGGCGTCCTCTCTCTTGGGATGGGGTCGAAAGACCAGCGACCAGCCACGGTCCTGCCAGGCCCACGCGGGCGGAGTGTACTCACCTTCGTCATCGACCCAGATCGACTC
>JANPCZ010000083.1:0-2069 GCA_031431215.1 Myxococcales bacterium
CTGAAGAACACCTCCAGCCTCGCATTCGGGGCACATGACCTTCGCACGGCCTATCTCGGCAGCTTGCAGGGCGCGCGGCTCGCCACCTTCCGCGCACCGGTGGCCGGTTTTGCGCCGCCGCACTGGAACCGCCGGCTGCACCCTGGCTACGACGCGACGTGAAGCAGCCTCCTGATCGTATTTCAAGAGCGACCGTGGCCCGACGCCGCCCCCTCACCACCGCCCTTCTGCTGCTGCCCGCGCTGGTGGTTCTCGTCGCGCCCACGCCGGCGGGGCTGCACATCGAGGGACAGCGCGTGCTTGCTGTGCTCGCCGCGGCGATCGCGCTGTGGGGGACCGAGGCGCTCCCGTCCGGCGTCACCAGCCTCGTGGTGCTGGCCGCCCTGGTCGTCACGGGCGCCGTGGGCAACGTCCGGGAGGCCCTGGTCGGTTTCGCCGACCCGGCACCGTACTTCCTGGTGGGTGTCCTCACCATCGGCCTCGCCGTCTCGCGCAGCGGTCTCGCCGAGCGAATGGCGCTTTGGTTTCTCCACCGCGCGGGCGGGCGGCCGCGGGCGCTCTACATCCAGATGCTGGCCGCCTTTCCGTTGATGACCGCGATCCTCCCCTCCGCCACCACACGTACCGGGATCCTGGTCCACGTCTACGACCACGCGCTCGATCTGGCCGCGGTTCCGCGGGGTGCCCCGCTGGCCAAAGCGCTGATGCTGGCCCTCAACTCGATCAACCGCCTCGCCTCGACCATGCTGTTGACCGGCGGAATCACGCCTGTCGTCGCCTCGGGCCTGATAGGCGGCATCTCCTGGCTCCGCTGGATGGCGCTCATGGGCGTTCCCTACCTCATGCTCCTGGTCGTCGGCGCGATCGTCATCTACCTGCTCTATCGCCCCGCCTTTCGCGGCACCCTGACCCTGCCGGACAAGCACGAGCGTCGTCCCCTGACCGCCGTCGAATGGCGAACCCTGATTATCACCGTCGCCGCCTCCCTGCTGTGGCTGACGGAGAGCCTGCACCACTGGCACGCGGCGGTGCCGGCGCTCCTGGCCTGGGCTTGCCTGCTGATGCCGCGGATCGGAGTTCTCACCTGGAAAGAGTTCGAGCGCGACCTGGGCTGGGCCAACTTCTTCGTCATCGGCTCATCGCTGACCTTGGCCCAGGCGCTGACCCGCAGCGGCGCGGGCGAATGGATCGCCAAGGTCATAGTCGGCAGCACCCCTGCGCTCAGCAGCCAGCCGCTGTTCGTCATCGGGCTGCTGCTGATCGCCTCGGCGGTGGTGCGCCTCCTCATCCCGAACATCGCCGGCTTCTTGGCCACCACCATCCCGCTCGCCATGTCGATCGGCCGGGCCTGCGGCCTCAACCCCGTGGTCTGCGCGTTGGTCGCCACCATCGCTGGCGATGCGGTGCTTTACTATCCCGCGCAGAGTTCCGCCTCGCTCACGGTCTACGAGCGCGGCCACCTCACCGCCGCGGAGATCTTCCGCTTCGGCCTGGTGATGACCTTGATCGCCGGCTTGGTCGTGGTGGCGGTGGCACTGCCCTACTGGGCCCTCATCGGCGAGCCACTTCGGCGCTGACCACGCGAGAGCACGCTTACGAGCGGCGGTCAGGTATCGGACGATAGGGGTGGCCGTTGTAGAGCCCCTTCGGCCGGATGATCACGTTGCTCTCCACCTGCTCGATGACGTGCGCAGACCAGCCGACGATCCGACTGCACACGAAGATCGGCGTGAAGATGTCGGTCGGCACGCCGAGGCTGTTGAGCACCGACGCCGAGTAGAAGTCGACGTTGGGCCACAGCGTGGTCCGCCTGCGCATGACCTCGTTGAGCCGGGTGAACATGTCGAACTGCTTCGTGTTGTTGGTCTTGCTCGCCAGCTCCTCGGCCATCCCCCGCAGGATGAGGGCGCGCGGATCTTCGTAGCGGCAGCCGCGCTGGCCGAAGCCGGGGATCTTCTCCTTGCGCCCGATCGCCTGCTCGATGAACGGCTCGACCGCCTCCGGCGTGCCCAGCTTCTCGACCAGTTCAAGCACCCGCTCGTTGGCACCGCCGTGGAGCGAACCTGACA
>JANPCZ010000084.1:0-1814 GCA_031431215.1 Myxococcales bacterium
GGTCTTCTCGCCGGGGAACACCGACGGCCGCGCGTACAACCTGTACGTGCGTGATTCGGCCGGCAATCTGCTGGTCGACGGCGAGGGCTTGGCCGCCATCGGGGCCTGGAGCCGTATTCACTCGAGCGCGTCGATCACCGGCGTCACCTGCAAGGTGGCGGACGCGACCCAGCAGATTGGATGCCTGGTCGGGGCGTCGCCCTGCAGCATCGGTTTCGCGGGCCATTCGGCGGATCAGCAGGCGCACACGCAGACGCTGCTGGTCGACAATTCGCTCCCCACGGTGGCGAACGTTCAATTTGCGACCACGGGCACGGCCCCGCCCGGTGCCACAATCAAGTATCCGCTGTCGCGCAAGCTGTACTTCAACACCATCGTTGGCTGGGACAACGTCACGGGCCCGGAACTAGGTTTGGCGAAGTGCATGGCCGACAACGCTGGTGGGACGTTCTTCGGTAACAGCGGCGGAGTCGTTGGTATGCGCGGTAGCGCTTCCAGCGAGGTCGTGGCTCAGGGCTTCTTCGACACCGTCGGCGGTGTGACGAGCTGCGAGCCGGCATGCGGCAACACCGTCGCGGGGGTGTGTACCGGAAACTCTGCGCCGTTCCCCACCACCAAGGTCTGGTAGCTCGACAGTATTCTTGATCTAAAAGGGGGCGCGTCCAGGAATGGATGCGCCCCTTTTTTTGTTTGTGATTTCGCGTTGTGCGGTCACGGAGTTGGTGATTCCCGTTACGACCGGGGTGTTCGTGGCCGAATGGCTGGTCACGTACGGACTTGCGTTGGCGAAGGAAACACCCTCCTGGCCGAGGAGTATCCCGGTCCAGAGCGGTTCTTCATCGAGCTCCGGCGCTCATCGCAGGCGGCCGCCCGTAGGGACGCCCGTCCCCTGCTGCTGCGGTTTGCTCGGTTAGGTCACGTAGGACGTAGGCCAGGCCGCCGACGGGACAGAGGGCGCGATGATCGCACGCCGTCCCGCGGGTTTGCTGAGCGCCCTGCTGGCCACGACGCTGGGGGCAGTCGTGGTGCCAGCGCAGGCCCACGAACTGACGCCCGCTCTGCTGTCTCTCACGGAACTGCGTATTCCGGCGCACCTGGGCGCTCGTTCCGGCGTGATCTGGGCAGCGATTCCGGAGGACCTGGGCACCTAAAACGGAGCGAAGCGACGGGGTCGATCCGGATCGGAGCGAAGCGACGAGTGCCGGGGACCGCGCCAGGGCTGTTCTGCGGAGCCTGAATAGGCGAGGCCCGACAGCGCAAGACTCCGATCTCGGGCGTGCACGAGGCGAACGGGAGCTGCGGTGCCCCCGAATTTCAAGGGCGTTGACCGCACCGACGTGGCGGGGCAGATTTCCCCCTAGGTTTCCCCCCGTGCCGACGCTGCTGGTATCGGCCCTCGGACTCAGGCGGGCGGGCCGTGAGAATCGCAAGTGACGCCTGCGTGGCAGCGGAGCCAGTAGGTACCTGGGGGAAAGCAGCAGGCGAGGCCGGCCAGCCACAGGAGCCGGGCCGCGCGATACGCTTGGACGAACGCTTTGTTTCGACCGAGGGTTTCAATTCGCCGCCACAAATTCCGGCAGGCGACGCGTGGGCTGAGTTGGCGGCGAAGCTCGCGGGTGGACGGGCTGTGGTTCCAGTGCTGGTCGAGGATCGCGCGCTTACCCATGACGCTCACGCTCACGCTCACGCTCACGCCCGTGCGGGCACGCTCCTGGGCGGCGGCGGCTCGACTTCGCCAAGACGGCGTTGCACGAGATCGACGAAGCTGGCGTGGTCCATGTCCTCAAAACCGGGCGGCCGTGTGAACCAAAGAG
>JANPCZ010000085.1:0-2851 GCA_031431215.1 Myxococcales bacterium
TTCGCCGACACACCGGCCGCTGGGAACCGATCCCCGTCAGCGGAGTGATCGCCGACGTCCTCGCCAGCGCCGTCAGCATGTTCGGCCCGTGGCTCGCCCCTGAACCGTTTGTGGGCGACACTTCCGAGACGGACTACTAGGTGGCTGGTGTGAATCGGCTTGTGAATCGGTGGGCGGCGCCCTGGTGGGCGCATCTCCGGTTTCGTGTCCGAGGCGCCGACCGCTGAGCGGCACAACCGGCCCGAGGGCCGCGTCCCGACCGCGGGGCCGTGATCATATGTAACCATATGTGATCATAGGTTAATTTGTGAGAAGTAGGTTGCGGTCTGCACCCCATCGAGGTGAAGTAGAGGCATGAGCCTGGGGCGATCACCGAATCAGGAAGACCTGCACCGTTCGACGCGCGCGGCCTGCGAAGCGAGGCTGGGACCGAAGGCGCCTGAGCGCTTCTTGGCGCGCGAGTGCCATCGTCTGTTTCCAGACGAGGAATTCGCGGATCTCTTCGCCGTGATCGGACGTGACTCGGTGCCGCCGCGGATTGTCTCGGTGGTGATGGTGCTGCAGCGGCTGCACGGGCTGTCGGACCGGGAGGCGGTCGACTCCTTCGCTTTCGATCTTCGCTGGAAGTACGCGGCCGGCGCTCTCGATTTCGATCACCCGGGCTTCGCGCACACGGTGCTGGTCGATTTCCGCGAGCGGCTGCGGCGGTCCAAGCGCCCGAACCGGATCTTCGAGACAACGCTCGCCGTCGCGAAGGAGGCGGGGTTGGTCGGCCGCAAGCGTGTGCTGGACTCGACGGCGCTCTACGACGCAGTGGCGACGCAGGACACGGTGACGATGATCCGGGCGGCGATACGCGGGCTCCTACGCGTTGTCGATGGGGTACTGGGAGTGGAGATCAGAGCACGGCTGCAGCGCGACGACGATTATCAGGGTGCGGGCAAGCCGGTCTGCGACTGGGAGGACACGGCGGCGCGCACGGCGCTGGTCGACGCGTTGGCCAAGGACGGCTACGCCGCGCTCCTGGCGCTCGACGGCAAGGAGGTCAGGACGGAGATCGCACAGGCCGGCGAGTTGCTGGCTACGGTACTCGGGCAAGACTTGGAAAAGACCGAGGACGGGCGCTTCCGCATCGCGCATGGTGTTGCGCCCGATCGCGTGATCTCGACGGTGGATCCCGAGGCGCGCCACGGGCACAAGACGCAGTCGCGCAACTTCGACGGCTACAAGGGTCACGTCGCCATCGACCCTGATTCGGAGATCATCACAGCGACGGAAGTCACAGCGGGCAACGTCGCCGACGGGGCGGTAGCGGAGACGCTCGTCGGCGCGGAACTCGCGCAAGCGAAGAAGGCCGACGCGAACGGGCCGACCGAGATCTACGGCGACGCCTCGTACGGCACTGCAGATCTCGTCGAGAAGATCGAAGCTGCAGGCGCTGAGCCGAACGTCAAGGTCGCCGCTGCGTCGCCACCGCGGGTTGGGCTCTATTCGCAGGACGCCTTCAAGATCGACACGCAGGCAGGTACCGCGTGCTGCCCGGCGGGTACGCTGGTCAAGCTGCGCGTCCTGCAGGACGGAGCCGCAGTCGCCGACTTTTCTGCGTCGTGCACGTCGTGCCCGTTGCGCGCGCAGTGCACTACGTCCGCATCGGGTCGCTCGCTGCGCATTCATCCCAAGCACGCGACGCTCGTGCGCTCACGCGCGCGACAACGCGACCCAGAGTGGAGGCGGCGCTATCGCGCCACCAGGCCCAAGGTCGAACGCAAGATCGGCCACCTCATGCGACGCAAACACGGCGGCCGTCGGGCCCGCATGCGCGGCCGCGAGAAGATCCGCTGCGACTTCGCGCTACTCGCCGCCGCTACCAACCTGGCTCGCCTCGCCGCCCTCGGCGTCCGCTGACGGTCACCGCCACGCCCAGAGCGCCGTCTTCGCTCCTGGCGCACCAAGGAACTGCGCCGTCCGGCCGCGCGGCCAGATGCGAGGTCGCCGCCCGCCCACAGCCGCGAAGCGCCGAAGGCGGCGACGGGAAACCACCGGCCCTACCGAAAGCGCTGATTCACACCAGCCACCTAGGCCGCCAAGGCAGATGAAGGGCGTCAGGATCGCTCCCAGGCCCAGTTGAATGACGGAGCTGGCCGCCTCCCTCACGTAGCCGATGTACAAGGCGCTGGTCGGTCGGATCCACAGCTTCGTGTCGTGGGTGAGGTCGTCGACCGAGGCGCCGTGCCATCCCAGGGTAAGACCCAGGGCGAGCGTGAGCACCTGCTCGGGATCGGGGTTAACGATGGGTGTCAGTCCGCAAGGCACCTCGCTGCGCAGCGGCTTGTAGTTGAAGTCGCGGATGCGAAAGGCTGCCAGGTTCGCGAGGTTGTCGCGGGGGTCGCGCGGGCACGAACGGTTCCGGATGTTGGGGTTCGAGTCCAGTCCCACTTGGAGGTTCAGGAGGCGGTTTCCCGCTCCGCGCACGAAATCGAGGTATACGCTCCACAACACGGGATTCGCACCGGCAGGCTGGGCGGGCCTTGGCCCGGTGTCGCGCACGATCGCCGCCGCCACCTGGGCCGTCCTCTTATGGGTGTTCCAATTGTACGCGTTGGCGGGTCGGGGGCCGGCGATCACCGAAAGTGCCACCAAGCCTGCGCTTAGGCGTTTGATCAAAATTACCTAGTCAACTCGCGTGGTTGCAGTTCGTAATTCCATTCGGCACGAAATGTGTGCGGTCGCAATGCCAATTCGCCCATCTGCGCCTTTGTGATTTCCACGCCGGTATTGTAGGTCCGCGTGTCGAGCTGGGCCTTGACCCGCAGCCCGGCCGCGGTCCGCGTATTGCCAATCAGGTCCACGA
>JANPCZ010000086.1:0-2671 GCA_031431215.1 Myxococcales bacterium
GGTTCAGCCGGCCGGCCGACGAAGGTCCCACTCGCAATGACGTGCTTGCCACATCGCTGCTTGGCCTCGGATGCTGGATACGGCCCGAGGGCTTCGTGGTGCTGGCCGTGGTGCTGATGTTCCGCGTATTGGGCCGCTCGCGGGGGGCCGGTTCACGGCCGGAACGGTTGCGACGGTTGAGTCGGGCCGTCGTCATGACGTTGATCGAAGGACTGCCGGCGGCCGCCCTCGCTGGCGCTGCCGTGCTTTTTCACCGGGCCGCGACCGGGACGTTCCTGCCCACCTCGGCGTTGAGTCGGGTCACCGTCGCCGTGGATGGGTTGCGGCTCGGCGGCTTGCGCTTCGATCCAAAGTTCGCGCTGCGCCTCTGTGCCTACCTGCCACTGGCGGTGTTCTTCGCGGTCGGAGCGGCGAGTGCATTCGGCAGGTGGCGAGCGGAGCGGACGCGCCCGGGAACGTCGCCACGCCGCGGCGATCTGGGCGCCCTCACCCTACTCACAACGGTATTCGTCCTCTTCTTCGTCCTTTACAGCACGGTGCTGGGAGGCGCCCATCTGGCCCGCTACACAATCTTCGTCATGCCTGCTCTGGCGCTGGTTGCCACGCACGGCGCGCGTGCGATGCGGCGGCGCTGGGGCGGGAGCACCGGAAGCGTTGCTGTCCGCTGGCTGTTGGTCTTCTCGGCCGGCGCTCTCACGCTTGTGTACGCGAGCGAAGCCGACGTGCGTAGACGCAGTGACTTCCACGGCGAGCTTGGGCACGCGATGGGCGCCCCGCAGGAACGGGCGGACACCAGCGAGTTCCTGTTTCGCCGCGCCGGAAGCCCCACCCACCGTCCGGTGATCGTCGCCACCGAGGAGGTCCAGATCCGCTACTGGCTGGACGAGCGGTTCGCGGTGCGCTCGCTGGATGGGCGTGTCGATCCGCTGCTGCTCAGTTTCGTGCGCGAGGGCGAGGGCGGCGCCGACGGACAGATCAATCACCTCGGCTACCTTGCCGCCCGACGCGTAGATTTTCTCCTGGCCCTGCCGAGCACACCGCACATCCGCAGGATGTCGAACCTGACCCCGCTCTACCGCTTACCCCGAGGCGAGTCCGTGACCCTGGGATCTCTGCGTTTCACGCGGCCGCTGACGTCGGGTTTCGGTATTGAGCGCGTCGCTCCCTGACCGGACCCGCTGTCGTTGACGATGTCGTCGACGTCGACGCGATCTCGCCCTGTGCGATACTGCCGCCAATGCGTGTGGGATTCCTGCTCAGGCCCGGCAAGCCCGAAGCGGCGGGCATCGCGACGGAGCTGGCAAAGGGCATCGCCGGCCGCGGCCTACGCATCGTCGCGCTGCCCGAACACGCCGAATCGATCGAGGGCGCGCACGCCGTCGCCGCCGAGAACTTGGGCGCCGCCATCGACGTGCTGGTGGTGGTCGGCGGCGACGGGACGTTCCTCCACGGCGCCAGCCTGGTCGCCGATGACGGCGTGCCGTTGCTGGGTATCAACCTCGGTAGCCTCGGCTTCATGACCCACTACGGCGTCAGCGAGGCCGCCGCCGCACTGGATGCCGCGTGTGGTGGCCGTCTGCCGGTTCAGGAACGCATGCGCCTGCGCGTGACCGTGCGCCCCGGCCGGCCCGGGGCCGAGGGCCGCAATGCCCTCAACGAGGCGGTGATCACCCAGCGCGGGGGGCCACGCTTGCTCGACCTGTCGGCCGAACTCGACGGGGCCGGTACCACGACGTACAAGGCCGACGGACTGATTCTGTCGACGCCCACCGGCTCGACCGCGTACAACCTGGCGGCTGGCGGGCCGATCCTGACCCCCAACCTGCAAGCCATCGTGCTGACCCCCATCTGTCCGCACATGCTGACCAACCGGCCCGTGGTCATGCCCGCCGACGCCATCATCAGGGTGACCAACGCATCGGCAACATCCGTGACCGTCACTGCCGACGGCCAGTGGAGCCGCGATCTTGACCCCGGTGATGTCATCGAGGTGCGCAAGGCCGAGCGGCCCCTGCGCACGTTCTTGCCGCAGAGCCCGTTCTTTACAATCCTGCGCCAGAAGCTGTCCTGGGGCGAGCGCCAGGAAGGTTGACGCAGGGTGAAGGCCAGAGAAAGTACGCAATGAAACCGCGCCTGCGCCCGATACCCCTCCGCTCTTGGAGTGAACGGAGGCCACCATGCTGACGCTGCTACGCATCTCGGGGTTCGCCCTGATCGACGAAATGGAGATCCCCTTCGCGCCGGGTCTCACCGTGATCACCGGCGAGACCGGCGCTGGCAAGAGCATCCTGGTCGGGGCGCTGGGTCTTCTGCGCGGCGGCCGCGCCAGCACGGACATCATTCGCACTGGGCGCGACGAGGCCCAAGTCGAGGCAGTATTCGATCTGACCGCCGACCCGCACATGCGGGCGCGCCTGGAGGCCGACGGCCGCGCCACTGATGACGGACTGGTGGTCCGCCGCATGATCGCGCGCGCCGGCCGCGGACGCGTGCACCTGGGAGGCAGCCTGGCAACCGCGGCCGAGCTTGTCGCCAGCGTCGGGACGCTGGTCGACATCACGTCACAGCACGATCAGCAGTCGCTGATGGACCCGCAAAGCCAGCTCGACATCCTGGATGCGTTCGCCGACAACCAGACGTTATTGGATGAAGCACGCGCCGCACACGCGGC
>JANPCZ010000087.1:0-6455 GCA_031431215.1 Myxococcales bacterium
GCGTCGTCGGCGCCGTAGCAGTCAGGCTCGGGGGCGCCGGTATCAGTGACGGCTCGTGGGCCGACGCCGCCCCAGCACGGGTGCGCGAGGCCCGGCAAGTGCCCCATTTCGTGGGTCAGCGCGCTCTCCAGGTCCTGCTTCGTCGATGGCTTTCCGCGCGCGTCCAGTCGCGCCCACAAAATTGCGCGGGAGTTGAATTGCACGTTGGCGCCTCGGATCCGGCCGCTGTCGTTGTCCGCGAACACCGAGGTCACGGCGACCGCGGAGGGATCGTTGCACGGGCGCAGCGATCCCGACGGCTGGGTGGTGTCGCACCAACCATCGCGGCGCCAGCCGATCGCCCTGGCGGTCGCATCATCCGGCGAGGGCCCGGGGCCGCTTTCAAACGACAGGGCGATCTGCAGATCGGTGCACGCTATCGTTGGCGATGACCAGGCGGCGGCCGCCGCCAGCGCCGCCGCCCTCACCTCATCGGCTGGCACGCCTGGCAGATCCGCCAGGTGGACATGCAACGCCACGCATGCGATTGGCCAGCGTTGCTGATGGCCGGCGGGCGTTGTCGTGCTTACGAACGCGCGAGCGACGCCGGGGGCAACTACCACCAGCGTCGCCGCGATGGCCAGCGCCACCCGGCCGGCAAGCGCGCCTATGGATTGACCGTGAACGTGGCCAGCATGCCGGCCAGGATGTGGTCGCTCACGTGGCAGTGGTACAGCCATTTGCCGAGATTGTCGGGCTGCATGTCCGCCGTCAACATGGTGGCCGGCAAAAGTTCGACCACGTCCCGGCGGTGTTGGTCGACCAGCACCGTGTTGCCGTGCCAATGCGGCGTATGCAGATCGACCTCGGTCCCCATGCCCATCAGGTACCAGCGCACACGCTCGCCCTTCTTCATGTCGAGACCAGGGAGGTTGCCGAACACGTAGCCGTTGATCGAGTGCATGAGATTGCTCTCGGCGAATTCATCGCTGCCCGGATCGACGCTGGCCGGATTGCCGGCGTAGGTATCGATGTTCTGCTGCAGGTACGGGCTCTGATTTTCGTCGACCACCATGAAGGAGGTGATGAGTTCCCGATCCACATCGACGGGTGAGCCATCCGCCTTTGCCTTGCCCTGGGCCGTGATGATCATGTGGCCCATCAGACCGGCGTAGGTATCTACACGTTTCACGCGTCTTGTCGAGCCCTAGTGTTTGCATCACGGCCCGTGGTAAACCGTTTTTCTTATGCGGAACTGTTTTGGTGCTACTGCGTTAGTCCTCGTGCTCGCGGCCGGTCCGGCCGAGGCGGCGGAGCCCGCCAAGAAGCCTGCCGATCCGCCCAGGCCTGCCCTGACCGAGGTCGAACGCATGGCCAACCTGCCGCCCTTGCCGGCCGCCGATCAGCCGCTGGCCGCCCCGGACACCGTCTTTGCGGCGACCGATGGTTTGGTGGTGGTGGAGGCCGAGCATTTCGTCAAGCAGACCCGCGACATGATTCGACGCTGGTACCTCAGCAGCGCCAAACACAAGCCGACCGCCAAGCCCGACCCCGATCCGGTCAGGGTCACCGACGCAAGCGGCGGGGCGTACGTGGAGGTTCTTCCAGATACGTTCGTTCTCAAGAGTGAACGCGGCATCGATGGTCTCAATATCGGCCTCGATCCGGGCTCGATGGCGGTCTTGCACTACCCGATCCATTTTTCCAAGCCGGGCCGCTATTACCTGTGGTCCCGCATGCGTTCCAATGACGACGAGGACAACACCATGCAGGGCGGCCTTGACGACGGCTGGCCCGACTCGGGCCGTTGCCTGCAGTTCCCCAAGCTGCAAAAGGTCTGGTTCTGGGGCAACGCCGTCCGCTCCCTGGTGGCGGGTCAGCCGAATCCGCAGGCCTGGCTGGATGTCGCCACGGCCGGCGTCCACACCGTCATGTTCTCGATGCGGGAAGACGGCATGGAGTTCGACAAGTTCCTGCTCACGATGGACGCCGCTTTCAAGCAGCCGAGCGGCGCCGGTCCGCCCGCGTCGCCGTTGAAGTCAGGTAAGGTCCCGCCGCCCATCAAGCCGTGATCCCGCTGCGTTCCATGCGCCTCCTGCCGCTCGCTCTCTTGTTCGTGGGCTGCGCTTCGCGCGCCTCGCGATCGGCGTCTACCCCCGCCAATACCCTGGCTTCCGAGGAGATCGCGGCCACCGAGGTTGATGGCTTTGTCGTGGTCGAGGCCGAGCAATTTGCGCGTCAGACCCGCGATGACAAGCGGGCCTGGTACATCACCAGCGCCACCAAGGCACCCCCGCCGGGCCCCGACATCGATCCACCCCACGTGGAGGGGGCAAGCGGCGGAGCGTACATCGAGGTTCTGCCGGACACCGGCGTCGACGGTACCCCGCCCATCCCCGGCGAGAGCATCAGTGACAAGCCCGGTGAGATGGCCGTCCTGTCGTACCGGATCCGGTTCACCACCGCGGGCCGTTACTACATCTGGGTGCGGGCCTTCGGAACCGACGGTGACGACAACACGCTCCACTTCGGCCTGAATGATGCCTGGCCGGACAGCTCGGCCCGCCAGCACACGTACGCGAGCAAGAACTGGCGCTGGGCAAATCGCCACCGTCAGCACAAGGGCAAGATCTACTTCGATGTGCCCACCGCGGGGGTTCACACAGTCAACGTCTCAATGCGCGAGGACGGTTGCGAGCTCGACCAGTTCGTTCTGACCACCGGGCAGGACTATCTGCCGCCATCGGGCGCCGCGTACCCGGGTCAGCTGCGTCCAGCGTTCGTCGAAACCGACGGCCTCCTGGTCATTGAGGCCGAATCGGTGCCCCCGGCCGCCGGCTGGACGCTGGCCACCGCGACCCCTGCTTTTGCCGGCAACGGCTACGTCGAATGGACGCAAGCCAATCAGCCCGCGGGCGGGGAGGGATCTCTTGGCTACAACTTTCGCATCCAGACCCCGGGCTCCTATCAGCTGCTGTGGCGCAGCCGCATGCCCGATCCAGGCAATCGCCCCGAGACGCCCGATCCCGATGGCAACGACAGCTGGATTCGCTTCGTCGGTGGCGCCGACGCTCCTCAACAGGCGGCCCTGGGAGACACCTGGCATAAGGTCGCCATCCTCGGTCACCCCGTGGGCTGGACCTGGAACACCAATGCCGATCGCGGGCCTCCGCACCCGCTGACTCCGGTGGTGCGCGTCTTGCCGGCCGGGGACCACACCGTGGTCGTCTCCGGTCGCTCGCACGGCCACGCCATTGACCGCCTCGTTCTGGTTCGTCGTGACGGTCCGATTCCCACGGAGATCTCCGTAGAGGAAGCTGCGCGCTTGACCTCCGCGCCTGCGTCACCGCGGCGCTAGGGCCTCGAAGTTCCTTGACAGGGTCGGGCGACTATCTCGCGGGACCGCTCCTACGCGAGCAGCCCCTTCACGATCTTCGCTTCCTCGACGCCGGTCAGGCGCTGGTCGAGGCCCTGGAAGCGGAAGTTGAGCCGGTGGTGTTCGATGCCGCACAGGTGCAGCATGGTGGCGTGCAGATCGCGCACGGCCACGTCCTGGCCGTCCTTGAGGTGGTTGTAGCCAAGCTCGTCGGTGTGGCCCCAGGTGACGCCGCCCTTGATGCCGCCGCCCGCCAGCCAGACTGAGAACGCATTGATGTGGTGGTCGCGGCCGGTGCCTTGGCCCATGGGTGTGCGCCCGAACTCGCCGCCCCAGATCACCAGCGTGTCGTCCAGCATCCCGCGTTGCGCGAGATCCTGGATCAACGCCGCCGACGCCTGATCGACCTGCCGCGCTGACCTGGGGAAATCGGCCTCGATGTCGCTGTGGTGGTCCCAGGACCGATGGTAGAGCTGGATGAAGCGCACCCCGCGCTCGGCGAGGCGGCGTGCCAGCAGACAGTTGGACGCGAAGCTGCCGTCGCCCGGCTGCTTGACACCGTACAGATCGAGGATGTGCTGCGGTTCTTTGTGAAGCTCGGTCAGCTCGGGCACCGAGGTCTGCATGCGGAACGCCAGCTCGTACTGCTTGATGCGCGTGCTGATCTCGGGGTCGTGCTTGGAGTCGACCAGCATGCCGTCCAGGTGTTTGACTTCCTCGATCACGCGACGCTGTCCGGCGGCGTCGACACCTTCGGGCGTGCCGACGTAGTGGACGGCGTCGCCCTTCGACTGGAACTGGATGCCCTGGAACTGGCTCGGCAGGAAGCCCGCCGACCATTGCCGCGACGACACTGGTTGCTCGCCATTGCGTCCCACCGAGACCATCACGACGAAGCCGGGCAGGTTCTCGCTCTCGGCGCCGATGCCGTAAAGCAGCCACGACCCCATGCTGGGACGCCCCTTCAGGATCGACCCGGCATTCATGAAGGCATGCGCGGGATCGTGGTTGATCTGCTCGGTGTGCATCGAGCGCACGATGGCGATGCGGTCGGCGACGCCGCCGATGTGCGGGAACAGCTCGGAGATCTCTTGCCCCGAGCGGCCCCACTTCTTGAACGCGACTGCGGGTGCGCGCGCCTTCAGAACAGTGTTCTGCAGTTGCGCCAGTTGCTGGCCCTTGGTGAACGATTCGGGGAAGCCTTCGCCGTGCAGCTTCTTGAGCGCCGGCTTCCAGTCGAAGCTCTCGAATTGCGACGGGCCGCCCGCCATGCACAGGTGGATCACCCGCCGCGCGCGCACCGGGACGTGCGGGGCCGCCAGCACGCCCCGCCATTTGGGTGCCGCCGTGGCCGCGTCGGCGGGCCCGGCCAGCGCGGGCGGCAACAGCGTGCCAAGCGCCAGCCGGCCCAAACCACATCCGGCGCCGCCCAGGAACGTGCGCCGTTGTTGTTGCAAAAGGTAGGACGGTGGTCGCATGTCAGTACCGAGTGATGAACTCGTGTAGGTTCAGGATCACACGCGCCACCGCCGTCCAGGCTGCCAGTTCGACCTTGTCGACGTCCGCTGGCGGCCGGTGCAGGCCGTTGCGGGGCAGCTTGTCAGCGTCAGGTACGCGGCCGGTGTAACTCTCGCGCTCGACGCCCAGCAGCCGCAGCAGGCTGTCGCGCTCCGGGGCGGTCGGCGGGCGGGCGAGGGCGCGCTCGTACGCCGCAGTCAGGCGCTGCTCGTCATTGTGCGCGTTGCCATCGGCCACCAAGCGTTCGGCGAGTGCGCGCGCCGCCTCGACGAAGCTGGTGTCGTTCAGCAAGGTCAATGCTTGCTGCGGCGTGTTCGACACCACCCGGTCAGCGGTGCATTCCTCGCGCGACGGCGCGTCGAAATTGGCCAGCATCGGGTGCAAGAACGTGCGCTGCCAGTGCATGTACAGCCCGCGCCGGTACTGACGGTCGTCCTCGTGAGGCTGGTAGTCGCGCAGCGGAAAATTGATGTTCTCGTAGTAGCCGACAGGCTGATAAGGCCGCGCGCTGGGCCCGCCGATGTCGCCCACCAGCAGACCCGCGGTGGCAAGCGCATTGTCGCGCACCAGCTCGGCCTCCAGACGGCGCGGTGACTGCCGCGCCAACAATCGATTGCCCGGATCGATGTCCTTCAGATTGTCACGAAACACAGCGTCCTGGCGGTAGGTGTTCGAGCTGACCATCAGCTTGACCATGCGCTTGATGTCCCAAGCGTTGTCGGTCAATTCGGCCGCCAGCCAATCGAGCAGCTCGGGGTGCGACGGCGGCTCGCCCTGGGCGCCGACGTCGGTAAGCGGCGCCGACAACCCCGCGCCGAACAGCTGCTTCCACAGCCGGTTCACGGTCACGCGTGCGGTGAGCGGGTTGTCGCGCGACACGAGCCAGCGCGCGAGATCCAGTCGATTCGCGCGTCGTCCGTCGGCCAGCGCAAGCTGCGGCAGGAAGTGCGGCACCGCCGGCTTGACCACCTCGCCGCTCTCGTCTTGCCAGTTGCCGCGTGCGAGCACGCGCGTGACTCTCGGTTGCCACGCGACGGTGACCAGGGTGGGGATGCGGCCGTCGCGGCACGACAGCACGTCCTCGAATAACTGGCGGTGCCTCGCGTGCGTTTCCGCCGCGGCCGTGCCGCTGCTCTGTAGATACAGCTCCGCCAGCCGCGCATCCCTGCCCCGCGGCGCAAGCGCAAGCACGGCTTTGCGATTCACGGTGCCGGCGATGGCCGCCAGCGGTTTCTTTTTGATACGCGGCGCGGGCCCGGACAGCGCAGCGAAAGCGGCCAGCGGCGAAGTGAAGGCACGCAGGTCACCCACACCGTCGCCCTTGAGCTTGATGCGCACACGGTCGCCGTCGCTCAGATCGACCGGTGTGGCGAGCTGCCAGACACCCGTCATGGGCAGCCCGGCGTCCGCCGCCGGGATCTTCCAGCCGCGCACCGTGATCCCGATGACCTCGTCGCCGTTGCGGAACTGCGCTTCCTTGCGGGTGGCATCGGCGTGTAGCCAGGTCAGCGGCGCCGGGGTTTCGCTATTCTTGCGCAGGATCTCCGCGGCCAGCGTCACGGTGGTGCCGTCGGTCTTGCTG
>JANPCZ010000088.1:0-8758 GCA_031431215.1 Myxococcales bacterium
GAGCGCGGGTTCTCGTTCCGGCGGCCCGGGCCGCTCGACATGCGCATGGACCGCACGCAGGGTGAGTCGGCAGCCGATCTGTTGCAACGGATCGAGCCCGACGAGCTGGAGGCCGTGCTGCGCGACTTCGGCGAGGAACGCTACGCGCGCCAGATCGCCCGCGCCATCATTGATACGCGGCGGCGGGATGCTCTGGCGACGACGGACTCGCTGGCGGCCCTGGTGGCGCGGTCGGTGCCGCGGCGGGAAGCGCACAAGGATCCGGCGACCCGCACCTTCCAGGCGTTGCGCATCGCTGTGAACCAGGAGCTGGTCGAGCTGGATGGTCTGCTGCGCCACTTGCCTGGGTGTCTGCGAGTCGGCGGCCGGCTGGTGGTGATCGCGTTTCATTCGCTGGAAGATCGGCTGGTCAAGCAGCGGCTGCGCACTTTGGGGCATCGCGATGGCGACGCCGAGCCGTTCGTGCGCGTGCTGACCAAGAAGGTCATCGTGCCGGCCGATGGCGAGATGGCTCGCAACCCGCGTGCGCGATCGGCGCGGCTGCGCGCCGCCGAGAGGATCGCGGCGTGACCGGAGCGGCGTCGTCTACGTCGATCGTGGGGCCGCGGCGGGAATCCGGTCGGACCGGCACTGGTGTGCTGTGCCTGGTGCTGCTGGGGCTGACCCTGGCGGCTCTCGGGCACGTGGCGGTACACACGCGCCATCAGCAGGTGGCGCTTGAACTTGGTCGCGAGCAGCGCGCGAACTTCGAGCTAGTCGAAGAACGGCGCAAGCTTGAGACCGAGGTCGGCAAGCTGAAGGATCCGGCGTTGCTCGAACAGCTGGCGCGCGATCGGTTGGGCATGGCTCCGCCGGCGCCACTCGACATCCGGGTGGTGCCGCAAGCGGCGGGTTTCGGACCGCCGGGGGCCCCGTGATCGGCCGCTGGACGCGGGTTCGCATCGCGCTGATGGGCGTGTTGTTTGCCGGGCTGGCACTTTGGATCGGACGACGCGCCTACGAGCTGCAGGTCAACGAGGCCGACAAGCTGCGCGAGTGGGGCGAGGACAACTATCTCAAGGAGATCGAGCTGCCGCCCCACCGCGGACGCATCCTCGATCGCAATGGGCACGAGCTTGCCACGACGGTCGAATTCGATTCCGTGTACTGCAACCCGCGGCTTCTGGCCAACGTGCCCGACGGCGCCAAACGGCTGGCGCGGGCGCTGGGTGTCGATGCGCGCGAGCTCGGGGAACGGCTGTTCGGCAAACCCCGGCGGCGCTACTTCGAGTGGGTCAGGCGCCGGGTCCCGCCCGAGGACAGCGCGCGCGCTCTGGCGCTGGGGTTGCCTGGCGTCGGCGTGCGCAAAGAACCTTCGCGTGTGTATCCGTACGATCTGGCCGGCCCGGTGCTAGGGCACGCGGTCGATGGCCGCGGCATCGACGGGGTCGAGCTGGCCTTCGATCAGGACCTGCGCGGCAGCGCCATGGAGGTCAAGGGCATCCGGGATGCGCTCGGGCGCGAGTTGCTGGTGGATGGGCTGGTGGACCCGTCGGCAACCGCCGGCAAGGACGTGGTCTTGACCGTCGACAAGTTCTTGACCTACACGACCGAGAAGGCGCTCGCCGCGGCGGTCGAGAAGCACCACGCGAAGGCGGGCGTGGCCATCGTCATGGATCCGAACACCGGCGAGATCCTGGCGCTCGCCAACGTACCGACCTACAACCCGGGCAACCCCAAGGAGACGGCGTCGGCGCTGGCGCGTGGCGCGCGGGATCGCGCGGTGGTCGACACGTTCGAGCCGGGATCGACCATGAAGACGTTCACCTTCGCGGCTGCGCTGGACGCGGGGCGGTTGCGGCCGACTGACAGCTTCGACTGCCAGCTGGGCAAGATGCAGGTGGGCAAGTACACCATCCGCGACGATCACCCCAAAGGCGTGCTGTCGGCGGCGGAGGTGTACAAGCACTCGAGCAACATCGGCACCGTCAAGATCGCGCGGCGGATCGGGCGCGAGGCGCTGGCGGAGGTGCTGGCGAAATTCGGGTTCGGCAGGCCTTCCGGGGTGACGCTGCCGGGGGAGGCCCGGGGCATTGTGCGGCCGCCCGGGCAGTGGGGCGAGATCGGCTTCGTCACGCGCGCGTTCGGGCAGGGGCTTACAGTGACGCCGCTGCAGATGGTGGCGGGCTACGCCGCCGTGGCTGCTGGTGGCGTGTACCATGCGCCGCGCATCGCGCTTCGTACCGTGGCAAGCGACGGACAGGTGGTGGACGTTGCGGCCCGGGCAGCCGGCCGAGACGAACGTGTGGTGTCCGACAGTGCCGCCCGCACCATGCTGTCGATCATGCGCGGCGCGGTCGACGATGGCACCGGCAAGGCAGCGGCGATTGCCGGCTATCCGGTGGGCGGCAAGACCGGGACCGCGCAGAAGGTGGTGGGCGGTGGCTACGACAAGAGCAAGTACATCGGATCGTTCATCGGCATCGTTCCGCTCGATCGGCCGCGGTTGGTCATCGGTGTGTTCATCGACGAGCCACAGCCGATTCACTACGGTGGCGTGGTGGCGGCGCCCGCCTTCAAGGAGATAGCCGAGGCGGCGCTGCCCTACCTGCGGGTTCCGCCCTCGGAGCCAATCGTTGTCCAGAAGGCCAAGGGCGCCGGCAAGGACACAGACAAGGACCGGGGCAGCCGCGCCGGGGCGCAGGACGATCGGGCGCTGTCTGACGTCGCCGAAGGTCCCGGTACTGACGATCCGGGACTGGCATCCGAGGACGCGCTTGACCGCGCGGTCACCGCGCCGGGTGATGAGGCGAATGATGCGGTGGCAGGTGCTGAGGGCGAGGACGTGCGACCAAACGAGCTGGTGACGGTGCCAAACTTCTCGGGCATGACCATGGCCGAGGCCATCCAGATCGCGCGCAGAGTTGGTCTCGAACTGGTTCCCGACGGCAGTGGTCTAGGCTACCGACAGGCTCCTTCGCCCGGGACGCTGCCGCGCGGGGCGATTTGCCGGGTTTCGTTTCGTCCGGGAGGATAACAGCCACGTTCATGCTGGCGATCTCCGAGCTATTGGCGGGAATTGGCGGGGTGGTGGTGCGCGGAGATGCGACGCGCACCGTGGTCGAGGTGCGCGATGATTCACGGCTGGTTGGGCCTGGCGATCTGTTCGTCGCGGTGCCGGGCGCTCAGGTCGATGGGCGCCGGTTCGTCGACGATGCCCTGGCGCGCGGTGGGGTGGCCATCGTGACCCAGTCGACCGGTGTTGACCTGATACCGCCCGGATCAGCGGCGGTGCTGATCCAGGTGCCGGACGCGCGCCGGGCGTTGGGCATCATCGCCGCCAACCGGTTTGGCGCGGCGACCGACATGAACCTCGCAGGCGTGACGGGAACCAACGGCAAGACCACGACGACCTATCTGGTCGAGGCCATGCTGAAGGCGGCGGGACGTCGGCCGGGCGTCGTGGGCACCGTGTCGTACCGGTACGCCGATCGCGAACAGGCAGCGGCGCTGACCACGCCCGGGGCGCTGGCGCTGCACGGGTTGTTCGCCGACATGAAGCAGGCCGGCACCACCGATGTGGTGTTAGAGGCTTCGTCAATAGCGCTCGATCAGGGGCGTTTGGCGGGTTGCCGTTTTCGTGCCGTCGGTCTATCCAACGTCACGCAGGACCACCTCGACTACCACGGCACGATGGAGCGCTACTTTGCTGCCAAGGCGGTCCTGTTTCGCGAATTGGTTGCGGATGGTGGCACGGCGGCGCTGTTCATCGACCGCGAGGATGGTGTGCGCATGCGCCGCGAAATGGCGGGCGCGACCCGTGGGCAGTTGCTGACGCTGGCGTCGGCCACCGGTGTCGCGGCCGACGTGGCTGTGGCGCGGCGGCAAATAGGTGGCGACGGTACGCGCGCTCTACTCGACACGCCGAAGGGCCGCATCGACATCGCATCAACATTGGTGGGCGATTACAACCTGGCTAACCTGGTGCTCGCGACCGGGCTGGCGCTGGGGCTGGGGCTGGCGCCCGAGGCGATCGCTGCCGGTGCGGCGGCGCTGCCCGGGGTGCCAGGTAGGCTTGAGCGAGTGCCGAATCAGGCGGGTGTTCTGTGCGTGGTCGACTACGCGCACACTCCGGACGCACTCGAGCGTGCCCTGGGCGCGCTGCGGCCTATCACCCGGGCTCGGCTTATCGTGGTGTTCGGTTGCGGCGGCGATCGCGACGCCAGCAAACGTTCGTTGATGGGCGCGGCGGCGGCTCGGCTGGCCGACCTCGCCATCGTCACGTCGGACAACCCGCGCAGCGAGGATCCCGAGCACATTGTCGCGATGGTCGTGACGGGCGCGCGGCGCACGACGGCGCGCGAGCTTGATGACGCGGCGGTGGCGGCCGGCGAAGGCGGGTTCTTCGTCGCGGTCGATCGGCGGTTGGCCATCCGCCGGGCTGTGGCGATCGCGCGCCCAGGCGACACCGTGCTCATCGCTGGCAAGGGCCACGAGGACTACCAGATCCTGGGAACCACCCGGATCCACTTCGACGATCGGGAAGAAGTGTCGGCGGCTTTTGCGGCGGCAGGGCAGCCATGACGGCCAAGAGGCGTGGCAGACAGGCCCCGAAGGCGAAGGCGAAGGCGAAGGCGAAGCGCAAGGCGAAGGCGCCGGTCAAGGCGCGCGTGACAGCCGGGGCGGCCGAGCCGGCGCGGCGGCCGCTGGCGTTCGCGGTCAAGGCCATGAAAGCCAAGGTGTTGCCCGGAGCCTTGATCGGCAAGCGGGTGTTTGCCGGAGCCGCCAGCGACAGCCGCGAGGTCGGGCCGGGGCGTCTGTTCTTCGCCCTGGTCGGTGAGCGCGTCGATGGCTTCGACTACTGTGCGCGAGCAGCGGCGGCGGGTGCGTCGGCGGTGGTGGTGAACGCGAAACGGGGCCGGCCGGTGGGCTGCGACAAGGTGCCGGTGATTGCGGTGCGTGACACCCGACGCGCGCTTGGCGATCTCGCTCGGGTCGTGCGCCGGAATTTTGCCGGCAAGGTTGTCGGCGTAACCGGATCAAACGGCAAGACCACGACCAAGGAGCTTATCGCCGCTGCGCTGGCGTCGGCGCCCAGAGCGCTGGGGCGCGCGCGCGGCGGGCCGGCCGGCAGCGTGTTGCGCACGGCGGGCAACCTGAACACCGACGTCGGATTGCCGCTGACCGTGCTCGAAGCTTCGGGGCGCGAGGCGTTCTGGGTGCTTGAGATGGCGATGCGGGCGAAGGGCGAGATCGCGTACCTCGCCGACATCGCCCGGCCTCATGTCGGGCTCGTGACCAATGTCGCGGCGGCACACCTCGGACGACTTGGCTCGCTCGACGCGGTGGCCGAGGCCAAGGGCGAGATGTTCCACGGGCTCGCCGCCGGGGGCATCGCCGTGCTACCCGCCGACGAACCACGTCTCGACAGTCAGGTTGCGCACCTGCCGCGGGCGCGGCAGCGTCGTTTTGCAGGTCTTGCCGACGGACCCGGGCGAGACGCTGCCTTTGTGCGCATCCTCGATCTGGTTCCCGCTGGCGGTGAAGGCACCACCTTGCGGCTAGCGGTCGGTGGTGTGCCGGTGATCGTGCGTTTGCCACTGGCCGGCGAGCACAACGCGCGCAACGCAGCCGCGGCGCTGGCGGTTGCGGCGGTGCTTGGGGTGCCGGCGCTGCGAGCGGCCGAGGGCATCGGCCGCGTCACGTTGCCGCCGCACCGCTCGCGCGTGCTGCAGGTCGGCGGGCGAACCGTGATCGATGATTGCTATAACGCCAACCCCGCGTCGATGTCCGCCGCCCTGCGCACGCTTGCTGATTCCGCCGGAGCCTCGCGCCACAGCTTCGCGCTGCTGGGCGACATGCTGGAGCTTGGTGACGACGCACGGGCGTTGCACACCGCGCTGGGGCGTGAGGTGGCCGCACGTCGGCTGGCCGGCCTGGCGGTGCTTGGCGGCCTCGGCGCCGACATCGGGCAGGGCGCGCGCGACGGCGGTCTCTCTGCCGATCGGGTGTTGGTCACCGATGATCCAGACATCGCGGCGAAAGCCATCGCCCGCTGGTCAGCGCCCGGCGACTGGATTCTGGTCAAGGCGTCGCGGGGCATGCGCCTCGACCGCGCGATCGAGGCGCTCGTGCGTGCACTCGGGTCTGCCACCGCCAAGCCGGCGCGGGCGGAGCGCTGACCGATGCTGTTTCATCTCTTCCAGTCGCTGCGTTCCGAGTTCGGGTTCTTCAACGTCTTCCGCTACGTGTCGACCCGCATCCTGGTGGCGACGCTGACTTCGCTTCTGATCACGCTGGCGGTGGCGCCGTGGTTCATCCGGCGGGCGCGGGCGCGGCAGCTTGGCGAGGTCATCCGCGACGACGGTCCGGCCTCGCACGCCAAGAAGCAGGGCACGCCGACCATGGGCGGGGCACTCATCATCTTGGCGCTCACCCTCGGCACCGTGCTGTGGTGCGATCTGACGTCGCCGCTGGTCTGGCTGGCGTTGCTGGTCACCGTCGGGTACGGGGCGCTGGGTTTCGTGGACGACTACCTGAAGATCGCACGCAAGAACAAGCGCGGCGTGCCCGGCAAGGTGAAGCTGCTGGTGCAGTTCCTGGTGGGTGGTGTGGCGGTGGCATGGCTCTTGTGGGGCGACGCGTGGGATCCCTCGATCCGGGCGCGGCTGGCGGTACCACTGCTCAATTTCGACCGCTTCCCGCTGGTGCTGCCCCTGTCTGTCTATTTCGTCTTCGGCCTGGTGTTCGTGGTCATGGGCACCTCGAACGCCGTCAATCTCACCGACGGTCTCGACGGGTTGGCGATCGGCCCCGTCATCGTCACCGCGTTCACATTCATGCTGCTGTCGTACGCCGCTGGCCAGACCCTGGCTGGGTTCAACATCGCCCACTACCTGGGCATGCCTCACGTGGCGGGCGCCGGCGAGCTGGCGGTGTTCTGTGGCGCCGTCGGCGGTGCCGGGATCGGGTTTCTTTGGTTCAACACCCACCCGGCGCAGGTGTTCATGGGCGACGTGGGCGCCCTGGCGCTGGGCGGCGCGCTGGGCTTCGTGGCGCTGGCGACCAAGACCGAGCTGTCGCTGCCGGTGGTGGGCGGCGTGTTCGTGGTCGAGCTGATGTCGGACGTCGTCCAGGTGCTGTACTTCAAGCGCACCCGGAAGCGCGTCTTCCTGATGGCCCCGATCCACCATCACTTCGAGAAGCTGGGCTGGCCCGAGTCCCGCATCGTGGTGCGTTTCTGGATAGTTTCCTTCGCCTGCGCCATCTTGGGGTTGCTGCTGACCTTGAAGGTCCGGTGATCGCTCGAAGAGGTTCGTCCAAGTGTTGTCGCCGTTCTTGCTCGCCGAAAAGAAAGTGTTGATCGTCGGCCTGGGTCGCTCGGGCCTGGCGGCCGCGCGTCTGTCTGCGGCGCGCGGCGCGCGCGTGACGGTGACGGATACCCGGACACGAGAACAGCTTGCCGGGCAGGTGTCGGCGCTTCCGTCGGGAGTGACGCTGGAACTTGGTGGTCATCGAACGGACAGCTTCGTGTCCGCCGATCTCATCGTGCTGTCGCCTGGCGTACCGACGCTGCCCGAGATCACCGCTGCGCGCGCCGCAGGTGTACCGGTGACCGGCGAGCTGGAACTGGCCTCTCGCCTGATCGAGGCCACGGTCATCGCCATCACGGGGACGAATGGCAAGTCGACCACCACGACCCTGTGCGGGTCGATCATGAAGACCACCGGCCGGGCCACGTTCGCGGGCGGCAACCTGGGGATCCCGCTGTCCGAGGCGGTCGGAACCCCGGCGGCGGCGCCAGGCGGAGTATGTGTCGTCGAGCTGTCGAGCTTTCAGCTTGAGACGGCGGAGCGCCTGCGGCCGCAGGTGGCGGTGCTGCTCAACATCACCGCCGATCACCTCGACCGCTATCCGGACATCGAGGCTTACTCCGCGGCCAAAGCGCGGATCTTCTCGGCGCAGACCGGCGGCGATTTCGCGGTGCTGAACGTCGACGATGCGCGCGTGCTGGCGCTCCTGCCCAGCGTGCCAAGCCGCGTGGTGCGCGTGTCGACCCGCCGGAGCCTGGACGAGGGCGGCTGGGTCGAGGGCGGCGCTTTGTGTGTCCGGCTGCCGGGCGGTCCTTGCGAGCGCTACCCGGCGGACGTGCCTGGGCTGTATGGCCGGCACAACCAGGAGAACGCACTGGCCGCCATGGTCGCGGCGCGCCTGGCGGGTGCGTTGCCCGCCGAGGTGCGGCGCGCGCTGCTGGCATTTCGCGCGCTGCCGCACCGGATGGAGCTGGTGGGTGAGGCGCGCGGCGTGGCGTATTTCGACGATTCGAAGGGCACCAACGTCGGCGCGGTGGTGGCCACCCTGTCGGGTTTTCCGCGCAAGGTGGTGCTGATCGCCGGCGGTCGCGACAAGGGCGGCAGCTATGAGCCGCTCGGTGCTGCAATGAACGAGGTCGGCCGCGGCGCCGTAGTCATTGGCGAGGCAGCGAATCGGATCGAGGCGGTGCTGCGCCAGGTGGTGCCGGTCGAGGTTGCAGCGACCATGGAGGACGCCGTGGTGCGAGCAGCGTTGATGGCACGAACCGGCGATGCGGTGGTGCTGTCGCCAGCGTGCTCGAGCTTCGACATGTTCCGCAACTACGAGCACCGCGCCGACGTGTTTCGCGCCGCCGTCGGCAAGTTGCTGGCCGAATCGACGCCGCAGCCCATCGTGGTGGGGGCGCAACGATGATCGCTGGCGCCACGGCTGCTGTGCGCGAACGGCTTGCAGGCTGGTTCGGGCG
>JANPCZ010000089.1:0-7108 GCA_031431215.1 Myxococcales bacterium
GGCCGCTGGGGCCTGAACAAGGACGAGTACCCGGTCAAGGTGCGCTCGTTCGGCGGTCTGTTCGCGCAAGGCGATTCCCAGCAGGAGACTCCCAACACGCAGACCTCGATCTTCGAGTACGCCGACGGCACCATCTTCGAGTTCGCCACCCGCGGCCACTACACAAACAAGGACGGCACGGTGAACATCGGCAACATCTTCTATGGCAGCGAAGGGCGTCTGGAGATCAATGGCGAGGGCGCCTGGAAGACCTTCCTTGGCCGCAAGGACGAGCCCGGTCCCGACTCGAACTCCATCAAGGAAGAGCAAGGCGACGCGCTCGACCTGGCCGGCTCGGGCGACGGCGGCCACTTCAACAACTTCATCGCGGCGGTCAAGGCCGGCAAGCAGAGCATGCTCACCTGTGACATCGAGGTCGGCTACCGGTCGAGCGTGCTGCCGGCGATGGCCAATGTCTCGTACCGCACCAAGCGCGAGCTGAAGTGGGACGGCAAGAAGGAACAGTTCACCGGCGACGCCGAGGCCAACAAGTTCCTGCACCGCGAGGACCGCAAGGGCTATCAGATCCCCAAGCTGGGCCCAGCCGGCATCGCGTAGCGCAGCCATCGCGGATCTCTCGGGTTGACCCGCGGCTCAAGCGGCGGAATAACCGGGGCATGAACCTGCGCCGTGTGTCCGCCGCCCTGCTGTTCTGTGGCCTGCTCATCGCTCGAGGGGCTGCCGCCGATGAGGGCATGTGGACCTTCGACAACGTACCCAAGGGGCGCATCAAGGCCGCCTCGGGCTTCGAGCCCACCGACGACTGGATCCGCCACGTCATGCGGTCGTCGGCCCGCATCGCCGGCGGCTGTTCGGCCAGCTTCGTGTCGCCACGCGGGCTCATCATGACCAACCACCACTGCGCCCGGTCGTGCATCCAGCAGCTATCGACCAAGGAGCGTGACCTGGTGGCCGGCGGGTTCCTGGCCAAGGCCGACCCCGACGAGCTGCGCTGCCCCGAGATGGAGATCAACCAGCTGGTCGAGATAAGCGACGTGACCGCCAAGATGGCGGCCGCTACCAAGGGACTCGACGGTGAAAAATTCCAGGAAGCCCGCAAGGCCGCCCAGGCCGGCATCGAGAAGGCCTGCCAGACCAACGACACGCTTCGCTGCGAGGTCGTGGCGCTGTACCACGGCGGTGTGCACAGCCTGTACCGCTACCGACGTTTCCAGGATGTGCGCCTGGTGTTTGCGCCCGAGATGGCCATCGCATTCTTCGGCGGTGATCCCGACAACTTCAACTTTCCTCGCTTCGATCTCGACGTGTCGTTCGTACGCGTGTACGACGACGGCAAGCCGGCCCGCACCGACGATCACTTCAAGTGGTCGGCATCCGGTGCCGGCGACGGTGCGCTGACCTTCGTGTCGGGCAACCCAGGTGGCACCGATCGCCTGCTGACCATTGCGCAGCTCGAATACCAGCGCGACGTGGCGCTACCGGACACCCTCTTGACCCTGGCCGAGATGCGCGGCGTACTGACCGAGTTCGCCCGGCGCGGCACCGAACCACGCCGCATCTCGGAAACGCTGCTGTTTTCGGTCGAGAACAGCTTCAAGTCCTTGCGTGGCCGCTGGCAAGCACTGGTCGATGGCCGCATTCTGGCCGAGAAGGCCACCGCCGAGAAGGCGCTGCGCGCGCGGGTCGCCAAGATGCCAGCGCTGAAGCGCGACGCCGGGGCCTGGGACGAGATCGCCAAGGCACTGGTTCGTCAGCGCGACCTTCGCAAGCCCTACGCCCGCATCGAGGGTGGCGGGCGGATGGGTAGCAGCCTGGCCCGCATTGCGCGCACGCTGGTGCGCGGCCCGCTCGAGCTGGCAGTCGCGAACGAGAAGCGCCTCGAGGAGTACCGCGACGCGGCCCTGCCCGCGCTCAAGCAGGGCCTGTTCAGCAAGGCGCCCATCTACGACGAGCTTGAAACGTTGATGCTCACGTTCTCGCTCATCAAGCTGCGCGAAGAACTGGGTGCCGACCACCCGTTCGTGCGCAAGGCGTTGGGCCAGGAGTCGCCCGAGGAGCTGGCCGCCCGGCTCATCAAGGGCAGCAAGCTCAAGGACGTCGCGCTTCGCAAGAAACTCTGGGACGGCGGGCCCGCGGCGGTGAAGGCCGCAGCGGCCTCCGACCCCATGCTGGCGTTCTTTCTGGCCATCGACGGCGACGGCCGCGCGATCCGCAAGACCTTCGAGACCGAGGTCGACGCCGTCATCAAGAAGAACACCGAGGTCATCGCCAAGGCACGCTTCGCCGTGGAGGGCACCAAGAGCTACCCCGACGCCACCTTCACCGCGCGCCTGTCCTTCGGTGCGGTCAAAGGCTACGACGAGGCCGGCCGGCACATCGCCCCGGTGACCAACTTCGCCGGCGCGTTCGACCGTGCCACGGGCCGCGATCCGTTCGCCCTGCCGAAGAGCTGGCTTTCCGCCAAGACCAAGCTCGACCTACAAACGCCGTTCAACATCGCCACCACCAACGACATCATCGGCGGCAACTCGGGCTCGCCGGTGATCGACAAGGACGCCGCGGTCGTCGGTCTCATCTTCGACGGCAACATCCACTCACTGGGCGGCGACTATGGCTTCGACCCGGTCATGAACCGCGCCGTCGCCGTGTCGTCGGCCGGCATCACCCACGCGCTGGCGAGAATCTACGGCGCCCAGCGCATCGTCGATGAGCTGGTCAAGTAGTCACGCCTTCTTGCCGCGCACCAGCGCCATCTCGGCGATCTTCTCGATGAACTGCGGGTACAGGTGGCCGGCTTCTTCGGCCGCCCAGGCCAGGTCCTCGCCGTCCGCCAGGTAGGGGTTGGGGTTGGCCTCGACGATGTAGATCTCATCATCGTGGGCCAGGCGCACGTCGATGCGGCCGTAGTCGCGCAGGCCCGCGGCCTTGTACGCGCGCACCGCCACGTCGGCCAGGCGCTCCATCACGTCCTTGGACAAATTCTCGGCGACCCGGTTCTGGATGCCGCGGCTCTCGCGGTGCTTGACGCTCCACTTGACCTTGAAGGTCGCGATGCGCGCCTCCGCGCTGGTGTCCTCGGAGAACACCATCTCGATGGGGGGCAAGGACTTGGGCGGATCATTGCCCATCACGCCGACGTAGACCTCTCGTCCGGCGATGAACTCCTCGACGATGGCGTCGGTTCCGACCTTGTCGTGAATGAAAGCCACCCGCTCCACCAGCGACGCATCCTCGCGCACCACCGATGCCTGCGCGATGCCGACCGACGCGTCCTCGTCCAGTGGCTTCACGATCAGCGGGAAGCGAATGTCACTTGGCCGCTCGACCGGCTTGCCCCGCACACACACCATGAAATGCGGGATGCGCAGGCCGTGGTACGCCAACACCATCTTGGTCAGCGCCTTGTCCCGCGACAGCATCAGACCGGCGGCGCTGGCACCCGTGTACGGCATGCCCAGCATCTCCAGCACGCCCGCGACGGTGTAATCCAGCGACGACAGGCCACGAAAACCCTCGGCCAGGTTGAACACGACATCAACCGGCTCGGCCTTCAGACCTGCGACCAGCTCATCGGGACGGTCACGGTATCCCAGCAGCCGCACGCTGTGGCCAAGGCCTATGAGCGTGCGGGCGACGTCGAACTCGGCCTCATCACTTGATTCAAGCTGCTTCTTGTAGTCCTGCTGTGCCGGCGGTTCGGCATCAGTGTCGAACAGAACGAGGACGCGCGATTTCTTCATGAAGCGAGTGGGCCCATCGGACCACATCGTCCGGTGCGAGTCCAGCCCGCCGGACCAAACGCCGGCAGGCCGGGCCAGCCACCACTACAGATGAGCTAGCTCGTAGTCGATGATCTCCTTGAAGTTCTCGAACGGCTGCGCGCCCGAGAGCGATCGACCATTGATGAAGAACGCCGGCGTCCCGGTCACACCCAAGGCCTCACCGACCTTCTTCGAAGCCTCGACCACTTTGGCCTTGTCGCCACCATCCAAGCACTTGTCGAACTTTCCGGCTTCGATGCCCAGAGCCTTGGAGTGCTCTTTCAGTTGCGGGAGACCAAGCGCTTGCTGGTTGGCGAACAGCCGCTCGTGCATCTCCCAGTACTTGCCCTGGTCGCCCGCGCACAGCGCCGCCTCGGAGGCCTTCTGCGCGTCGCCGTGAAACGGCAGGGGGAACTCGCGGTAGACGAAGCGAATCTTGCCCTTGTAGGTGTCCATCACCTTCTTGACGGTGTCCTCAACCTTGCTGCAGAACGGGCACTGGAAGTCCGAAAACTCGACGATGGTCACGGGCGCGCTCGCTTCGCCCTTCGAGGGGCCCTCGGCCGACACCTCGACCTTGGGCGGCAACATCGGCGGCAGCAACAGCTCGACCTTGCCCAGCGCCCGCAGCTTTTCCATGTACTCCTTGCGGGCCTGATCGACCTTCTGCTCTTTGAGGAAGCGCACGATGTCGGGCTTGACCTGCGCGAACTCGGGCAGCGGCCGGCCGCTGGCCTTGGTTCGATCGTAGACCTGCTGGACCTCGGCGTCGGGCGGCTCGGGCACCTTGGCGGTGACCTCACGCTCGATCAGCTTCTCGGGCGTGATGCCCTCGGCCTTGGCGGTTGCGTCGATCAGGCGCTTGTCGACCAGCTCGTTCAGGGTCTGTTTCCGGGTGCTGTAGATCTTCTCGGCCATCTCAGCCTCGATGCGCCCAATCGGCCCCTTGGCCGCGGCGGCAAGTTCAGCCTCGGTGACAGACTGCCCGTTGATCTTGGCGACCACCGCAGTCGGATTCGCGGCCACCGCCTTGCTACCTCCGCCGGCACCGCCGCCTGGCGCCCCAGGTTTACAGGCAGCCGCCCCCAGGACGAGAGCCAGTACGAACGATCGCGAAACGGTTTTTTCCATCGGCGTACATTGCCACGGATGCGGCGCGAAAGCGCCACGGAAGTCGGGGCGGCTATCCGGCCCCGACGCGGCCGCGAACCGCTGGTTCATCCGGCCGAGCGACATCCTGTCGCTGGCTCGCCAATGACGTTCCCGCTAGATTGCGCCGCGCGCGGTCTTCCCCCCCGTGCGGAGCCGTCATGAAACCAGTCTCGATCATCGCGTTGGCTGCTGGCCTTGGACTCTTGTCATGCAAGAGCGGCGGTGCCGACGAGCCCGGCGCGGACGAGTATTTCTACGACTGCGAGGGCTCACCGCCCGCGGGCGTCAAGGTATTCGCCACCGACGAGGGTTTCGTCGAGTTCATCAACAAGGCCACGGCCAACGGTTACACGATGAGCGAAACCCTGGCGCCCGTGCTGACGGCGCCGTCGGCGGGCCGTGGGTTGTCTGCGGGCGCACCGCCCCAGGTTGCCTTTCGCAGCGCCGCGATGGCGCTCGACCGATCCGGCAAACGCCGGCCCCCGGCCTCGCGTCCGCACTCTCTGTGGTCGCGCGCGCGATCGTGGCTGTCCTTCGAAGGGACCGCGTGGGCTCACTGCGGTGCCGTCACCGGCGAGAATTTTCTGTTCCAGCTCACGGCCGACGGAGCCAAGGATCCCGCCTACACGGCGTTTCTCTCGGTCACCTCGTTCACGCCTGGGGCAGCGAAGTGGAAGGCGGCCCTCGGGCCGCTGGTGGGCAAGACGGTGAAGTTCCGCCGCTCAAGGCATAGTGTCCGGAAACCCATCGCCGGTCCTCAGACTGCCACCCGGTGGTAGAAGTTCAGCAGTCCACCCAGGCGCGAGCGACACTCGACGGCGCCAGATGCCCCGTTGTCGTTCGTGGGCGCCACGCTCGGCCTGATGAGCTGCCCGCCGATGCCCTGGTGGAAACGCTCCGCGAGGTAGTGGGCCACGAACTCCTTGATCACGAGGCGCAGGTGCCGTTCGCCGAACAAGACGAAGTGGTCGAGGCATTCGTTCCTGATGGTTCTGACAAAGCGTTCCGCATGCGGATTGCAGTTGGGGCTACTCGCGGGAATTTTCACGGAGTCGATGCCTTTGGATTCCAAGATCCCAACGAACCCGTCGCAGAACAGCGGGTCGCGATCGTGGATCAGGTGCGTGGCTCGACGGAGAAACCCATCGACCGGATCAAGCAAGTTCCGCGCGAGCTGCTTCATCCATTCCCCGTTTGGATCGATGCGGATGCCGGCTATCTCCACCGCGCGGGTCTTCACCTCTATGACGAAGAAGATCATGTAGCGGACGGTGCCGAAGACGCCCAGGGCTTCAACGCTGAAGAAGTCGCAGGCGTACAAGGTGTCCAGGTGGATCTTGATGAACTTCTTCCACGTGCGCGTCCGGCCGCGCTCGGGAGCGGGCACCATGCCGGCTGCGGACAAGATGTCCGAGACCGTCGTTCGGCCGATCGTGATTTTCAACCCGCGAATGGCGTCCCGGATCTTCGTGTAGCCCCAGCCAGGATTCTCGTTCGCCATCCTGAGCACGAGTTCCCGGATCTCTTCTGGCTTGCGTGGCCGCCCCGGCTTCCGATTCTTCGAGCCGTCGTACTTGCTCGCGGCCAGGTCGCGGAACCAGGCCAAGATCGTCTCCGGCTTCACGATCTGGCAGCAAGTGCGACGCTCCTCGGGGGTCAGCGCCTTGCCCTTGACGGCCAGCCTGCGGCGCTGCTCGGCGGTGAAGGTGATGCGCTCCTTGCCAGTCGCGGCGGTGAGCGCCTCCTTCAAGACCCGGTTCTCCTCGACCATGTACTCCATTTTCCGGGCCATCCGCTCGTTGATCGCGTAGGCGATCATGGCGACGAGGAATTGGAGTTGGAGGGGCAGGTGGAGCATCGACCGAGGGCAAGGTAGCGTGGTGGGTGCTCGCGATTCAAGCTGTAAAACCCGAGGTTTTCATGCAAAATCTTCGCGACCAGTTTTCGGACAGTACGGGGTGCTCGGTGAGCGCGCGGGGCAAGGGCACGGAGTTGCGATGGCACCATACACCACGCGCCGCCGGCTACGCGACGAGAGCCGGTGGGCTCCTCAGCAGCCCCACGCCTGCTTCGCCAGTGGAGCCGCGTTGAGTTCGGCGCGGCGGCGGCGCCAGGTCGGCAGATGGCGGTCCATGAGGCCTCCCGCGCCGCAGTAGCGCCGAAGGCGCCCCCTGGCGGCCTCGGCGTTCCAGAGC
>JANPCZ010000090.1:0-15788 GCA_031431215.1 Myxococcales bacterium
GCCTGCTTGAAGAACTTCAGCATGCGGGTGCGGAACTCCGGCGTCTTCTGCCATTCATCGATGAGTCCAGGTAGCGCGGCCGCCTTGGCGACCACCGCCTTGAGCTCATCATCGGTCAGCGGCAGACCGGTCAGCACGTTCTTGACCTTCGCCGCGTACACGTTCTGCGGCAGGATGTCCGCCGAGACCGGCGGCGCTACCGGTGCGGGCGGGACGCCGCCCGGGGCGGGCCCGTTCGGGGTTCCCGGCTGGCCGGGCGGCTGGCCGGGCGTCGTGGTACCGGGAGCGGCGGCCACCGGGGACGACGGCTTGCCCGGAGGGCCTTTCGCCATCGGGCCGGGGCCATTCTCGCCGCTGATTTCGCCCGAACAGGCGGCCAGCAGGCTGAGGCCGGCAAGGGCCGAGAAACCTGAAACTGAGGGGAAGGCGCGGGACGGGAGCTTCCTGGTCGCGGTCATTGCGCTCTCCTTCGTTGGTCATCTGACATCGAAGATAGAGCCGTAAGGCAAGTCACATACCAGGGCTCGAGCAGCCTAAGTGTCGTATTTGACATGTACTTAGAGCCACAAAACGGGCTCAATTGCGTCACCTGTTACAACCAAGGTTGCGCAGTGAGGCACTGGCCCGCCGCTACTTGCACGAGAGGCCCTCGACCTTGCGCGGCTCGGCTCGCCCGAGCACGGCCCCGTTGCCGAGCTGCCCGGACTGGCTGTGGCCCCAGCAGTAGGCCTGGCCGTCGCTGGTCACGGCACAGGTGTGCCGATCGCCGGAGTCGAGGGCGACAATACCGACGAGCCCTGCCACCGGGGCGCGCGACGCATTGGTGCCGCCGCTGGTTCCGATACCGAGCTGTCCGTAACGGTTCAAGCCCCAGCAGGTGGCGGTGCCGTCGCTGCGGATGGCGCAGGTGTGGTTGGAACCAGCGGCCAACGCCACCACGGCGCGGATGTTCGATAGCTGCACGGGCTGCGCGATGCCGGTGGTCGTCGTGCCGAAGCCAAGCTGGCCGCCGTCGCCGCGGCCCCAGCACCACACGGTGCCATCCCGGTCCTTGGCCACCGCACACGTGTAGTCCACGCCCGTGGCGATTCCGATTACCTCGGGCAATCCGGCGACCGTGACCGGCATCGACGGTGTCGGGTTCACCCCGGCGGCCGGGCCGCATTGTCCGTAATTGGCGGAGCCGAAGCACACCACGGCATTGGTCTTGGTCCGCGCACAGGTGTGCGCGTTGCCGGCGGCGACCTGCATGACTTCCTCGGCGAGCTGGGCCTTGACGGGCTTGTTCTGCACCCCCGTGGCGATTACGCCATTGCCCAGGCGGCCGAACTGCGACTCACCCCAGCAGTGCAGCTCGCCGCTCTCCAGCACCGCGCACGCGTGCTCCACCCCGGTCGCTATGTGCACGGCACGATCAGGCAACACCACCGGGACGGGTTTACTTTGATCGAGGGCGGCGCGGTTGCCGAGCTGCCCGCGTGTCCCTCGGCCCCAGCACATCACTTGCCCCTCCATCAGACGGGCGCACGAGAATTCGCTGCCGGTGGCGATCTGGAGTGCAGGGCTCGGCAGCTCGACCGCGACCGGCGAGCTGTCGCCGCGTTGCACTCCGTTGCCAAGCTGACCGAAATCGCCGCGGCCCCAGCACCAGACCTTCCCGTCACGGGTGAGGCCGCACGAATGGCTGCCGCCCGCTGCGATGGACTGGGTGTTCGCCAGCCCGTCGACCGGTTGGGGCGACAGATACACAAGCGGAATGTCGTCGCCTAGCTGGCCCTCGCCGGTGCGACCCCAGCAGTAGACGTCGCCCCCCTGGCTTAGCGCGCACGTGTGGCGCGCTCCCGCGACGACTTTCCTGAGCACCGGAATGTTCACCACCTGAGCGAAGCCGAAATCGTCGAGCTGACCGTTGCCGATCTGGCCTGCGCTGTTCGCGCCCCAGCAACGGGCGGTGCCATCCTTGAGCACGGCACAACTGTGCAGGCCGCCCGCATCGATATCGACCACGTTGCCCACCATGGGCACCCGTGTCGGGTCCGCAGCCTTGCCAAGTGCCCTGTCGCCCAGCTGGCCGGCGGTGTTGTCCCCCCAGCACAGGACCGACGAATCGACTGCGATCGCGCAGGTGTGGTTGTCGCCGGCTGCGACGTGGATGGCGGCGGGGCTGTTCATCACGCGTGCCGGCTGTAGCACCGGCGTGGCGACTGGCAGCCCTGGTCCGACCGCGCTTCGGGTGTTGGAGCCCCAGCATAGGACGGCCCCGGCGCGCGTTAGTGCGCAGGTGTGTTGGTCGCCGGCCGCCACCTCGGTGACATCCTTGCGCAGCGCCGGTACTGCGGTGGCGGCAGCACGGTTCATCAGGGTGCCGTCGCCCAGCTGGCCACGGGTGTTCTGGCCCCAGCATGAGACTGAACCGTCGGCGAGGCGGGTGCAGTTGTGGGCACCACCGGCTGCCAGTGCTGCCGACCTGGCCAGGCCAGCGACTTTACCAGGCATCGACCGCGCCGCGCCTGCGCCCATACCGTCACCCAGCTGCGCATTGGCATTGGCGCCCCAGCAACTGACCGTGCCATCGGCATGATCGGCGCAGACGTGGGTGGTGCCGGCCGACAGCCCGATGACGGAGGTGAGACCCTCGACGAATTTTGCGCTGGCACGGGTGGTGGTGGTGCCGTCGCCGAGCTGGCCGTTGCCGTTGTCGCCCCAGCACGCGGCGCGGCCGTTGGTGAACCACGCGCAGGTGTGGTTGGCGCTGGCCACGATTCCGGCCGTGGTGCACGCGGGCGGCACCGGGACGCAGCTTTCTTCGGTGCCGAAGGACGAGAACCGGCGGCGCGACGGGCAGGACGGGTCGGGAAAACTACACTGCCGCGCGGCCGGCTCGCAGGTGCCCTTGGCGCCATCGTCGCGTAGGCACTGCTCGTCCTTTACACACGTGAAGGCGAAGTCCCGCACGCAGCCGGTGCCAGGCCACAGCGCGCACAGGCCCAGCGCCGCCAGCGCCGACCGGGCCGGGGCCGGCCTTATCAGAAGGGGCCTCGCAAAGTCAGTCCGGGACCGTCGGGGCCGACAAAAGCGACTGATGTGGTCGGAGCGGTCTCGCGGCCGGACCGAGGCGCCAGCCAATAGAGAACCGTGGCCCCGCCGAACAGAACGCCAGCCGCGGCGAAGCCGGTGGCGAAGCGCTGGCGGCGATGCGCCTCCGCCAGATCGGCGGTGTACTCGCGGAACAGGAAGTCGTCGCTGGCTTGCTGCACGCTTGCACGCGAGAGCATGAAGAAAGTCACGGCGCCTGCCAGACCCACGGCGGTGCCGGCGTGCAAGACGGCGCCCAGCAGCAGCGATCGTTTGGAGGCGATGGGTGGCGGGATGTCGGTTGCACGGCCGGAACTGCCGCGGAGGCCGGCGGGGTTCACCGGCGGGGCGCCGGTCCCCGGCGGACCCGGTATCGGGGCAGACAGCGGCGGGTTGGCGGCCGCGGTGGACGCTGTGCCGAGCGCGGCCTCACGCCGCGCTTCCTCGTTCGAGCGGTCGCAACGCTCAAGGTTGCGCTCGGCCGCTTGCTTCTGTTTCGGCGTGAGGTCGAGGGGCAGGACCCGCCGGTAGAGATCCACGGCGCGCGCGCAATTGCCGCGTAGCCGTTCGGCCTGGGCCCACGCGAACAGCGATTCCTTGCGCGGTTCCAGATCGTAGGACCGCTGGAATTCGCGCGCGGCGGCCTCCCAGTCGCGCGCCTGCGCGTGGGTGGTGCCGCGCTGGAAAGACTGGAGTGCCTCCGGGCCCATGCCGGGCGGTACGTCCTGCGCGACGGCCGGGGCGCTGCTGAACGCCCCCATCACGAGTGCCACGATTACGACAGCGCTGCGTAGCAACTCGGCCATCTTACAACGGCTCGCGCGTAACGGCGTTCGAGGATCCTCCGGGTCGGGCTGCCCGGGGGGTGTGCGTCAGGGCAGGAAGACTGAGTCGGGATCGTAGCCCTTCTTGCGGTCGATCTTCTTGCTGTCGACCTTCTTGTTTTCCCCGAGCCGCTCGGGCTTGCGTGCAGCGGGCTCGGCCGTGGCAGATGCAGAACGGCCGAAAACCGCGACCGGCGCTACCGATCGCGGTTTCGCGGTGCGGGCGCGCGGCTTGGCGGCTTTGTCCTCGGGCATGGCGGCGGCGGGTGCGGCCAGCCTTTCGACTGAAGGTGACCCCACAGGTTCTTCTGGCGCGGTGGGCGCGGCGTATGCGGGCGCGGCGGACGCTGCCGGGCTGACCGGGGCGACGCGCGCGGCCGGCAGAGCCGGCGCGCGGAGCTTGACGGCGATTGCGCCGGTTGCGACTCCCGCCGCCGCAAGGGCCAGCGCCACCAGCACAGCGCGACCGCGGCGGCTTTGCCTCGGCGTCTCGTTCCGCGCGAACGGTGCATCGGCGCTGGCGTTCAGCGGAATGACGACTGCGCGTCCGCCGTCAGGCAGGGTGCCCGTGCGCGCGTCGACTGGCATCGCCTCCAGATCGGGCGGCAGCGGAGCGCCGGCGGCGGCTCCGCCGTCACCCGCCTCTTCGAGCAAGTGCTGGCCCAGAGAGCGCCCGGCCTCGGCGGCCTTGCGCCACGATCCAATCTTGGTGGCGAACAGTCGTTCCATCTCGGCGCCGCGCGCGCCAGCGGAGATCTTGAGCCGAGCTTCGCGGGCGAAGTCCTCCAGATCGTCAGCCAACTTTCGCGCGGTAGCTGGCCGCTCGTCCGGCACCCGCCGGAGCGCGCGATCGATGATGTGCGCAAGCTTGGGCGGCAGATCGGGCCGCAGCGTGAGCACCGACGGCGTGTCCTGATTCACCACCTGCTCGAGGATCGCGAAGTCGCTGGTGCCCTGGTAGAGGCGCGAGCCCGTGACCAGCTCGTACAGCAGGATGCCCAGCGCGAACACGTCGCTGCGCCGGTCGAGCGTGTCGGCCCGACACTGCTCGGGCGACATGTACGCGATCTTGCCCTTGAGCGCGCCGTACTGGGTCTTGGTCTCGCGGTTGGCCCATTTGGCGATGCCGAAGTCGGTGACCTTGACCGAGCCGTCGTACGAGACCAACACGTTCGACGGCGAGATATCGCGGTGGATGATGTCCAGAGCCTGGCCGTCCTTGCCGTGTTTCTCGTGCGCATGGTGCAGCCCAGTGGCGGCCTCGGTGATGACCCCGAGCGCGAACTCCAGCGATAGACCCGTGGTGGCGCGGGCCGAGGCTTTCATGATCTGGCCGAGATCCTCGCCGAACACGTACTCCATGGTGAAGAAGTACGCGCCACGTGCGGCACCGAAGTCGTAGACCTGGACGATGTTCGGGTGGTCGAGCGTCGCTTGCAGGCGCGCCTCGTCGAGGAACATGCGCACCGCTTCGGGGTTCTGCATGGTCTCGCGCAGAATGCGCTTGAGGACGACGACTTTCTCGAAGCCCGACCGGCCGACCTGGCGCGCGAGGAAGATCTCGCCCATGCCGCCTTCCGCAAGCCGGCGGATGATGCGGTACTTGCCAAAGCGTGCGTTCTCGGCTCCTCGGGAACCAAGGCCAAAGGCGTGTTTGAGCAGCCCAAGCACGACGGCATAGTATCCCATCGATCGGCGGGGGCGGCAGCCATCGGTGTCCGCAGGCCCCAAACCCCACCGGCAAGGGGCCTCGCGCTACCTGCCAGCGGATGATTCTTGGAGGATCGCGGCGCAGCTGACCCGGTCGCGACCGCGCAACAGCACCAGCGGCAGCGACGTGCCGGCCCGGTCGGCGGTGAGCAGCTTGTGCAGATCGTCGATGGCGGCGGTCCAGGTCTCGCCGGCGCGCACGACGATGTCGCCATCGCGCAGGCCGGCGACGGCGGCGGGGCTGCCGGGCTCGACCGCGGTGATGAGGACGCCCGATTCGATGGGTAGATCGAAGAAGCGCACCACCCGCCGCAGCAGGGGCACGGTCTGGCCGCCGACGCCGAGGAAGCTGCGGCGGATACGGCCCTCACGCATGAGCGTGCTGGCGACGAAGCTGGCGGTGCGCATGGCGACCGCGAAGCAGATGCCCTGAGCCGGGCGAATCATCGCGGTGTTCACGCCGATGACCTCACCGCCGACTCCGACCAGTGGACCGCCCGAGTTGCCTGGGTTGAGCGCGGCGTCGGTCTGGATGACGTCGTCGATCAGGCGACCGGACTGCGCGCGCAGTGACCGGCCAAGCGCGCTGACCACACCGGCGGTGACCGTGCACTCGAAGCCATACGGGTTGCCGATTGCGACGACGAGCTGGCCGACGCGCAGCCGGGCCGAGTCGCCCAGGCGCGCCGCGACCAGATCGGGGGCCTCGATGCGTACGACCGCAAGATCGGTGTGCGGATCATCGCCGACCAGGCTGGCCCGTTCGCGGTGGCCGTCGGGCAGCGTCACCCACAACTTGCGTGTCCCCGCCACGACGTGGCTGTTAGTCAGGATGAAGCCGTCGGGGGTGAACACGAAGCCCGAGCCGCCGCCGTGGCCCTCGGCCTCGATCTTGACGACCGACGGGCTCACCAGCTCGGCCGCGCGCACCACGGCGTTCGAGTAGGCGTCGAGCAGATCGCTGTCGTTCCGGTGATCATCGAGGCGTGCAATGGCGGTCATGAACTCCTTCCCCTTGCCCTTCCCCCCACGAGGGGGAGAGGGCAGGGAGAGGGCAGGGGGCCAGGTTCAGGGTGAAGAGGGGACGCGGTTCAGATCGAAAGCGTCCCGGTGCGGATCAGGTATGCGAGTTTCGCGCGCTTTTCCGGATCGAGCATGGCGTGGATCTCGCGCAGCGCCTTCATGACGGCGTCGCGCAGCCTGGTGGCGCTCTCAACGCGCAGTTTGGCGCCTTCGCCGGCCTTGCCGACGTCGAAGGTCTCGCCGGTCACCGCGTCGGCGAACGCCGAGACGGTTCGCCGTCGGTCGACCTCGCCCTGCGCGCGCTCGGTCTTGAGCTCGTCGAGGATGCGCGCCAGCTCGGCGACCTGTTTGTCGTCGAGTTCGAGCTTGTAGGCGAGAAAGCGCAGTGGACGCCGCACGCCGAAGGGGCCGCCGCCGCCACCGCCACCGCTTTCGTCTTCACCCCAGTCGCTACCGCCGGGCTCGCGCCGCTGACCGCCGGGCCCGCAGCTCGCCGCCCATCCACTGGCTGCGCCACCATCTTGCGCCCCTGGCCCACAGCCCGACCAATCTCCACAGGCCACGCGCGCACGCTGGGCATGAAACCAACCGACGATTGCTGGATGCATCGCTGTCTCCTTCTGCCGGGGCTTTTCGCTCCCGGCGGGTTTTTCGTGGCGTGGGCGAAATGCCTCACGCCTTCGCAGCCAATCGTAATCCCGAAGAACCGATCGTCAAGCCAGGATTTTTTTCACCAGCTCGCCATGCACGTCGGTCAGGCGGAAGTCGCGGCCCTGAAACCGGTAGGTCAGGCGCGTGTGCTCGATGCCAAGCAGATGCAACATGGTCGCGTGCAGATCGTGGACGCGCACGACATCGGTGACGGCGTTGTAGCCCAGCTCGTCGGTGGCGCCGTGGCTGATGCCGCCGCGGAAGCCGCCGCCGGCGACCCATAGCGAGAAACCCTTGATGTGATGGTCGCGGCCGTCGCCCTGGGCCATCGGGGTGCGGCCGAACTCGCCGCCCCAAAGGACGATGGTGTCTTCCAGCAGGCCACGCCGCTTCAAGTCCATGATCAGCGCGGCCGATGCGCGGTCGACCTCGCCGGCGTTGACCGCCATGTCGCGCTTGACCTTACCGTGGTGATCCCAGTCGCGGTGGCAAAGCTGGATGAAGCGCACGCCCCGTTCGGCCAGGCGCCGCGCCAGCAGGCAGTTGGCGGCGAACGAGCCGTCGATGCGATCGACGCCGTATAGCTTCATCGTCTCCGTGGTCTCGTCCGAGATGTCCATCACACGCGGCACGCTGGACTGCATCTTGAACGCCATCTCGTACTGGCTGATGCGGGTCGCGATCTCGGGATCGTCGGTCACGCCGGGCGGGTTCGACAGGTGGTGGACCGGGTCGCCCTCGGATTGGAAGCGCACGCCTTGGTACTTCGACGGCAGAAAGCCGCTGTGCCACTGCCGGCTGGCAATGGGTTGCATCTGGCCACCCTTGCCGGTCGACACCATCACGATGAAGCCGGGCAGATCCTGCGACTCGGTGCCGAGGCCGTACTGCAGCCACGAGCCCATCGCCGGCCGGCCCGCGATGGTGGTGCCGGTGTTCATGAAGGCGTGAGCCGGATCGTGGTTGATGGCCTCGGTGGTCATCGACTTGATGATGCAAATGTCGTCGGCGATCTTGCCCATTTGCGGGAAGATCGTCGCCAGCTCCTGGCCGGACTTGCCGAAGCGTTCGAACGGGTGCTGGGGCTCCATGCACGTCAGTGCTCTGCCCTGAAGCTGGGCGATGGGCTGGCCCCTGGTGAAGGACTCGGGCATCGGCCGGCCGTTCATGGCGCGCAGCTTGGGCTTGTGATCGAAGCTTTCGAGGTGCGACGGTCCGCCCGCCTGGTACAGCCAAATGATGCGCTTGGCGCGGGGTTTGAAGTGCAGGGGGTTGATGACGCCCAGGCTGCTCATCGGGGCGGCGTTCACAGCCGACAGCAGTTGCTCGTCCAGCAAGGAGGCCAGCGCAATCCCACCCAGGCCCCCGCTCATCCGTCCGAGAAACGCCCGCCGGCTGCATCCGCACCCGTCGTACTTGTTCATGGGATTCGTGGTCGTCGGGCGGCTTCTCAAGCCGGAAATCCTATACCGATCCGTCGCGTGTGGGCGCAAGGCCTGCGCGCAGCATGCGGGACTCTGGTACTGTGGCGTCATGTCATCGGAGCCCGAGAAGAAGCCGAAGCGAGCAGGGCCTGACGAGCTTCCCAACGTGCTGCCCCTGCTGCCGGTGCGCGATCTGGTCGTGTTCCCGTACATGATCGCGCCCTTGCGCGTGTCGCGCCCGATCTCGCTCGACGCGGTGAACGCGGCTCTGGAAAGCGAGGATCGGCTGTGCTTCATCGTCGCGCAGCGCGAGTCGGGCGAGGAGGACCCGAAGCCGTCGTCGCTGTACCGGGTCGGCACCATCGGCGTGATCATGCGCATGCGCAAGCTGTCCGACGGTGGCCTCAAGATCCTGGTCCAGGGTCTATGCCGGGCGCGCATCGAGAGATTCCTGACCGAGCAACCGAGCTACCGGGTGCGGCTCGACATCTTCGAGGACGCCGGGCCGAACCGTTCGGTGGAGGTCGAGGCGCTGGCACGCACGGTGCGCACCAACGTCGAGCGCGTGGCCGAGCTTGGCCGCACCTTGCAGCCCGAACTGGCCATGGTGTTGCAGACGGTGGACGACGCCGGCCGCATGGCGGACCTGGTGGCCTCCAATCTGACGCTGAAGCTGCCCGACGCGCAAGCCATCCTTGAGACCGACGATCCGGTCGAGCGTCTGACCAAGGTCAACCAGGCGCTGGAGAACGAGGTCGGCATCCTGGAGGTGCAGAATCGCATCCAGAACCGCGCCAAGGAGGAGATGTCAAAGACCCAGCGCGACTACTTCCTGCGCGAGCAGATGCGGCAAATCCGCAGCGAGCTGGGCGACGACAGCCACCGCGACGAACAAGACGACCTGCGACAGAAGATCGAGAAGGCCGCACTGCCACCCGAGGCCAAGAGCGAGGCCGACAAGCAGATGCGCCGGCTCGAACAGATGAGCGCCGAGAGCGCCGAGGCTTCGGTGGTGCGCAGCTACCTCGAAGTGGTGGTCGAGCTGCCGTGGAACGAGCTCAGCACGGGCGTCGTCGAGCTGGCCACGGCGCGCAAGGTGCTTGACGAGGATCACTACGACCTTGAGCACATCAAGGAGCGCATTCTGGATTTTCTCGCCGTGCACAAGCTGCGCAGCGGCGCACACGGGCCGATCCTGTGCCTTCTCGGCCCGCCCGGCGTGGGCAAGACCTCGCTCGGGCGATCCATCGCGCGCGCGATGTCGCGCAAGTTCGTGCGCATCTCGCTGGGCGGCGTGCGCGATGAAGCCGAGATCCGCGGTCACCGCCGTACCTACGTCGGTGCCATGCCGGGACGGATCCTGCAGGGCATGAAGCTGGCGGGCACACGCAACCCGGTGTTCCTGCTCGACGAGGTCGACAAGATGGGCGCCGACTTCCGTGGCGATCCGTCGGCGGCCTTGCTCGAGGTGCTCGACCCCGAGCAGAACCACACCTTTCGCGACCACTACCTGGGCGTGCCGTTCGACCTGTCCAAGGTGATGTTCATCGCGACGGCGAACTTCACCGACGGCATCCCGGCGCCGCTGCGTGATCGCATGGAGACCCTGCGGCTGGCCGGCTACAGCGAGGAGGAAAAGCTGGCGATCGCCGAGAAATATCTGGTGCCCAAGCAGGTCGCCGAGGCCGGGCTGACCGCGCGGGACATCACGTTGGGCAGGCCCATCCTGCGACGGATCGTGACCGAGTACACGCGCGAGGCCGGGCTGCGCGAGCTTGAGCGGCTGGTTGCGCAGGTGTCGCGCAAGGTGGCGCGCAAGGTGGTCGAAGCCGGCGGGCGCGAGGGCAAGGACCGCAAGGGCGGCAAGACTGTGGTTGTCACGCCCGCGGACCTGCACAAGTTCCTGGGTCCGGCCCGCTACATCGCCGACGAGAAGCGCGACACTGACGAGGTTGGCATGGCCAACGGCCTGGCGTGGACACAGGTCGGCGGCGAGGTGCTGCACGTCGAGGCCCAGTTGATGGGCGGCAAGGGTCAGCTGACGTTGACCGGACAGCTGGGCGACGTGATGAAGGAATCGGCGCAGGCGGCGCTGTCGTTCGCGCGCGCGCAGATGCTGTCGTTGGGTCTGCGGGCGGACTTCTTCGCTGACCGCGAGATTCACATTCATGTGCCGTCAGGCGGTGTGCCCAAGGACGGCCCGTCGGCAGGCATCACGATGGCGACCGTGCTGGTGTCGCTGGCCACGGGCATTCCGGTGCGTCGTGATGTCGCCATGACCGGCGAGCTGACCCTGCGTGGCCGCGTGCTGCCCATTGGTGGCCTGCGCGAGAAGCTACTGGCGGCGGTGCGTGTGGGCATCAAGACCGTGGTTATCCCGGCTGCCAACGAGCCCGAGCTGTCCGAGGTGCCCGAGCAACTGCTCGCCAAGATCGAAGTCAAGCCGGTGCGTACGATGGCCGAGGTGTTGCCGATTGTGTTGTCGCGCCCGTTGCCCAAGCCGGTTCCCGTGCGCAAGAACAACGGTAAGGGCGTCGCCGCGACGACGGGTCGCGGGACCGCGTAACGGGGCGGGCGGCCGGGAGGCGGCGGGGCGGTGTCCTGCTACTCACGGTCGCCTTTTGGCCAGACGAGCGGCGTCGGCGAGATCCTTGGGCCGCCCGGCGGCGCGCTTGTTGATCAGGAAATGGTCTCGCCCGATCACGGGAACCACGCGTCCGTTGACCATCGTGGTCTGCCGACCGGCCCATGCCTGGTCGAATGTCACTCCCGAGATCTCGGTCAAGACGTCGATCCGGCGTGGCGGCAGCCCGATCTGGTACACCAGCCCGGCGCTCGCGAGATCGGTCTCCTTGAGGCCGGCGGCTTCCATCGGCGCACCGAACTTGAACAGAGCGCGATACACCTTGGCAGCATTCTCAGCGGTGGCCCGGACAAACACGTCAATGTCGCCGCTGGCCCGAGGGGCACCGTGAAACGCCAGAGCGTAAGCACCCACCACCACGAAATCCGCTCCTTCGTCGGCCAGGAGCACCAGTAGGTCCCGGAAGTCCGGGTTCAGGTCATCCAGGCTCGTCATCGTCATCCGGGCGGCGTGCGCCCTTGCGGAACACGCACGACGGCAGGCTCTCACGGGTGTACGTCGGTATGGGACGCCCGGCGACCCGCCACGCCTCGCGCGCAAGCGGCCACATCATCGAGATGCGTTCCGCGGCGGTCGTGCTGCCGGAGATATCGTCGCCGGGTTCCTCACCCAGGGCAAACACGTGCACCGGCCAGGTGCCACGACTTGCCGCCCGCAGCGCCCGCCCCGCGTCCGAGTCATCAACGGCCATAGCCTGGGAGTTTACGAGGTCCGGCATCCCGTCGCGAGTTCCCTGGCGACGATCGGGTCGGTCAAGACGGGCGGGCGGTAGTCCTGCGGCTTGCCTTGGCCTCGTTCGTCGTCGTCGTGCCACGGCGGCATGCCGGGCAGGGCCACGCGCTGGTGGCAGTTCTTGTACTTCTTGCCACTGCCGCATGGGCAGGGCGAATTCGGCCCCACCTTCACGCCTGGCTGTTGTCGCGGGGGCGGGCGAAGCCTGGCTGTAATGACGTGATGTGTGTACACTTGCGACATGGGAACGCTCAACGTCCGACTGGGTGAAGAGGACACGCGCCGTGTGCGCGAGCTCCGTAACGCGGGCGTGTCGATCTCGGAAGTCGTCAGGTCTGCTCTACGGCAGGAGGTTGCGCGGGGGCGGCAGCGGCGGGTGCTGGATGTCGACGGTTTGCTGGCAGAGATGAAGGCGCGGTTTCCGGCGACCCCGTTGCGCCGGGCCGCCGCCCTTCGGATCGACACGACGGATCGGCGTCAGGTCGCCCGGGCGATTCGTGAGCGGTTGCAGAGGCGGCGGTGATTCTGGTCGATACCAACGTTCTGGTTGCGCTGGTCGATGAAGGCGACGCCCTTCACACGCGTGCCACCCGCGACCTGAAAAGGCTACGACGCGGCCCCTTCGGTGTCATGAGCGTCGTGCTCGGCGAGGCCTGCTTCCTTCTCCCTCTGTTGCATTCCCGGCTTCGACTCCGCTTTCTCCTCGATCACCTGCGCAGCTTCTCCGTGGAGCTGTCGATCCCGTGGTGGAACGAAGTGTTCGATTGGCTTGCCATATATGCGGATCACGAGCCCGACCTGGCTGATGCGGCGCTGCTACATCTGTCGGGAAGTATTCCAGGCGCATCGATTTGGACCTACGACAGGGAGTTCGCGACCACCTGGCGTCACAAGGACGGTACCCCGCCTCGACTGGCCCTGGGACCCGGGCCCGCCCTCGGACGGCGCCGTTAGATAGAGGGACATGAACGTCGCCAAGACTCGCAGTGTCGTTATCCCCGAGCAGTCACCCCTTGACCACCAGACCAGGTGACAACCAATGAAAACTATTAATATTCAGGAGGCGAAGACCCACCTGTCTCGACTGGTCGAGGAAGCGGTTGCGGGGGAGGAGATCGTCATCGCGAAGGCCGGCAAACCGTACGTCAGGTTGGTGCCCTGCGTGCCAGACCTGACACGCCGGCAACTTGGCGGTTGGGAAGGCCGGGTGGCGATAGCGGCCGACTTCGACGAGGCGTCAGAGGAGGTGCAGAAGCTCTTTGAACGCGTCACGGACGAGGGCGCAAGTAAGGACCCGGTCTGACCGTGAACCTGCTGCTCGACACCCATATCGTCCTGTGGTGCTTATCGTCACCGGATCGCCTTAGGCCCGAAGTCCGGCTGGCCGTCGAGGATCCCGCCAACGTTGTTTTCGTGAGCGCGGTTTCGGTCTGGGAGATGGAGATCAAGCGCGCGCTGGGCAAGCTGCAATATCCGGACGATCTAGAGGAACGTCTGAAAGCGCTGCGTTTCACGGACATGGCGCTGCGTGCGCGCCATGTCCGCGAACTGCGGCAGCTGCCGTCCATTCATCGGGACCCGTTCGATCGGACGCCGGTGTCACAGGCGCTCGCGGACGCATGCACGTTGGTGACGGCCGATCGCACTTTGGCTGCGTACCCGGTCAACACGCTGGTGGCGTGACTACTCGCCGAGCACGCGCAGCCGGCGCGCACCCGCGTTTCCGACCGTCGCGCCGTCGCTCGCCGCGGCTGCGCCGGTGAGCGTGCGGTCGAGCAAGTGCGACGGGTTTACGTTGCCCAGCGCCGCCAGCATCGACTGGCGCACGTGCGGGTGTTGCTCTTCCAGACGCGACAGCAGCGTCTTCATCTGGCGGCGTTGCGCCTGGCTCTGCGAGCCGCACAGGTTGCACGGCAAGATCGGGAAAGCGTGTTCGGTGGCGAAGCGGGCGATGGTGTCCTCGGCGCAATAGATGAGCGGGCGGATGACCACGTTGCGGCCGTCGTCGGACACCAGGCGCGCAGGCATCGCCGCGAGCTTGCCGCCGAAGAACAGATTCAGGAGCAGCGTTTCGATCGCGTCGTCGCGGTGGTGGCCAAGCGCGATCTTGCTGCAGCCCAGCTCGCTCGACACCCGGTACAGGATGCCGCGGCGCAGGCGCGAGCACAGCGAGCAGTAGGTCTTGCCCTCGGGGATCTTGTCCGTGACGATCGCGTAGGTGTCCTCGCGCAGGATCTTGTGCGCGAAGCCGTTGCTGTCCAGCCACGCGCGCAGCGGCGTGCCGTCGTAGCCCGGGTGGCCCTGGTCGAGGTGGACGGCGAGCAGGTCGAAGCGCACCGGCGCGCGGCGCTGCAACTCGCGCAGCAGGATCAGCAGGCTGTAGCTGTCCTTGCCGCCGGAGACCGCGACCATGATGCGATCGCCGTTCTCGATCAGCCCATGTTCGGCGATGGCGCGGCCCACGTGCCGGAGCAGGTCGCCTTCGAGCTCGCGTACCAGTGATCGCGTCGCCCGTGCCGGCGGTCGCGTCGCCGACGCTGGCGGCGGCGCGTCACCCTCGTGTCCGGTCGGCACCGCCGCGCTGCTGTCCCGGTCCATGGCGGCGCCATGCTACCCTCAAATCTGCGCTTGGAAAGCTTGCTTCGTATCCCTCGGGTCGTTCAGGCGGCCCTGGTTTCAGGCGGCGTGCATGCCGTTCTGCTCGGCGGGCTGTTGTGGCTTGCACAGAACAGCATCGCCGGTGCCGGGTCGGGGCTGGCCCTGGAGGCCGGGTTGCGCGGGCCGGTGGCAGTCGAGGATCGGACGTACCTCGATCTTTCGCCCGAGAATTTGGCGTTGCCGCTCGCCGCCGAAGCACCACGGCCGGATCCCACCCCCGCACAGGCCGTGGCTGACAGCGCGCAGCTTGCGCCCGATTCCAGCGTTGCCCGGCGGGGTGCGCCGGCCGAGGCCCGCGCTCCCGCGCCCGACTCGGGTGACGGGACCGGCCGCGCGCCGGTGGTGGCGTGGCGGCGTGACCTGTCGACATTGAAGGTGCGCCTGACCGACGGTGCCACGGCGTACCAACCGTCGCACGAGAGGACGCCGAGGGTCGATGCGCCGTCGTCGCCACAGGCCATCCGCCGTGAGGCCGTGGTCGGCATCGGCGATTCGGCGCGCTTGGTGACGCCGCTGGGAGCCCAGACGCGCCCGGCGACCGCGCTGCCGGCCGATGGCGAGGGCGAGCGCGCGCTCGACGACGAAACCCCAGCGTCGGCCACCCTGGCAGAGGGCAAAGCGGCCGCTCGGGCGCAGGGGGCACTGGATGCCGAAAAGGGTCGTAAGACCTTCGACATAGATCGTGAGGGCGTCGCGCGCGACGATCGGACGCTGCGGGCCGCCTCCAACGAGAGCCACCCGGGACTCATGGATTTGTCCTCCCCCGCGGCAGCAGGGCCCAGGGATGGCGCGTCCGGACATGGCCCTGGCCAGCTTCCGGGTGCCACCAGCCGGCCCGGTGTGGGAACTGCGGCAGCCATCCGCGGTATGGCCGAGCCGGGCGTGACCGGCCCGGACGAGATCGCGAGCGCGGCCGAGCGCGAGTACCAGCGCCACGTGCAGGAGATCCGCCGCCGCGTCGCCAAAGTGATGATTTTCCCGCGCAAGCTCCTGATCATGCTGGAACAGGGCGAGACCATCGTGCGGTTCCTGGTTCGCGCCGACGGA
>JANPCZ010000091.1:0-4085 GCA_031431215.1 Myxococcales bacterium
GTCCAGCTAGCGGCGCGGTGTCCATGAACTGCCCCTTCCCGAGCGTGGGCACATCCACGCCCATCGCGTTGCCAATGGCGATAAGGACCTTGGTTGCGCTGGTCGCGGGTAGTTGCAGGACGCGGCCCATCTTGAAATAGCAACCGGTGCCGCCCAGCAGAATATTGGGCAGCGCCCAGTTCGAGTGCGTGTTGCCGTCGCCGTGACGGTTGAACCAGTAGATGGTGGTCTGGTCCAGCAGAGTGCCTTCGCTGGTCGGAATCGCGGCCAGCCGTTGCATCAGCCCGGCGACCTGTGACGCCACCCAGATGTTCATCTTCATGTACTTGTCGAGCACGTCGGCCCTGCCGCCGTGGTGCGAAACGCTGTGCAATGGGTCGGTGAAGCCCAGCCACGGCGTGCGCAAGCCGCCAGCGTCGCCGCCACCGGGGTACCCGAACGTCACCGACGCTACCTTGGTCAGGTTGCACGAGAAGGCCGCAGCGATGAGATCCATGAAGAACGGCGCAAGTTTCTCAGTGTCGGCGCCGGTGCGCTCCGCGGTCGCGTCCGACGGCACCGCGGCGCGAACCGGGCGCGCGCACTGACCCTGCAAATTCGCTTGCGCCGCTGCCATGCGCGTCTTGCGATCCTCGAAGGCGCGCAGCGACTGCAGATGCCGATCCACGCTCTGGCGATCCGAGGCACTCAACGACGGCCGCAGGGTGGCGAAGCGAGAGTGGAGGAAGTCGGCCAGCGCCGCCTGCTTGCGCTGCTCGCGCGCGGCCTGCTCGACACCGGAAGGACCTGCGCCCATCACCGTACCGCCGAATACCCGGTCCCACGCCTCGTCCGGGCTGGACATGCGCTTGAGCGGCGAGCCGTCCTTGTCAAAATTGATATCCGAGGGCGTGTCACCACCCACTGGATGCAGCCCGAAGTTCAGCGACGAGAACGCGCTGTCGCCTTGAACCGCATCAGCGATGACCTGATCGATCGACGGCCCATCGACGCGGTTGACCACGTTGACCTGGGGCTGGTAGCGCAGCGCCCCCACCCGGCCCGTGAGACAGATGGTCGCCTGGTGCTGGGGCGGACCGCTGGGGCCAATACCACCGGTGTATCCGGTGTAGATGAGCCCGGTGCCCTTCCTGGGAATGTCGCCGTCCATCTGAGGCGACAGCACGAGCAGCTTGTCCTTGAATGGCGCGAACGGAGCGAGGATGGGGCTCGGCTCGGCGCTTGAGCTCCGGGGCCAGAACGCCTGCTGGTTCACGCCGTCGGGCGTGTAGCAGAACACCGCGTAGCGCGACTTGGTCACGGCGGCGTGCGCGCGCCGCCCATTCCCGAAGAGTTCGAGCAGCGGCAAACCGAGCGCGGCGCCACCCAATCTCTGGATCAGATCGCGGCGCCCGAGACGGTTTCGATGCAGGAGTTTCATGGCGCGACCCCTTCTGTACGTCGGAACCGAAAGCCATCGCTGCGGGCGATGGCAGGCACCAGCGACTGCAGATCGCCTGTGGCGGCGAAGCCCTTCTGCAACTGTTCAAGCGGGCATCGGTCGTCGTCACTGATGGCGCGCTCGACGGCGTGTTCGAGGTAATGGCGGGCAAAGCAGGCCCGCACAAGCTGGTTGCCGGGAATGCGCTGCAACAGCTGATCGCCGTTGGCGAAAGCGCCGTCCAGCTCGCCGCCGTTGGTCATGGTGCCCGACGAATCGACAGGCTTGCCGGCTTCCATCGTGCGCTCGCGGCCGACCTGATCGAAGCCCTCGAGCGCGAAGCCGGGCGGATCGATGAGCCCGTGGCACGCGGCGCAGGTCGGCGAGCGCGAGTGCTCGACCAGCCGATCGCGTGTGGACAGTGTGGCCTTGAGCGGCGGCAACGGCGGAATATCGAGCCCCATGGGCACCTGGAAATCCTGGCACAAGAGCTTGTGCCGTACGAACAGCCCACGCGCGATCGGATCGCTGCCGCTGGGACGGGCCAGCAGCGTGAGCAGAGCGGGGTGGTTGAGAAGCCCGCGACGGCTCTGGTTGGGAAGCTCGGTCGGCGCGAAGCCCACGGTCCCCACTGGGGCGACGGCAACGCCATAAAAGCTCCGCAAGGCAGCGTTCATCGGGAACGCTTTCCCGCTGAATAGATCGTCCAGCTTGGCGTTCGCCGCGGTGTGCACCGTGGTCGCGCTCATCAGCAGTGAAGTGCGCAGCGCAGCCACGATGTCGGTGGTGAACCCCTTGGCATCGCGGGCCACTTCGTCGAAACCGTTCAGCCCTAGCCAGCTGTCATAGAAGTTCTTGAGACCGCGCGCAAAACGCGGATCGCGCACCATCCGGTCCAAGTGGGCCTGGCTAAGGGTGACGTCCGTCAGCCCCTTGGCGGCGGCGGCCGCCAGCAGCATGTCGTCGGGTGCGCCGTCCCAGACAAAGAACGCGAGCCGGCTAGCCAGCTGGTACTCGTCGAGCGCCACCACCTGCCCGGGTTTCTCGCCCGGCGTCGGCCGGGTGAACCGGTACAGAAAATCCGGTGACTGCAAGAGGCCGGTGAGCAGCCACTCGACGCCGGTGATGAAGTCCTTGTCCTTGAGGCCGGCGGCGAACAGCGTCGCCATCTGCGTACGCTCGATTTCGATCAGTGGACGCCGGAAGGCGCGCAACGCCAGGTGGTCGATAAGCGTCCGGCTGCATGCGGCGTCGCCCACCTTGACCGGATCGCAGGGCGACCACTGGGCAAAGGTCTTGAGGGCCAGACTGGTAATTTCCCCCGCGGCGTTGGCGCGCAGCTCGACGCCCAGCTCGTCGAGCGCGCCCTCGACCCCACCAGCGAACCTGCGCGAGAAATCGCCGTTGACCCGCAGCAGGTCCGCGACGGTGTTGTTGTATTGGCTTCGCGACAGGAGCTGACCCCGCAACACCGGCGCCTGTGGCTGGGTGCATGCCTGGGCCGTGCCGGGCGCGGCTGGGGCTATCATCGCGCCACCGGCGGCGGCCGGGGCCGGCGCCTTTCCAGCGCCACCGGCGGCGGTCGGCTGACCTGGCACATCGGGCTGGTCGATCTGCCCGGTGCACGCGAGCAGCGAACAGGCGGCAAGAACTGTCAGGACGCCGCGAAACGCGCAAACATCGTGCGTTCTCATCCGGGGGGGCCTCCGTGTGGCAGCGATCCGGGCAAATGATATGCCACCGAGCCAATCTAGGGTTTCTCGATTTAGCCGCGACGGGCTGTCACAAGTGACAGCTCGTGACGGGCACCGAACAACGTGCCCCAGTTTTCGCTCTGGTCGTTGATGTGTGTGGCGTGCACGGAACAACGACCGCTAGATTTTCGGTAAGTAATAGCCGCGGCGGCCGCTGGGTTACGGGACCTATAGAAAATCGGCTCATCCTCCATGAAGTTGAAAAGCCCGATCCGCGTCTGCATGCTCCGTTCGGACGTGCCTCAGTCTGGACGGTTGAGGTCGCGCAGCGCGGTTGGACGCGACAAGCGCGCGCCGACCTTGCCGCTCAGCAGGCGCTGCGCGGGGTAGATGCTGCGATGGCCCGCGAGCAGGTAGGCCAGCACGCACACGAACACCACGTGCGGGAACACCGGGGCACCAAGCAGCTCCATTGCCATGATGGACAGGGCGAGCGGTGTGTTCGCCGAAGCCGCGAACACAGCGGCGAGGCCGACGCCAGCGCCAAGTTCGATGGGGATACCAAGCAGGCGCGCAAGCACGCTGCCGAGCGCCGCGCCGACGAAGAACAGCGGCGTCACCTCACCGCCGAGAAATCCGGCACCGAGGGTCACGGCTGTAAAGAGCAGCTTCAACGCGAACGCGTAGACCGGGAGGCTCGGATCTTCGAAGGAGCGCACGATCATGGCAACCCCGAGCCCAAGGTAGTCGCTGGTGCCAACCAGCTGCCACAGACCAACCACCATGAGGCCACCCAGGAACATGCGCACCGGCAGTCGCGGAATGTGCTGCTCGCCGCGCTTCTTGATGAAATGAGTCAGCTCGATAAAGGCTGTCGTGACAATGGCGACGGCCGCGGCGAAAACCACCCATTTGAGGAGAAGCAGCGGAGTCAGCGCAACGTGAGGCGCGGCGAGGTAGTGGGTATGTTC
>JANPCZ010000092.1:0-2132 GCA_031431215.1 Myxococcales bacterium
CACTCGCGGCGCTGCGCGAGAGCCAGGGGTTGAAGGTGGCCCTGGTCGATGTCGAGGACGTCTACGACGAATTCAGCTTCGGCGAGAAGACGCCGGTGGCCCTGCGCGACTTCCTGGCCTCGGCGCGCGCCAACGGGCGCAAATCGCCGCGCTACGTCCTGCTGGTCGGAGACGCCAGCTTCGACCCGCGCGGCTTTCTCAACCGGGGCAAGTTCGATCTGGTTCCGACCAAGTTCGTGGACTCCCCTACCCTGGAGACGGCGTCGGATGACTGGTTCGTCGACGGCACCGAGATCGCCATCGGCAGGCTCCCGGCGCGCACCGCAGACGAGGCCGCCCGCATGGTCTCGAAGATCCTCGCCTTCGAGGCCGGCCCGGGCGATGCCCGCCGGGCGGTCCTGGTCGCCGATCGCAACGACGAGTACAACTTCGAGGGCGCTCTGGGGAAGGTAAGCCAGATCTTGAGCCCAGCGATGCCGGTCGAGAGCATCTTCGGCCGAGAGGGGGCGCCGGCCTCGCAGCGGCTGATGCAGGCGCTGAACGAGGGGCCGTGGCTGGTCGACTACATGGGGCACGGCTCGGTCGAGGTTTGGCGTACCGATCTGTTCACCGCACAGCAGGCTGCGACCTTGAGCAACGAAAAACGCGCGCCGATCTTCGTGAACATGACCTGCCTGAATGGCTTCTTCCAGGACGTGTACACCGAGAGCCTGGCCGAGTCGTTGCTGAAAGCCGAGCATGGCGGAGCGTCGGCGGTCTTGGCGTCAGCGGACCTCACCCTTTCGGGCAACCAGCGGACATTGAATGAGGAGCTGGTGACTCGGCTGGCCGCCGCCACCCAGACCCTGGGCGAGGCCGTTCGGGGCGCGAAGCTGGCAGCGGGAGAGGATGCCGTCAGCCGCACCTGGATCCTCTTTGGGGATCCCGCGATGCGGTTGGGCGGCAAGCCGGAAGGCGAGCCATCACCCGCGCCGGCCGGGGCCGGAATGAAAGCGGCGCCCAGCCCCGCCGGAAGCGGCTGCGCATGCACCTTCCAACCCTCGGACGGTCGCACGCCGATCTTCGGGGCCGTCCTGGTGGCATTGGCCATTGCTCTACGCGCGCGCACCAGGCGCGGGGGCAAGTAGCCCGCTAGCTGAGCGGATGCACCGCGACCTCGGCGCCGGCCGTGAGCCGCGTGCTGCCCGAGGACACGATGACGAAACCGTCGGCGGCTAGCAATGCCGCCAGGCTGCCGGTACCGCCCGCGACGGGCTCGGCCCAGATGACGCCTTCGCGATCGACCAGGCGCACGCGCACATAGTCCTCGCGCCCAAGCGCCGGCGGCAAGGTGGCGGCCAGTCGCGCCCTCGCGACCAGCAGCGCAGGCGTGGTCTCGCCGGCCATTTGCCGCAGAAGCGGGCGCACGAACACCTGGAAAATGATCAACGCCGCCGCCGGCACGCCGGGCAGTCCGACCAGCAGGGTCCGGCCGGCCTTGGCCGCCAGCGTGGGCTTGCCGGGGCGAACGTGGATGCCGTGGAACAGCAGGCGCCCCAGGCGCGTGAACACCTCGCCGGTGAAGTCCTTGCCACCGACCGACGATCCGCCGGTCAGCAGCACCACGTCGTGCTTGCCGGAGAGCGCGCGCAGCCCCGCAGCCAGAGCGTCGGGATCGTCGGGCAGGATGCCAGCGCACGTGGCCACGCCGCCTGCGGCCACCACCGCGGCGGCGAGCGCGGCCTGGTTCGCATCGCGTACCTCGGCCGGGCCGGGGCGACCGCCGGGCCTGCACAACTCACCCCCGCTTGACACCACGGCCACGCGCGGGCGCGCGTACACCGCCAGCTTGTCGACGCCCATCGCCGCCAGCACCGCAATCTCGCGGGCGCCCAGTCGCCGCCCCACCGCCAGCACTTGATCACCGCGCGCGATGTCACCACCCTTGCCGACGACGTTGCGGCCCGGCTCGACCGCTTGTTTGACCCGGATGCTCCCGGCCGTCCCGACCGCGACGCGTTCGATCATCACGACCGCGTCGGCGCCCGCGGGCATCACGCCGCCGGTCGGGATCTCCATCGCCTCGCCCGCGGCCACCGCCTGCGACGGCACTTCGCCCATGACGACCGCGCCCACCACCTTCACCGGCACCG
>JANPCZ010000093.1:0-6329 GCA_031431215.1 Myxococcales bacterium
TGCCGAAGGCCGGCATGAACGACACCGAGTTGATCTGGATGACGGCCATCATCGCCGCCAACGCCGTTGTGCCCAGGCCCGCGACCACGACGTTGATGAAGAAGTTGAACGCAAAGAATTCAAAGAACCAGTTGAACCCCGGCTCCCCTCCGGGCCACGCCCACCGTTTGTTTTACGCGCCCTCCCGCGCCCCCCGCATCGCCGGCCTCGGCGATAGGTCCGGTGTCCGCCGCATCGCCCCCTGGGCCGCCGCCCACCTTGCAGCCCTCGACCCGATCCGTCTTGAGCTTCGCCGCTTCCTGCCGCCCTTCGTCGGGAGGCTGCCTGACCGCGTACGCGAACCTGATCATGGTCTGTCTGCCGAGGCCCGCGCCGGCTGTGGGGCGCAGATACTCCGGGCCGTGAACCGAAGGTGATCCGATTCGATTCCCCGACGGTGAAGCGGCCTCGGCGCCCGGCCCGATGCCTCCCGCCCGCCGTGCCAGGAACCGGCCATCGTGGTAGGCGCTCAAGACCTTGGTCGCCCTCCTTCGCTTCTTGCTCGACATCGTCCTGGCCTTCGTCGCGCCCCGGGCAGCCCTGGTCGCCGAGAATCTCCTCCTTCGCCAGCAGCTCATCGTCGTCCGCCGGCAGGTCAAACGCCCTCGGTGGCGGCGGCTCGACCGGTGGCTCGTTGCTGCGCTGGCTGGGCGATTCCGGCACCTGCTGGACCCCGTGCTGCTCGTGAAACCCGAGACCGTCATTCGGTGGCACCGCACCGCCTGGCGCCTGCTCTGGCGCTGGCCTTCCAGCCGTCCACCAGGCCCGACACGACCACGCCCGTGCGCGACGCGGGGGTGACGTCCTTTTCGGCGGACCGGCGCATCGGAAGCGCTCCGCCGCCAATCGAGGTCGCGATCTGCTAGGGTTAGCGACGTGTCTCGCGGGACCTATTGGCTGCCCTTGCTGCCTCTGTTGATCCTCTGTGGTCCGATCGACTCTGCTTGTCATTCGTCTCGGATGAGCGCTCGGATGATCCCGGCCTCCGGCGGCGCCTCGGACGCGAGCGGCGGCAGTTACCGTGATGGAGTCCCAACTCGGGACTCGACGGGCTCGGGCATTTCGGACGCTCCGAGCGCCGGCCTCGATGGGCAGCCCGACGCAGGCCCGAGCCAGGACCGCGGGCCGGCAGATGGCGAGTCACGCGAAGCACCGGGGGTCGACGGGTCGATCTCCGATGTCGCCAGGGCCATGGAAGGGGGACCCGAAATCCTTCCGGACGCAGCCGCCTGTAAGTCAGACGCTTCCGGACTGCCAGACAATTGTAAGGGCATCCCACGCTACGCGGGCGAGGTGTGCGAGGGAACAGTGGTTTTTTGTCGGCCGGGTCCTGACGCGTACGCATTATGCCCCAGCACGATGTGCGCGACCTGCATGGGGTTCTGTGGCCCCACCGAACAGAATTCGTGCCGTTGCACCTGCGAGTCGAGCTACCTCGTGCGCTGCAAGCGCCTGTAAGACCCTGTAAGACGGGGTCCCGGATGACAGACATATCTTTGTACGACGCTTGCTTTTCTCTCGGGCCGCCCAGTGCCGCGCGCTACAGTCGCGAACTCCAAGATGACCATCGTTCGAAAGGGCAGCGCTCGCACCGTTGGCTGTTCACTGCTGACGCGGCTCTCTCGTTCGGTAGCTTGGCCCGCCCGCATTGCCTCCGTCATCGTATCGCTAGCCCTCGCGTGCGCTCGGAACGACCGAGCGGCAATTGAGCGCATGCAGCAGCGAGTAGAGTTGCCGCCTGCTGGGCGGGCGGATACACACCTTCTCGTCTTGGTGCGATCCGAAGCGGGGACCTTCAGCCTCTTGCGTATCACGGGGGTTCCTGGACAACTTCCGAAACGCCGCGGGAACGTCGGACCATCCGAATGGACCTATCGCGCTCTTTCCGAGGAGGGCGTCGTCCTGCACACCGAATCGATGGGCGATCCTCACGCAGTCCACGGATCCTTCACAGATCCGACGACAGGCGAGGCGAGTGGCGTCGTGCGCAGGCAAGACGGCGTCGCCTTCGGCGTGCGCGTTCCTTTCTGGACAGCGCAAGTACAGTTCTTCGAAGGGTCCCCCCCTGACGTCCAAGGCGCGGCATCCATCAACACCAGCGGCTTACCCCTCAAGATGATCGGCGCGATCACGATTCCGAAATGAGGAACGTGAGGAGCACGATGAGGAACGCCGCAGTTTCGTTCGCCAGCGTCCTCGGTTTGCTCCTGCCGACGTCGGCCCACGCGTTCACTACTGAGATGCTCGTCGCTTCGGGTGACTCGGCGAACCGAATCGACCTCGTCATCATGGGCGACGGATATCGCACGGAGGATCAGGCGCAGCTCACCGCAGATGCACGGCGCGCACTGGACGCTTACTTCGCTCAACCGGTTTTCTCCGCCTACCGCGCCTACTTCAACGTAAAACTGGTTCACGTCGTCTCCAAGCAAACGGGTGCCGACAACGGATCTGCAGGAGGCCTGCGTGATACCGCACTCGGAGCGTTCTACAACTGCCAAGGAGTCGATCGGCTTTTGTGCGTGGACAGCACGGCGGTGATGAACGCTGCGGCAACCGACGCACCCGAGTTCGACCTGATCCTGGTGCTGGTCAATGACATCAAATACGGGGGCTCCGGTGGGTCAATCGTCGTCAGCTCGATCGCCCCGCCATTCGACATTCCAGTCCACGAGACGGGGCATAGTCTCTTCGGTCTGGCGGATGAGTACGCCGCCGCCAACCCAGGGTTCCCCGCTTGTAGCTCCACGGCCGACTGCCGCGAGCCCAACGTCACGCTCTTCACCAACCGCACGACTTTCAAGTGGGGCCAGTGGGTCGACGCGGCGACGCCGCTCCCTACCCCTGACATGGCCGCCTTCGACACCGTAGTTGGCGCGTTCCAAGGCGCGCGCTACCTCACAACGGGAATCTACAGACCCAGGCGCAACGCATGCATTATGCGGGTGCTCAACTTGACGTTCTGCGAAGTCTGCACGGAAGCCGGCGTGGTGAACATCTACTCTCGCGTAGATCTCATCGACAAGGGTATCCCGTCCAGCCTCGTCGTCATCGGGCAGGATGAGTCAATCGACTTCCAAGTGGTTGGCCCGAAGCCCATGCCCAGCACGCTGACTTTTTCGTGGTCGATCGATGGCAGAGCCGTAGCGCAGAACGACACGGGAATCCTCGCTCGGACCGGTACCGATTTCGGATCGGGAACCCACAAGCTAACGGTCACCGTAAGCGATCGGACGACGATGGTGCGACGCGATCCCCAGCAGCTCCTCACCAACAGTTTTACTTGGGACGTCACCACCGCAGCCCCACTGGGAGGATTTCCGACCAAAGATGCGAACGACGGGAAGTTCTGCACGGTCACGGGGCAGCCCCTCGCGACCGTGCAGAACCAGAACACTCAGTTCCTGATCAGCGTCGCTACGGGACAGACCGCCTTCAAAGTCCAGGTGTTCGACGGTGATCAAGCCCCAGGTAGTCTCAACGATCACAACGAACCCGCGAATCCCGCACCGCCCACGGCGCGCACCTGCTATGACCTCTATAGCTCTCGCGACAAGGCAACTCCCGACACAGCAACGCCGGCTTTCCGAGTGGACAGCTCGACACTACCCGACGCCAACTGGGGGCTGGTTTACAGTGGCAACGTCTTCGGTCAAGCAAGTGGCAGTGGCGCCCACTTCTACATACTCGACATCTACTTGACGGATGGGGCCTGCGGAAAGCCCTTCAGGACGATCTCGGCGGGCGTGGCAAACGCCTTCAAGGTGCGAGCGACGGGGCAGGTGAGCACGGTCGCAAGCGACTTCGCATTCCTCGCCCGCGATCTGGTGGGTCCGTTCGCCGTCGACTCGCCGCTGCCGGAGTCCCCGATGGTCGACACGACGTATGACGGCCAGTTCCGCTTCTTCATCGATGTGGGGGCTGCTTCGAAGCGCATGATCTTGCGCGATGCCGATGCGGACGTCCTACTGGATGACGATCCTGCCGTGGTTGGTCAGCGTGGACCCCGTGACGTGAAGTCCGATGGGATCGCCACAGGGGCCAGCGCAGACATTCAGTATCAGGTATTTGACCAGAACGGACAACCCACGGGCGTCGCAAACACGAACCCCTCGGGGAACAACGACGGGATCAACGCGTTTGACGTCGAAGAGATAGCTTACGACGTCAGCATGAAGCCGGGCACGTGGGAATGGCGCTGGAGTGGCGTCCACGTCGAGAACAATGTCCGGATCTGGGCACCGTTCGGTTCGCCCTCGACGTTCGAGATCTTCGGTGAGCCTGCAACCCGGATTTCGCCCTCGGGTGCTAGACCTCGAAGCTACTGGACGACGGCGGACCTGGGTGGGCTGCTACCAATCACTTTGGGGACCGGCACGACGGAGTTGACCATCAGCGACAGCTCGACCGCCGCGGCAGTGCTATCGGCGACGGACGTCGCATTGGGCGGCGCCGACGCCAGGAAGGTATCCGTCTGCCATCGTCCGCGCGAGAATCCCGGGAACATGCAGCTGCTCATGATTTCGGTCAAGGCTCTTCCTGCCCATCTCCTACACGGTGACGATTTCTCTCGTCCTCGTCTGGTCGCCGCTCTCGCGGCCGAGTTGCTGGCCGCAAAGTTGAATGTCGTCGATGGAGTGCACCGCTCCGAAGACCTACTCGCAGCGTTCGTGTATTCGCGCACGTTGAGTGTGCGCGACGTGATCGCAGCGGCGGACGCCGCAATCGTGACTGGTGAGGCGGCGTGCGGCTTGACCTCTCTCGCCGTCAGCAACATCAACGATCTGATCACGCTCTTGCGGGCTCTCAACCAAGCCGAGGTCACGTACGCTCATCCCGACCCAGATGCCCTCTTAGCGGCGCCACGCCTGTTGCGCGTTCCCATGCTGCGGGCGACTGGAGGAGGGAGCGGGTTGTGACCGGCGCACTCGACCTGCATTGATCATCTGTCGCGCAGCCCAGCTGCGAATCAGGACATTCCAGATTCCCGTGTTCGCAAGAGCGACAGACATGGAATCACGGAGGAATCGCGGACGCCGCAGGGGACAGGCATCTCTGGCAGGAAGCGGCGCGGTTAGCCGCGAGGCGCCGTTGCCGCGCCTCCCTCCTCGCGATCGCCAGCTGGTCGGGCAGGCTGGCGGCCGTGCCGAGGTACATCTCTTCGGGGGTCTGACCTTGGAACGCGGTGTGGGGCATCTGCGTATTGTGGAACTCGACGAACGACTCGACCAGCGACCGCACGCGTGCGACGCTGTCGAGCGAGTGCAGGTACAACCACTGGTGCCTGAGCGACATCCACATTCGCTCGATCATGACCGTGGTGCTGTCGCACACGCAAGTGGCCACCGTCTTCAATCAGCGTTTTCTCGGCTACCGGCCGCGTCGGCCCTCCTCGGCGAGCCTCCAGCTTCGGCACCTTCACGTTCCTCGATCTCGGCGATCTGCTATGGGCCAATGAACACGAGCTTGCGTGCCCCATCAACAAGATCGGTCAGATCGACCTGTGTCAGTTGACTCATCACGGCCTGGATCTGTCAACCACGCCGCAGCTGCTGCGCGCGGCAGCGCCCATCGTGGCTATCATGGGAAACGGCCCCCGCAAAGGGGGGGAGGCCCCGGTGTTTGACCGCTTCAAGACGGCGCCCGTCCCTGGTGACATCTGGGCGCTTCACCGCACACTGGCGACGGACGCAGCCCACAACGCCGCTCCCGAACTCATCGCCAATCCCGACGAAATCAACGTATGCGTTCACGGGGTGGGGATTGCTTGCGGGAGGATCGAGGGTGCCGGTTTGCGGTGTAGAGCGGCGTGACAGGCTTCGGTCAGATAGGCGAGGACGTGGCGCTTCTGCTTTCGCAGCTTGTGCGTGACGTAAGCCTATTCAATCAAGGTCGTGGTCCAACCCAGCGGGCGTTTCACCGTCACCAACCAACGCAACGCCGTGACCAAGAGCTACCAGTCGCGTTGAGGTATCGGACGGGCAGTGGCCACAACTACAAGGCCACCGGCACGGGCTCGGTAAGCTGGATGCGACGCCAGGCGCCGCTGCGGAAGCGCAGGAACAAAACTAGCGACAGCGCCACCATGTAGAGAACCAACCAGCTGACCGCGCCCAGATCGCCCCAGCCAAGATACCGGACCGAGAAGCACGCACCAGGCGCAAACACCAGCCATGCGACCAGGGAACGTGCCCACAGGGTGAAGGCGGTGTCGCCCGCTGCCCGCAGCGCCTCGGCCAAGGTGTTGACTGCGGCGTCGAAAAGCTGCCACGCCGCCGACAGCATCAACA
>JANPCZ010000094.1:0-1718 GCA_031431215.1 Myxococcales bacterium
GCACAGCCGGGCTTCGCGGGTCTATACTGCTGCCCCAACGGAGGTCGCTCATGTCGCCCATCACGCGCAGAATTGTGAGGCACCCGCTGCTGGTCGCGACTCTGATCGCGACGGTATCGGCCTGTAGCAACAACAGCTCGGACGCGGGGCGCAAGCCGGTCGCCGGTGGCGACGGTGCAGGCGGAGGCGGGGGCGCGCCGTCTGGTGCCAGCGGATCCGCGGGCAGTCGAGGCCTGGCCGGTGGGGTCTCAGGCGCTGATGCAGCTGGGGCCGGCGGCGCTGGTCGTGGCGGGATGGCGGGTGCTGATGCCGGGGGCCCGGTGGGCCGCGGCGGGACATCCGGTTCCGGAGCGCAAGGGGGAGGCGGCGGTGGGGCAGGCGGCGGCGGCGGGGCCGCGATGGCTGGAAGCGGCGGGATGGCCGGAAGCGGGGGAGCGGCCGGGGCGCCTGGTTCGTCAGGCGATCTCGAGATCCACTTCGTCGATGTCGAAGGGGGCGCTGCGACCATCCTGGTCACGCCCACACGCAAGATCATTCTGGTGGATGCTGGGTCTTCCGGCGGACGCGACGCGCGGCGCATCGTGAAGGTGCTCACCGAGAGCATCAAGGTTGCAAAGATCGACTACCTCATCATCACTCACTACCACTCGGATCACGTCGGCGGCGTACCTGACCTGGTCAAGCTGTTCCCCGTCGACGCCTATCTCGATCACGGAGCGACGGTCGAACCAGGCGGCAATGCTCCGTACCTTTCTTTGGGCGACGTGAAACGTCGGACCATAAAACCCGGCGAGACCCTCGCCGACGTCGGCGTTGGCATGAATTTCGTGAGTGCGCACGGGGAAGTCATCGGCGCGCCACTGCCCGGTGTGGCCGGCACGCCCAACTCCTTCTGCGCGAACGCGGACCCGCGCGCGAAGAACCCCACCGACGAGAACGGCCGCAGCCTTGGCTTCGTCCTCTCGTTCGGCACCTTCACGTTCCTCGATCTCGGCGATCTGCTGTGGGCCAATGAACACGAGCTTGCGTGCCCCATCAACAAGATCGGTCAGATCGACCTGTATCAGGTGACTCATCACGGCCTCCCCCTCTCAAACCCGCCGCAGCTGCTGCAGGCGGCGGCGCCCATCGTGGTGATCATGGGCAACGGCGCACGCAAGGGCGGGGATGCCGGGGTGTTTGACCGCTTCAAGGCGTCGCCTGGCCTTGCCGACATCTGGTCGCTCCACCGGACAATGGCCACCGATGCAGCCCACAATGCCGCGCCCGACCTCATCGCCAATCCGGACGAGGTCAACGATCAAGCCTATTCGATCAAGGTCGTCGTCCAACCCAGCGGGCGTTTCACCGTCACCAACCAACGCAACGCCGTGACCAAGAGCTACCAGTCGCGTTGAGGTATCGGACAGGCGGCGGCCGTAATTACAAGGCTGCCGGCACGGGCTCGGTAAGCTGGATGCGACGCCAGGCGCCGCTGCGGAAGCGCAGGAACAGAACCAGGGACAGCGCCACCATGTAGAGAACCAGCCAGCTGACCGCGCCCAGATCGCCCCAGCCAAGATACCGGACCGAGCAGTACGCACCAGGCGCAAACACCAGCCATGCGACCAGGGAACGTGCCCACAGGGTGAAGGCGGTGTCGCCCGCTGCCCGCAGCGCCTCGGCCAAGGTGTTGACTGCGGCGTCGAAAAGCTGCCACGCCGCCGACAGCATCAACA
>JANPCZ010000095.1:0-21269 GCA_031431215.1 Myxococcales bacterium
CCGGGCTGCAGCTTGATTGCCTGCTCGACCAGGCGGCGCAGCGCCCCCGAAATGCCGCTCTGCTGCTGTTCGAGCCAGTCCCAGTGGCGAGGCAACAGCGACACCTCCCGACTGGTCACCACCCACCTTGGGCCGTCCCGGGCCACGCGGTGCCACCGCAGCTTCGCGTGCCAGCACGTCATCGAGCGAGCCGCGCAGGTCGAAGTCGACCTGCCGCCCGGTCTCGACCTCGAACACAAGAGTCAGGTCCGAGGTGTCACGGTCAAACCGTTGCTTGAGAACCGGGAGGACTGCTCGCAACGCACCGGTCGCGATCTGGCGGACACCTGCGAACGCCGCGTACGTGATCCGCCGCCGGCGACCAACCGGCTGCGCCCGCGTAGCGCGCGATCACGCGTGGCGCGTAAACACCAGTACGAAATTGTTGGCCGGCATCGGGACCGCTTCGGTCAGGCGAAGTCCGGCGCGCTGGGCGAGCGCGCCAAGATCGTCCATATCGCGCACGCCCCATTCGGGGTTGCCGCCCCGCAGGCTCGCGTCGAAGTCGGCATTGCTCGGCGAGGTGTGCTCGCCGCCGCGCTTGAACGCTCCATAGACGAACAGCCGCCCCTCGGGGCGCAGGAGGCGCGGCGCGCCTGCGAGCAGATTCTCTGACACGTGCCAGGGCGAGGTGTGCAGCACGTTGATGCCCAGGATGGCCAGGAGGGAGGCGGGAGTGGCCACCTCCACGAGCGACGGCCAGTCGAGTACCGACAGGTCGATCGCGACGGGTACGCGAACATTGGCGAGGCCGGACGTCGTCCGCCACGCATCGATGCTGCGCAGGTGTTCCGCAGCGAGGTCGCTCGGCTGCCAGCGGATGGTCGGCGTGCGCCGCGCGAACTCGACGACGTGCTGGCCGGTGCCGCTGCCGACCTCCAGCACGTCGCCGGACTGGTCCGCGAGGAAGGGACCGAGCACCGACCAGATCGGCTCGTGGTTGCGATGGAAGGACGGTGCATCGAGCCGGCCTTCCTGATCGGCTGTCCGTGTGGCGGCGAAGTTGACGACGTATTCAGGCATCACGACTCTCCCAAGATTGCGATGACCGCTCACGTACATCGAGTACGCTCCACTCCGGTGCTATGGCGCGGTGACCGTCCCGTGGCGGTTATCGATCATCACCGGCGAGTTGAGGAAGTCGATCGTCGGCGGCCCACCGAATTTGGCCTCGACCATCGCCCTCCACTCCCCGCCGTAGAGCCGGTCCGCATCCGCGCGCGAAGCCCACACGTAGATGCCGCCCGCACGGCGGCCGTCGTCGCTCACGTAGAAGTACTTCTGCAGCAGGCCGTGGACTTTCTGGAACAGCGGCACCGCCGCCTTGAACGGGCCGGACAGATCCTCCGGCGTGGTGGCCTTGGGCATCTGGAACGAGACAATGGCGACGATCATGATGACCTCCTCCTGTTGTGGTTGGACCCGGGTCGGGAGCGCCGACCTGACTTCTGCTCCCGCGCTTCGCGGCGGGTATAGGTGATCTACTCTCGACCGCAGCCGCTCGGTGCTGGCGAGTGCTCAACGAGGATTGAGCGCTATTCACATCCGCCGGGACGGGTCACCAGGTGCGCTTGCGCGGCCGTTCCTTGAGCCCGAAGTTTCGCGCAGTCTTCTTGACGAGATTTCGGAGCCACGTGTGGGCAGGGTCCTCGTCGAAGCGTTGGTGCCAATAGGCTTCCTCCGGATAGGTGGGCAGGTCGATCGGAGGGCGCAGCACCTGGAGCGGCACGAGCTCGGCGAAATAGCGAATGAGCGTGCTCGGGCCGGTAAGAAGGAGATCGGACCGCGCGATGATCAGCGGCGCGGCCATGAAGTAACGCACCCGAGCGGCGACGTGGCGCTTCCTGCCCAGCTTCGTGAGCGCCTGATCGATCCACGTTGGCCCCGTGTCGTCACCGAGCGTGATGAGCAGGTGCGGGGTCTGGACGTAGGACTCGAGATCGAGCGCCCCGTCGACGCGGGGATGCCCCTTGCGCGCCGCGCAGGCAAAGCCATCCGTGAAAAGGTCCATGCGGCGAATTCCTGGCGCCTCGTCCACGATCGCGCCGAGAGCCAAATCGATGTCGCCCGTCTCGAGAAGCCAAGCGTTGCCGCGCCGCGAGCTCGGTACGATGTCGAGGGAAATACCGGGCGCCTCTCGGGCTGCCGCGTCGAGCAGCGCCGGCATGAGCAGTGTCGCGAGGAAATCGGCCGCGGCGATCACGAAGCTTCGAGTCGTGGTCGCCGGATCGAACGTGGCTCCACCTTCGAGGAGCCGCTCGGCGTCCATGAGCAGCGTGTGCAGAGGACCGACCAGCGCCTCGGCGCGGGGGGTGAGAACCATGCCGCGACCGGATCGAACCAGGAGCGGAATCGCCGAGGAGGTAACGCAGCTCCGAGAGTGAATGACTCATCGCAGACGGGGTCACGCGCACACGCTTCGCGGCAGCCGTCACGCTTCGCTGACTGAGAAGCCCGTCGAGCGCGAGGAGAAGGTTCAGGTTGAAGTTCGAAAGGTCGACCCGCTTCATCGCCGCAAATCATCGCATGGTCGAGGCGTCCGCCTGGGGCACGGGTCCATCGGGTCCTCCATCGCGGGAGGGCCCCGCGGTTGGCGCCGGGCCAGTCGAGGCGTCGGCTACGACCGGCATCACCTTGTTGGGTTCGGCGTCGTTTTCCGGTTGCGCCTGGCATCCGGCCGCGACAGGCGCCACGGTGAAGGTCATTCGTATCCAGGCCTGGCGCATGGCGGCATCCTCCGAGTGTCTTTCCCTGTGACACCGGGCGGCTGGGCGGCGCCTATCCTGCCGAGATGTCGACAGCGCCCACCGCACCCGGCCCGGATGAGCCGGATCTGCACGCTCTCATCGAGGCGTCGCGCGGCGGGGATCCCGATGCGTTCGCCAAGATCGTGGCGCTGTATCACGCCCGGGTTCGGTCGTACGTGGCCGGGTACGTCCGCGACAAGACGCTAGCCGATGACATCTGCCAGGAAGCGTTCGTCAGCGCGTACCGCGACTTGCCCCGCTACCGTCACGAAGCTCCGCTGAGCGTCTGGCTGCTGGGGGTGGCCCGGCACCGCGCGCTCGACCATCTCAAGTCTGAGGTGCGGCGCCACGCACGCCAGGCGCGGGTGCTCGACGCGGCCGTGGCCGAGCTGGGTGTGCGCCAACTGGAAGCCGAGGATGGCGTGCTGGGCAAGCGCGAGCGGGAGATCTTGGCCCTGCGCCGGTGCGTGGACAAGCTGCCCGAGGCCAGCGCCGAGATCGTGCGCGCGCACTACTACAGCGCGCTTTCGGCGGCCGAGATTGCGCACACCCTGGGGCGAGCGCCGGGTGCCGTGCGCATGATGTTGCTGCGCGTGCGGCAGGCGCTGCGCGACTGCATCGAACGCAGCCTTGCCCGCGAGGCCGGGGAATGAGTTCCGAGCGCGAGCGGCGCGACCACCTGCGCGAGCTGTGGGCGCGGTACATGGACGGCGAGACGCTGGCGCCGGCCGAAGCCGCCCTGCTGCTGGCGGCGCTGGAAGGCGCGGACGCCGCGGCCAGCGACGCGCGCAGCGAGTTGCTGCGCGATCAGACGACCGACGGTTGGCTGCGCGCGCTCGGCTGGGGCGACGACGGCCAGGTCGCGTCCGAGCGTTACCGGCAGCAGTGGGGCCACGAAGCCGACGGTGGTGCCTTCGTGCGTGCAGTGCGCGCGTCGCTGCCAGAGCCCCGGCGCATCCCGTGGCCGCCGCGCACGATGGTCGTCGCCGTGGTGGGGCTGGCCGCCGCAGCGGGCGTTGCGTTGTGGGCGGGGGTGCTGCACGAGCGGCGTGGGTCCGCGCCAGTCGCGCCGGTCGCGACCGCGGTGATCGACCCGACGCTGAGCACCGGCGATGGCGCGACCCTGCCCGCCGCTGCCGGCGTGGGTTCGGGTGCCGGCACGCCGGGTGGCGGGCAGGCGCTGCGCCAGCCGCGATCGTCCGACGGTCGCACGCGCCGCGAGGTCATCAAGCGCTTCGACTTCGAGGATGGGCGCCAGCCGGCCGACTGGAAGGCGCGTCCAGTCGCAACTTGCCCACCGCGCCCAGGCAATCGCTTCTGTCTGCGCACCGAGCGGTTCGCCAACGACAACACCGTCGGCGTGCGGATGTCGGATCGGCGCCAGGGCCTGTTCCACTACGAGCCCAGCGTCACCATCGCCTTCGACTACTGGGTGGGTGCCTGGACCGGACCCGATGCGCCGCCGGTCGAGATCTACATCAGCACACCGGCTGCCTCGTTCGAGTTCCTGATCCGGCAAGTGACCGCGGGGCAGTGGGTCCACGCCGAGGTGCCGCTGGCAGATTTTCGCCCGGGCCGACGTCATCCATCCGACGTGCGGTTGCAGCCGGGCGATGCCATCGACTTCTTGCTGTTCAGCTCGAACTACCGAGGACAGGACGTCTTGTTCATCGACAACGTGGAGATCGGGCGCGACGTGCCCGCCTCCCCACAGGGAGGAAGTCCATGAATCGATCCTTGTCAGTGATGGCAACGGCGGCGTGTTTTGCCCTGGGCTGCACGGGCGTCATAGGCGGCGACAACGCCGCACGGGCGCCCGGCGGACCGAACGGCGCCAAGACCGGCCCCGCGGGGTCGCCTGGAAGTGGCAACGGCGTCGGCGGAGGCGGCCTGCCGGGCGGCTCTGCCGCCACGGGCCCGGGCGGCGCCGCGACCGGTCCGGGCGCTGGCTCCGGCGTTTCAGCCGAGGTACCCAGCGACCCACGCGCTTTCGGTGGCAGCGGCTTGCGCCGGCTGTCGCGGCAGGAGTTCCGCGACACCGTGAAGGATCTGCTGGGTGTCGATCTGATCGCCGACATCGATCTTCTGACCCAGGACGCGACTTCCACCTTCTTCGACAACGACTACACGGCGCAGGTGGCATCACCCGCCCTGGTCGAGGGTTTGAAGGCGGTGGGTGAACGGATCGCAGCCAAGGTGGTGGCCGATCCCGCCCTGCGCAGCAAGCTGGTGGGCTGCACGCCGACCGGCGCCGACGACGTGAAGTGTCTGCGCGCGTTCATCGCGAAGTTCGGCGGGCGCGCATTCCGACGGCCGCTGGCCGCCGACGAGGTCGAGCGCTTCATGCCCTTGCAGAAGTTCGCCACCCGCGACGGCAACTTCTACACGGCGGTCGGACTCATCGTTCGCACCGTGCTGCAGGAACTGGAATTTCTCTATCGGGTCGAGGTCGGAACGCCGGTTCCCGGCATGAACAGCGTGTTCCGCCTCAATGGCTACGAGCTTGCCGCGCGTCTGTCCTACTTCCTGTGGGGCACCACCCCCAGCGACGAGATGCTCGATGCGGCGAAGACCGGTCTGGAGAATCCCGCCGACGTGCGCGCGCTCGCGACCACCATGCTGGCCAACCCGCGCGCGGCCGCGCGCATCGCCCGGCTGCACGCCATGTGGCTCAACTACGACCGGCTGCCGCACGCACCGGATTTGGCGGCGTCGATGTACATCGAGTCGGACGAACTTGTGAAGAAGGTGTTGCTCACCAACCGGTCGAGCTGGACCAACCTGTTCCTGTCGGCGGAGACGTTTCTCGACGACCGACTCGCCAAGCACTACGGCATGCCGTCCCCGGGCGCGGCCGCGAGCTGGGTCGACTACGGCAGCAACGAGCGCCGGGGCCTGCTGTCACACGGCAGCGTGCTGTCGAACGGGATCAAGTTCGGCGACACCAGCCCGGTCCAGCGCGGCGTCTGGGTTCGCAATCGCCTGGTGTGCGAGGACATCCCATCGCCGGCGGAGCTCGGCATCAAGGCCAACGCCGACGCCCCGCCACCGGCGGCGACCAAGGACGCCTGCAAGAGCGAGCGCTACCGAGTCCACCGCACCGATCCGGCCTGCGCCGGCTGCCACCGGTTGATGGATCCGGTGGGCATGGGTCTCGAGCGCTACGACGAGGCGGGACGTCTGCGCACGACCGAGCCCGGCAAGCCGGCGTGCCCGATCGACGGCAAGGGCGAGTTCGCCGGTGGCGCTGACTCGTTCACCTTTTCGGGCCCCGGGCAGCTGGGCGACGTCCTGCTGAAGTCCGGCAAGCTGGCCCCGTGTTTCGTCACCAACTTCTACCGGTTCGCCGTCGGCCGTCGCGATCGGCCCGAGGACGCCGACGCCATCAAGGCGCTCGCGGCGCGCTTCGCCCAGGGGGGCCGACACAGGTTCGACGAGCTGGTGCTGGATTTCGTCGCTGCGCCGCCGTTCCGGCACCGCAGCCCCGAGTAGGCCCGAGGAGGAAAACCATGACCCACAGGCTAAGCCGGAGGACATTTCTTGCAGGTGCGCACGGCACCGCCGTCGCGTTGCCATTCCTGGAAATCATGATGAGCCGCCGCGCGTACGCTCAGGGCGGCGTCGGCCCCACCCGCTACTTCGTCGCGTTCGGCGGCACCGCCATCGGCGCCGACGGGAGCGCCGGCAACAACGTCGTGCCGGTGAAGGCCGGCGTCGGCTACGACTTGCCCCTCGGCCTTTCCCAGCTTGGCGGCAAGACCGCCGACGCGAGCTGGGCGTGGGACAGTGTGCAGAACGACTTCAGCGTGGTGTCGGGACTCAAGATCCCGTGGGACGGGGCACCGGGCGGGCGCGTGACCAAGTTCCACGCGTCGAGCGCCGGACCGCTGCTGTGCGGTGTGCGTGGCACCGGCGACGCCCCCGATTGCCTGGGCCCGAGCTCCGATCAGCTGGTCGCGGATGCGTTGGGTGCCAAGGAGAAGCTACGATTTCCGTCGCTCAACTACCGCGTGCAGCTCGAGCGCTACAACGGCGCGTACGCGCGCATCAAGGGCTACATGTCCTTTCGCAAGGGGGCCGGCGGCAACGTCGAGCCCAACACGCCGATCGTCAGCCCGCGAGTGGCGTACAACCAGCTGTTCGAGGGGTTCACCGCGCCCAGCACCGATCCGAAGCAAACCGATGCGCGTGCTCTTTTGCTTGAGCAGAACCGCAGCGTGCTCGATGTGGTGTCCGAGGGCGGCCGTCGTCTGCTCACCCGACTGGGCACGGCCGACAAGCAGCGTCTGCAACGTCACTTCGACGAGCTTCGCGAACTCGAGCGGCGGCTGGGCCAGGTCCCCAACCAGGCCGCCTCGATGTTGTGCCGCCAGCTGCAGGATCCGGGGGTGGATCCTGCCACGCAGTCGGTCAAGCAAGAACACCGACCCGGCTCGCCGGTCGGCTACGCAGGCGAGGTCGAGCGCGCAAAACTCATGGTGGATCTCGTGCACATGGCGTTCACCTGCAACCTGACCCGGGTGGCAACGCTGCTCATCAGCTTCCCGATGTCCTTCATGAGCGTTGAGAAGATCATGGGTCGCGCCGTCGATCTGCACGATCTCGGACACGGTGGTGGCAATACCGGGGACGTCGCGCGGGCTTACGGCTGGCACGTTGGGCTGGTCGCCCAGCTGGCCGACAAGCTGAAGAAGACGCCCGAGGGTAGCGGCAATCTGCTCGATCGCAGCGTGCTCGTGCTGGTGACCGAGGCCGGGTTCGGCTTCGATCCCGAGCAGGGCGCGCAGAACAACACGCACTCGACCGAGAACATGGTCGCGTTGGTGGGCGGGCGCGCCGGTGGGCTCAAGCCCGGCAAACACGTCGTCGCCACCGGCCGCCATCCCGCCAGCGTCCTCATCTCGGCCATGACGGCCGCCGGGGCGCCGACCAACACACTGGGCGACATCACGGGCGGCGTGAGCGAACTTTCGATCTAGAAGCTTGCAATCCCTGCTGCCAGGGCGCCCTCCCCGCTCCCCTCAGCCTCGCCGCGCGCGGGGCGGCTCGATGCCGATGCGGGCCAGCGCGGCGTTGACCGCCTGCAGATCCTGCCAGGCCTCGCCCTTGCGCTCGGGGTCGCGCAGCAAGAAGGCCGGATGGTAGGTCGGCATCACCTGAACGCCCTGGTAGCTGCGGAAGGTGCCGCGCCGACGCGTGATCGGAGTCTTCTCGAGGTCGGCCCCACCAACCAAGTTCTCAGGTCGGGGCGCCGAGATTCAACTCGTTCTCAGGCGAATTCCCCTGCCTGATCCTTGGGTTGCGTAATGGCGTCGGGCACGACCCGAGAATGCTACCCCATTCGCCAGTTGCACCCCGCAGATCCCAACAAACCTCGATCGGCTGTGAACTGCGAGGCCCCGCCCGAGTCACAGGGGGTTTGAATCGATGCGTTGATTGAGCTCGTCGGCCCCGTGGAAGATGAGCTTTGGCTTCTTGCCGACGACCGGCACAATCGCCAGGCGACCGAGATGCGGAACAATCACACCGTCCGGCCCCTGCATCCCAGCGATCAGAGCGTGTACGGCCTCGGCGTGCGGCCCAGAAACCTCCGGCAGTGGGCCGCCGTTCGCGTGAAGGCGTAGCTCTGCGCTTGGCCGAAACATCGCCATCGTCGATGCGGCGCGATCCGTCGTCGCTTTTCGAGTACACGTTGAAAAGGTCCCGAAGCCAGGTGTTCGGTGACGTTGGCCGGCGAGCAGGGACGCCGTGACCTCCTCGACGAATGCCCGTAGCCGTTTGTCGTTCTTTCGCACCACCGCAGCCTGATGATTGTGGCTACCCGACAAAGGCGACCCCCTCACGGAGGAGCGAGAGCCAACGCCGTCGATCGGGCTTGGGCACGGACAACCACTCCCGGAAAACCCGTCCCGCGGGTGCAAACGGTTGCCCGGCGCCGCTCTCGATGAGCTCCGCGACGCGTGCCTTGGGGAGCTTCACGACCAGGCCCGAGCCCTTGCAGTCGACGAGCGCGAGGAACTCCTTCCCCACGCGAAGGCAGCGGCCGTTCATGATGGTACCTTCCGCAATTCGCGAGTCCTCCGCCTGCAGCTCGGCGGCGAGCCGCCAGAAGAGTTCTTCAGCGCTCACTTCGTCCCCCTGGGCGCGAGCTCGGCCACTAGCCATCGGTGCACCGGCAAGAGTTGGCGTAGTCGTTCGGCACACCACTCAGCGAAGCTCGGTTTCACGAGGCTCACCGGCGCTCGTTCGCGGAACCTGATTTGGAAAGCCGTTCTGCGGAGGAGGTCCGCGAGCGGATGACCGTCGTCCCAGGGCGACGGCACGTTCTTGAGCTGCTCGCCCGCAACTTCGACGCTGTGCTTCGCATGAGCCTTCAGCAGCGCATCGATCGAACGAGCGAGCGAGGCGCCTCTCGGACCAGCAATCGCCCGACGCCATCGGTCGCGAATATCCGGAGTGAAAGCCATCCCGCTCGCGAAACCCACGGAGGTAGCGTCTATGCGAATCCACAGTGTCGGTGCCGTCTTCTTGTCCGCCCCGTGCCATGTCGTCAGGAGCAGGTGATCCTTGTACCGCGCGGCGCCTGGCGCGGCGAAGCGCAGGTCGGTGTGGAGTGGCGACACGGAACTGCGCGGCACCACCGTGAGCCCGGCATCGAGCTGCTCTGCGACCTCATGAATCAACGAAGTGCCGGGCTTCACCAGGCCACTGGAAAGCGCCGCACGATGTCCGGCGAAGGTCGGCGCGTCGAACGTCGGGAGATCTGCGAGCAGAGCAACGGCCGCGCGGTCGATGCCGGCGAACGTCATGGGGAGGCCCCGCCAGCTGCGACGTCGAGCTCCCGCATCCGGGCGCGGATCTGGGCGCGCTCGTGGGCGTTGCGCGCATGTTCGTCGGCGAGCGCCAGCGACTTCCGCGCCTCTTCGAAGCGGCCCAGTTCGCCAAGGAGCGTTCCCTTGACGAGGTGCACGTACGGGTACTTTTCAACATCTACGGTGTCGTTCGCATCGATGAGCGCCAGACCCGCAGTTGGCCCGTCGGCGCGCGCAACCGCGAACGCACGATTCACGCGTACGGCCGGTGTCGGCCGGAATCCCTCCAGCAGTGCGTAGAGAGCGGCGATTTCTCGCCAGTCGGTTTCTTCGGCGCTACGCGCGCGACAGTGCACGGCTGCGATTGCGGCCTCGACCTGAAATGGCCCGGCCTGCTTGGCGGCGAGCGCCCGTTCGAGGAGGACGGTGGCCGCGGCAATGGCATCGCGATCCCAGCGCTCTCGATCCTGCTCGGGCAGCGGAATCGGATGTCCTTGCTGGCTGAGGCGAGCGCCGCGTCGCGCGTCGTGCAGCAGCAGCAGCGAGAGCAACCCCGCCGCCTCGGCCGCGGTCGGAAACGCTTCCAGAAGCGCGCGAGCGAGCCCAACTGCAAGCCGGCAGAGTTCCGCTCGAATGGGCGCATCGTCGTGCGTCGACCAGTAACCTTCGTTGAAGAGCAGATGGATCGCTCGGAGCACCGCCGCGACACGATCGTGTGACTGGTCAGGTGCCGAGCCCTCGTAGTCGCCGCGCTCGCGCAGCCGCTGTCGCGCCCTCGTGAGACGCTGCTCCATGCTTCGCGGAGCGACGACGAACGCTGCGGCGATCTCGCTCGTCGACAGGCCCACGACGGTGGCCAGCGCAAGGGCTGCGCTCTCACCCTCATCAAGCGCGGGGTGGCAGCACGCAAAGAGCAGGCGCAGGAGTTCGTCCTTCCAGCCACGCGCGATCTCCGGCTCGCCCACGGCGATCCGGACCCACGGGCTCATCTGGGCAAGCGCCTCGAGCGCGTCTTCATGCAACTCCTCGCGGCGCCCGCGGCGAAGCCTATCGCGGAAGGAGTTACCGGCGACGGTCATGAGCCAGGCCTCAGGAGAGTCGGGGGTCCCGCTCTCGGGCCAGCTCTTGAGCGCGCGCTCGATCGCATCGTGAACGGCATCCTCCGCGTCCGGAAGACTTCGCGTGAGCCCAAGCGTCTTCGCAAGTACGCGCGGGTAGAGGCTGCGAAGAACCTCGGCGTGCGCGGCTGGGTTCATGGCCTCCACCGCCAGGTAACCGGTCGCACCTCGATCGCGACCTCGTCACCCGGCGAGATGAGCCGTGCGCGGGCGAGGGCCTGTTCCTCGTTCTCACAGTCGACGAGGTAGAAACCCACCAGCCATTCCTTGGTCTCGATGAACGGACCATCGGTCACGTCGTGTGCGCCAGCTCGCGACCGGACGGTGCGGGCCATGGACGTGTCGCCGAGGCGAGCGACCGCGTGCAGCTCTCCGCGCGCGGCGGCCTCGGTTTGGACTGCCCGATGGCCGGCAAGCGCGGCCCGGTCCACCTCCTCGGTAATCGGGACCGAGGAAGGGGTCGTTCGGTAGATCAGCAGCGTGTACGTCGTCATGTCAGTCTGGTTTGTCGGAGACTTGCTCAAACTATTTCCCTGGCCTCTCGGCGTATTGTTTTATTGCTGCCAATGCTTTTGAGCGATTTTTCCTTTGGTCCATCTTGATCATGGGGTTCATCAGCCAGCCCAGAAATCCCTTCGTTCGATGATAAAAAGTGAAAATGAACTTGGTCTTGTCTGTGCCTTCGGAAACGACTTCCATCGATCCGCCAACGTCTTCCAAAATCTTCGCCATACCGAAACTGTCTTCGAAAATGAGAAAGGTGATCTTGCGACCTTCGACATGTTCCGTACGGATTTCTTGGTACCAGCCCTGTCGTTTCTCATTGAATTTTGCGTAAACCTTGCGCTGACTGCCGACTCCTTCTTCGGTTTGACCTGGGCTCAAATAGACTTCAACTTTTTGAACGGGAGGGCCCCAGTCTTCAAGTCGTTTGGAATCTCTGATGAGAGGCCAGACAACGGAAACCGGAGCGTTGATGATAATCGTGCCCTGGCCTTGAATCCTTGGTGTTTGAGAGAAGTTGGGGGCGACAATGGCAGCGTTGATCACGGTCTCGTCCCTTCCTTGTTTACTTTCGCGACCATCTGGCTCCTCGCGGTTCTGAAGGGCCGGCGCCCGTCGAGAGGCGCCGACCGTACTCATGCGGCGAACGATCGTGAAGGTTATGCGCCTATGGGCCCGGGTCCTTCCAGATCTTTTCAGCGATCAGCCCTGCTCGACGCTGCCTTCGGTTTCTGCTCCTCCAGCAGAAACGCTCACGCTTTCTGCCAGAGGGCGATCGCCGCACCGCCCGGATCGCGAACGACAGAGAACTCGCCCGCGGGGCCCCGGGTCTTCTCCTTCACGAGCGCCGCACCCAGCTTGACGGCCTTCTTGGTGGCCCCGTCGACGTCGTCGACTTGGACATACGGGAGCCAACCCGCCTCATCGCCGTCTTTGGCGCCCAGGGCAGCGAACGGGCCCTTCTCCCCGCCGAACATCGTCATGCCGCCGGGGCCGTCGGAAGGTTTCCAGCCGAGGAGCTTCTCGTAGAAGGCCTTGGATTCATTCGGCTTGTTGCTGCTGTTGTGGAACCAGACGAACGCTTCGGACATGAGGGACTCCTTGGTAGATGGGCACCCCGGAGTGGGGGCCCTCACCATGGAGACGTTCAGCTCGGCGCGCTCACGACAGGCGCCCGAAGAAAAAGATCGTCATGGTCAAGCGGTCGGTCGACCATGGCGAGGTCGAAGAGCGGTCTGCCCGGACGCCCGGACTCACCGGCCGACAAAAGCGAGCGCCTCGCGCGAGAGCTTCAGCCAGTCGATCTTCGAGTCGGATCGATCGCGACCCACTGCTTCATCGGGCGCCCATGCCCCGGATCGAACGCCTCGGCGAACACCGCGTCGCGTAGCTCTGTCGCGCGCTCCGCGCTCAGCTTGACGACGAGCTTGCCTTTCACCTCCATCGCGAACACCGACTTGCCGACCTTGAGTCCCTCGGAGTGTCGCGCGGAAAGATGTTCGGCTTCATGACCAGGTTGTCGAGGAGCCACCCGACCGGGCCGAACTTAGCGCAAGCTCACGTCCACGCTCGACGAGGTATTCGCGTCGCTCGTGAAGCACGCGGAGGGGCGGGAGTGATTCGCGACTTCTCCAAAGTCCTCGCTGCGCTCGGGAGCGAGGCCGGCGTTTGCGCCGATCGCAGCCTTCGTGGAGACCTTCTGGGCGCCCCGGCTCGAGGCACTCAAGGAAGAGATCGAGAAGAAGCGATGAGCGAGACCTTCCGGACCAGCATCGACATCGCGGCAGCTCCGGGGCGGGTGTTCGATCACTTCGTGCAGCCCGAGCTGCTCGTGCGGTGGATGGGTGACTTCGCGCGTCTGGAGGCCGTCGACGGTGGCGTTTTCTCGGTCGATATCAACGGTGTCCTCATCCGTGGGCACTTCGTCCGTGTCGACCGGCCGCACCTCATCGAGATCGCATGGGGCGAGGCCGGCAACGACGCGATGCCCCCCGGCGCGACGAGGCTCCGGGTGACGTTCGAGGCGCGCGGTGCCCAGACCCACGTCGAGCTCGAGCACGCCGGCCTCGTGCCGGCCGAAGCGGCGAAGCACGCAATCGGCTGGCCGCACTTCGTCGAGCGTCTTCGCGTCGCCGCAGCAGGCGGTGACCCAGGGACAGATCCGTGGAAAACCAGACCGCCGCAATAGGCGCACGGCCTCATGTATGCAACGAAATCTGCCGAGTGCCGGCGGCCCAAAGGGCCAGAAGCCCTCGCCCGCCCAGATGCAGGAGCTGTACGCCCAATTCGGTGCCTGGCAGGCGAAGTTCGATCGTCTCCGCAGAAAGCCTCGACGAGGCGATCGAGGTTGCACGCGGGTGCCCAGGGCTCGTGGGCCCGGACTCAGGCGTCGAGGTCATCGAGATTCACACGCATGGTCTTGGCCCTGAAGGCCCTTTGCGGCTTCGATCACACCGACGCGCACTGATCGGCGCGCGCCGCCTCGCGTGCCTGGCGCACGGCGTACTCCCGGATGTCCTTCGGCCACCGCAGCACCAGCGCCTCGAACCGCGCCGTCTCGCCGGCAAACAGCGCGCGCGACGCCTCCTCGTAGTTCGGCCGATCGCCGGCCATGCTCGACAGAAATCGACTCAGGGCAGCCCGCGTCCGCCGCGCCTGTTCCTTGCCGGGCTGCAGCTTGATTGCCTGCTCGACCAGGCGGCGCAGCGCCCCCGAAATGCCGCTCTGCTGCTGTTCGAGCCAGTCCCAGTGGCGAGGCAACAGCGACACCTCCCGACTGGTCACCCCCAGCTTGGGCCGTCCCGGGCCACGGGGTGCCGTGGCAGCAACGCGTGCCAGCGCCTCATCGAGCGAGCCGCGGAGGTCGAAGTCGACCTGCCGCCCGGTCTGGACCTCGAACACAAGAGTCAGGTCCGAGGTGTCACGATCAAACCGTCGCTTGAGAACCGGCAGGACTGCTCGCAACGGACCGGTCGCGATCTGGCGAACCCCTGCGAACGCCGCGTAGCTTGTCTCGTATTCCATGCCGCTCGTTTTACCCGGGTACAATTCGGCGGTCAATATCACCCGGGTATAAATTACGGGGCGCACCAGCAGGCGATTCGGGACAAATCAGCCAGCAAAGAATACGTGCCTGGCAGCGTTCATGGGCTTCGTCGCCTCCAACGCCAAACCGGCAGAGCCACCTGATGCTGACGGATCTTTACGTCAGGCCCGTGAGTACACCGGGGTATTTGTCACCGAAGCTGGTCACGTTGATACCAAACGCCTGCGCCAGGGCGGCCAGCATGAGGTTGTGGGGGAGACGCGCGTAGCGCACCGCCCGCCCACCCGTCCGGAAATACCCTCCGCAACTTCCCAGCAGCAGGAACGGAATGTTGCCCACGTAGTGCGAGGTACCATCCTCCATGGCGTTCGCGGAGAGGATCACCGTGTTGTCGAGGAGAGTCTTGTCCCCCTCGACGATCTGGTCGAGTTGTTTGGCCACGTAGGCGACCTGGGAAAAGTACCAGCCGTCGATCTTGAGCTTCTCGGCGTACTTGCCCCCGTTTTGGGCGTGAGCGACCTTGTGGTGCAGGTCGGAGATACCGAGCCACGGTACCGGGGAGTTCATTTGACCATCCACAGGGTCGAAGGTGGCCACCCGGGAGATGTCGCATTTGAACGCCATGACGATCAGATCCAGCATCATTTTGGTGTGGGCAGGGGTGGTGGCCCGGTCGGACAGATCTATCTTCGTTCCCAAGGTGGGGACCTGGCAGCTCCCCGATTGGGCACTGGGCGGGGCCAGGTCGGCCTCGAGCTCGCGAATCGAGCTGAGGTGGGCGTCGATCTTAAGGCGGTCGTCGACGCCCAGGCGGCTTCCAAAGCGAGTGAGGTCGGCGCGCACGAAATCGATCACGCTTTGCCGGCGAGCGCGGATGTTCTCGATTTCGACCGGCGGCAAGCTGGCGCCCGCGAATAGCTCGTCATAGATCTTGTAGGGGTCGAGTTCGGCCTTGTTCTCTCGGCCCGGCCCGCTCCAGCTGGTGCGCGCCGGATCAGACCCGTAGGGCCTCACCCCGAGGGTGAGCAGCTTGCGCGGCAGCTGGACCTCCTTGGCGATCTGCTCGGCGATGACGTAGTCGAGCGACACATTGGGCGTGCCTCGCCAGCATCCAGTCAGCAGGCCTGGAAATGTGTCGTGCCCCTTGGAAGACTCCCCGTGATCGATCCAGTGGGTGTAGTTGAGCCCGATGGGCATGAGGAGCTTCGACATCAAATTTGCGTCGACGAACGGCTTGAGCAGAGCCTTCGGCTCGATCATGTCGCCGCTGGGATGGAAGTCTTTAAGGTTAAGGCCGTTGTTCCACGTGTAGCTCATGAAACGCTTCCGCGGCCCCGCCGCGCTGGCCTGGTTCGCATTGAGCAGAGGGAGCACCGCGGCTCCCACGCCCAGCCGCTTGAGCAGCGCGCGCCGAGAAAACCGTTCCTTCGATAGACCGATGACGTTCATGGACACTCCTGCTATTTCCGCCCGGATGGGAAGGTGTTGAGCGCAATCGCGACCAGGAGCTCTCGCACGTCGTACCCCTTCTTCAAGAAAGCGTCAGCTACCGCGTCCAGGGTGGGCTTATCAGCTGGAGTGTCCTTGCGTTGCATGGCAAACCAGGCCCACTGGGTGGCAAAGCACCGCGCGACCTCGGGACTCTGCGAAAAGAGGGCCATGAGCTCGACCGCGTTCTTGAAGGCGTGCTCCTGACCATCCAAGGTGACCGTGCCGGTGGCATCAATCGCCTGTCCAGCCTCCGTGGCTCGATACGCGCCAATTCCATCGTAGTGCTCGAAGGCAAACCCGAGTGGATCGAACACCTTGTGGCAGCTGGCGCATTCAGCCTTGAGGTGCTCGGCAAAGCGTTGGCGGGTGGTCAGCTTGGGGCTCGGAGGTTGGACGTCCGGGACGCCGTCCGGCACCGGGGGTGCGAGTCGGCAAAGGACGTTCTCGTAGATCACCTTGCCCCGTCGCGGCGGCAGCGATCCGTCGGGATCGCCCGTGCGCGTGAGGAAGGCGGCCTGAGTGAGAAGACCGGCGCGTTGTTTGGGATCGAGGGTGACCTTCTGAAACTGATCCTTGGCCAGCCCTGCGACCGGGTATCCGTAAAGGGCGGCGAGACCTGTGTTGATGGGCGACGTCGATGAGGTGAGCAGCGTCTTCAGGGTCCGATCTCCCCCCGTCAGCACATCGGAGATGAAACCTCGCGTCTCATTGGCCATCGCCTGGGCGAGTGCCACAGAGAAGGTGGGATACAGCTTGGCGTTCTTGGTGGCCTCAGGGAGCCGGTCCAGCTCCATCCAGCCGTCGGAGAACACGCGAAGGGTGTCATTCGCCTTCTTTGTGTTCGCGAGCAGACGCCGGGCTTGCTGCTCCACCCCGGCCAGGGTTGTCAGCTGGGCCGTCTGCGCCGCCTTGAGCAGTTCCGCGTCAGGCGCGCTGCTCCAAAGGAAATAGGACAGACCGGAAGCGACCTCGTAGGGATCAGCCGATGGACCAAATTCCCGCAGATAGAGAAAGTTTGCAGACTGCAAGATACCCTCGATGAGCAGACCAATCGTGTCCGCGAAGCCGAGCTTGAGCGTGCCTCGCCCCTTGTCATAAAGGCCCATCAGGGCCGTAATCTCGTCGGCGACCAGGGGTCGCCGGTAAGCCCGCGGTCCAAAGCTCTCGACGAAGCTTCGCGCACAGGCAGGCTCGCCCATCGCTGCCGGATCGCAGGCGAGCAGCGAGCTCAGGTTTGCGACGGCCTTTCGCGCCAATTCCTCGGCTGCGCCGCGAAGATTCTTGTAGTCGCCCTTGGAGACGGCATCGACACCGCGCGGGTAGGGAAACCCAGTAATCGCAGTGGTGAAGATCTCCATCTCGGCCGCCAGATTTCGATTCTCCGGCAGGACCGCCACACCTAGAAGATCACGGACCGAGTTGTTGTACTCGGCGCGCGTCAGATGACGAAGAACGCGAGGCGGCATCGGCCCGACCGCAAGCGCCGCTCCCCCGCCGCCGCCCGAGGCACCGCCCTTGCCGGTGGCCGGCGCCGCAGGCGATCCCGAACGCGGCTCCCCGGCCGTCGTCCCGTCCCCGCCCGGCGATCCCGGACCGGGCCCAGACCCGGCGCCGTCGATGCTCCCGGCGCAAGCCAGCCCTGCGAGCATCCCGAGGCCCCCGACCACGCTACGAGTCGCGGCCGTGCCAGAAATTTTCTTCATGTACCCGTTATGGCAGTGTTCGCCCGGGCTCGTTAAGTACCCGTTCGGGTCATTTCGGGGGCAGGCGTATCGCCGTTCGTCGCGGTTAGACCTTCCCGCGGATCTCGATGATGCCGCGCTGGACGGCGAGCAGGGCGGCCTCGGTGCGGTCGCTGACGCCCAGCTTGGCGTAGATGTGCTTGAGGTGATTTTTCACCGTGTCCTCGGCAATGAACAATGCGGCGCCGATTTCCTTGTTGCTCATGCCGCGGGCGACCAGATCGAGCACGCCGACCTCGCGCGAGGTGAGCCCGGGGCTGGACTGGCGGTCGGCCAGGCGCGCCGCCACCGCGGGTGCGATCAGGCGCTGCCCGGCGTGCACATTGCGGATGGCTTCCAGCATGCCCTCGGGGAACGTGCCTTTGAGCAGATAGCCACGCGCGCCCGCCTGCACGGCGCGGTACACGTCCTCGTCGCCGTCGTAGGTCGTGATGACGATGATGTTGGCGGCGGGCGCGTTCTTGCGGATGGCGGTGATGGTCTCGGGACCGCTCATGCCGGGCATGCGCAGATCGAGCAACGTGATGTCGGGTCCGTGCTGCGCGAACGCCGCGACTGCACCCTTGCCGTCGACGGATTCGGCGATGACCTGCATGTCGGGTTGCGCGTCGACCATGGCCTTCAGACCGACCCGGACGACCGGGTGATCGTCGACGATGAGCACTCGGATCTTGCCCGGCGGTTCAACCACTTCGTACCACCTCGATGGTGGTTCCGCGATCGGGCGCGCTGTTGATGGACAGCACGGCGCCGATGCGCGCGGTACGCTCGCGCACGCCGGTCAGGCCGAAGTGACCAGCCTGTGCGCCAGGCGCGGCGTTGGGATCGAAGCCGCGGCCATCGTCAGTGACGGAGAGCTTCACGCTGTCCTTGTCGTAGCACAGGCGCACGTCGATGCGGCGGGCGTCCGCGTGCTTGAGGGCATTGACCAGTGCTTCCTGTGTGATGCGGAACAGTTCGTTCTGCACGTCGTGGGGCAGGTGGCGGACGGCGCCCAGGACTTGCACCTGGCAGGTGACCGGCTGCGCCTCGCACAGCCGCCGGGCCAGCCGCGCCAGCGCGACCCCGAGATCGCCCGTGCCGGTGTCTTGCTCGCGCAGGTTCGACACAAAGTGGCGGGTGTCCTCCAGGCTCTGCGTGACCAGGTCCTGCACGGCGCCCAGTTGGGTGCGCGCGACCTCGGCCTCGGGCGGAAGCCGCGTGCGCACGGCGTGAAGGTGCATGTTCACCGCCGACATGCCCTGCAGGAGCGTGTCGTGCAGCTCGCGCGCCACGCGGCCACGCTCGGCGAACACGGCCAGGTATCGCTCGCGCAGGCTCAGCACGCGCGCGCGGTGAAGCCAGAACGCCAGCGCCGCCAGTGCCAGCGCGCACGCACCGTAGAACCACGGCGTCCGGTAGAAGTGAGGTGCGAGCGCGAACGCCAGCGTGGCTCCGGTCTCGTTCCACACACCGTCGGCGTTGCTGGCCTGCACACGGAAACGATAGTTACCGGGCGGGATGTTGGTGTAGTACGCCGCCCGGCGCGGGCCGGCCTCGGTCCAGCGCGGGTCGAAGCCTTCGAGCAGGTAGCGGTGGCGCGCTTTGTGCGCTTCGATCAGGGTGACGCCCGCGTAGTGAAACTCAAGTGTGCCGGGGCCAGGCGGGAAGCGGTTGGCGTCGCCCGGGCGCGCCGGTCGGCCGTCGACGGTGGCGTCCTCGATCACCACCGGCGGCGGCAGCGTGTTGGCGCGCGTGCGTGCCGGATCGATGGTCATGGCGCCCTGGTCGGTGGCGAACCACACACGGCCGTCGCGGGTCTTCCATGCGCCGGGCTGGCGGATGCGTGAGGCCGACACGCCCTGGCGCCGGTCCGAGGTCTCGAACGAGAGGGCGTCGAGGCGCGGCTTGCGACCCGTCACCACCTCGTCGAACGCCGCCTTGGCAATGCGGAAGACGCCTGTCGCGGTGCCCACCCACAGCTGGCCGATATCGTCGGACACCAGCTGGAACAGGTGATCGCTGGGCAGGCCGGCCGCTCTGGTCACGGCGGCGAACCGGCCGGCCCGCCGTCGTAGCAGTCCCCCGCCCGCGCTGGCGAACCACAGCGTTCCCTCGCTGTCGCGGTGGATCGATTGCAGGGAGCCAAAGGTCAAGCCGTCTGCGCCCGCCACGCGCACGAAGCGCCTGCCGTCGCGGCGCGCGAGCCCGCCCGTACACGTGATCCACAGCGTGCCCTGATCGTCCTCGCCGGTGCCGAGTACGAGGCCCGACGGCAGGCCGTCCTTGTCGGTGAAGCTCTCGCGCTGGCCGTCGGGCGCCACGTGGTGAAGCTCGCGGGCGGTGCCGACCCAAAACCCACCCAGCCTATCGATGTAGAGCGTGTTGACGTTGCCTGTGATCGGCAGCGGGGTGTCGAGGCGTCCGGCCTTCCAGCGCGCGAGCCCGCGTGCTGTTCCAATCCACACGTCACCGTCGCGCCCGGGCAGGACAGCGTTCACGGAGTTGCCGGGCAGCCCGTCCAGTGTGGTCAGCGTGCGCGTTTGCGCGCCGGCGAGGCGAAACGCGCCCCGTTGGCTGGCGAACCACATAGCGCCGTCGTCAGCCTCGGTCACAGAGTCCACCCGATCGCCAAGCAACTCGGCCGGCGCGTCTTTCGTGGACAGCGTCCGATCAGAGACCTGCGCCAACCCGCCCGAGCGGGTTCCCACCCACAGGCTGCCCTCGCGATCTTCGAAGACCTCCGTCACCGTGTCGTCGGGCAGGCCGTCGGCCATGGTGTACACGACGAAGCGATCATCGCGCAGGCGGACTAGGCCTCCGCGGGACCCTACCCACACGTTGCCATCGCGATCCTCGATGACCCGCGACAGGCGCGCGTCCGGCAAGCCGTCAGCGGTGCGATAGACGCGGACGTCGTCGCCTGCGATGCGCATGAGCGCGTTGCGCGCGGCGATCCAGAGGCGTCCGTCAGGTGTCTCGTGGATGTCCGATATGGGGTTCCGTGTGGAGGCGTCTGGCCCGATGAAGCGCGCGAACCGGTCGGCGCCTTTCGCGCGCACGAAGAGACCGTTGCGCCCACCCACCCACAGGCGGCCCCGGCGGTCCTCGTGCACGGTGGCTACGTCACTAAAGGGTGCTTCGGCCAGGGGGAACGCCAGGGTGACTTGACCGGCCGCGGCCCGGTAGAGGCCGTCAGGGCTGCCGATCCAGGCACCACCGGCGACGCTCGCCAGGGCGGTCACAGGGGTGCCCTTCGGCAGGCGCGCCTTGCCGGCGAAACACTCGCCAGACAGACCCTCGCGCAGGCAACGCAGATCGTTGGAGGCGGTGACGATCCACAGGCCACCGTCGCCGGTCGGCACCACCCTGGTCACATCGAAGGGGTCAAGCTCGGTCCCGCCTTTGCCCTCGACGCGCGTCAGTCGCACACCGTCGAGGCGGGCCAGCCCGCCGAACGTGGCGATCCACAGGTACCCGTCGGGGGTTTGCGCCAGGCTGCGCACCCACGCGCCTGGCAATCCGTCGCGTACCTGCCAGGTCTTGACACCGCACTCGGACAGCGACTTGCTCGGGTCGAGCGCGGTCGCCGCGCGTGCCGCCAGCAATCCCAGCAGCGTCACCGCGGTTGCCAGGACTCTGCGCAGGCTCACCGCTGTCCTCCGCCCCCGATTGTACATGTCCTGATATTAGAGAGGGCATGGTGGCCTGGCGAACCGGTGTCGTGCTGGTGTCCTTGATGGCGGCGGCAGGGTCCGCATCGGCGCAGGTGGCGCACGCCTTCAAGAAGG
>JANPCZ010000096.1:0-8894 GCA_031431215.1 Myxococcales bacterium
CTGCGCTGGCCACTCATCCGTGTCCTCGAGCGCGTCGGCATCAAGCGGCGGTTCACCCGTCACGGCTTCCGCTTCACCTTCAACAACCTGTCCCGTCGGGTCGCCGGCGAGATCGTGACCCGTTCCATCACGGGCCATGTCACGCAGGCGATGACCGAGCACTACTCGCACGTCGGTCGGGAAGAGAAGGTCCGAGCGGCGGGATCGATCGTGCAACTCGTGACGGGGAAAGGCACACCCACCTCAAGCGGGTGATCAAGTGGGTCGACTCGATGCATGAGGAAATTCCGTCTCTCTTCACGCAGCGACAAGGCCGCGGAATCTTTCTGGGTGCGAGGAGGGGGACTCGAACCCCCACTTCTTTCGAAACCAGATCCTAAGTCTGGCGCGTCTACCAGTTCCGCCATCCTCGCGTTCAAGCTTTGGCGGATTCCGGCGTTCCCACCGGGCCCACCGATGGCGAGTATCGAGGAAGCCCTTGTTGAAGTCGAGCAGGCATGACGGTGTGTTCGGGTGGTGAGGGCGTCGTTGCCAAGGCGCGCGGGCGCGCGGGTTGCTCAAAAAATATAGAACGCCGACAGCGACACGCGGTGGTTGCGTGCGTTGGTCCCGTCGGCGAAGTGTTGCGAGAACCACGCGTACGCGAGACCCAGACGCACCGAGGGCAGGGCGTCCCAGAACAGGTTGCCGCTGGCCCAGCGCGAGCGCGTGAAGATCTTGTTGCCGGGCCCGAAGTCGCCGGCATTGCTCGAATTCATCTGCGAGTAGTTCGCCGCGACCCACAGCTTGCCCGACGGCGGCAAGTAGTACTGCACCCCGACAAGTACTGATCGCCACGCCACCGCGCGCAGAGTGCCGCCGGCGTCGAACGACACCAGGCCATTGTCGACGTCGGCGACATAGGTGGGCGCTGGCGTGGTGCCCTGCGGATTTGCCAGCGCGGGAAAACCCACGCCTCCGTTCAGCCCCGAGTACAGATCGGAGATCCCGGCGCCGGTGACGAACGATCCTGTCACCGTCAGTGCGTTGCCGCGATCGTTCATCGAACCCGGCACGACCGGCAACATCGCGTCCACCGAGATGCCCTTGCCGGTGGTTGACACGCGTCGCGTTGAGGGCGCGGCGGTGAATTCGGCCAACTTGAACCGCCGCACGACGCCCGACACCCCGACCGACAGCGCGTCCGACGCCGTTCCAGTCGCACCGACGGTGTGCAAGCCCTTCCACCCCGGCACCAGAAAGCGCAGCCCGCCCTGTCCGTCGGGTGTAGCCGAGTTGCGCTGTGGTGGCCGTGACGCCGCAGCCGCGATCTCGATGTTGACCACCGGCGCCTTGAAGACGTGCGACAGGCGCAGCTGCGGCGACCGCGAATACACCTGGCCCGGCACACCCTGAATCTCGACGGTGTTCGGATCGAAGTACGGCTGCCAGCCGAAAAGTTGCCAGGTTTGCCCGACCAGGAGGTCGACGTACTGGTTTTCCAGCTTGAACGCGAAGTGGCGGATGCGAAACGCCGGGTTGGTGAAGAACGCGGCCTCCGAGACCCCCGGCGGCTGGTTGCCGTAGAAATCCATCTCAAGCTGGCCGCTGGCCTTGACGCCGTCGTACTCGGGCGCTGCAAGACGAAACCCGAAGCGCGAGTGACGAACGCCGAACATCAACCGAGGGTTATCACCGGCGGGCGTACCGGGACGGGCCAACGTCGCGTTGGTGGCGTGCTCGTTGAAGCTCTGCGTGGTGTCGCGGATGGCGTTGAACTCGATGAATCCATACAACGAAGGCGACCACTTGCCGACCACCGGGACAGGCGCGTCGGCCGGCTTCGGCGCGGGTGGTGCGGGCGGCGCGGGTGGCGCGGGTGGCGCGGCGGGTGGAACCACGGCCGGTTCAGGCGGTGCAGCGGGCGCGGCGCCAGGCGGCGGTGCGGCCGTGGCCGATTCCTGGGCCCCGGCAGGGGCTGCGAACGCGATGCTGGTTAGTGCAACGGCCGCTACAGTGGCGCTCCAGATTCGTGACGTTTGTGTTGTTTGATTCATGCGCGTCACCATGAACCTGGTTTGTGTCATCTTCGTGTCTGCCAGCGCAAATTCTGTGACAACTGTTCGGGCATCGAGTGCCAGACGACCCAGGCGAGCGCTCGATAACCAGCGGTCAGGGCGCGACCAGGATCACGTTCCGCTGCATGCCCGAGTGCACCAGTGCGACGAACGGGTAGTTGATCGTGCCCACGCCGGCAATCTCGATGGGCTGACCCACCATTCGTTCGACCTTGGCGGCGGTGCTGGAATACAGCTCGTTCAAGCTCTTGCTGACCTCACGACTGAGGCCGTGGGTGGTGAACACGGTCTTGCCGTACTCCTTGCTTAGCCTGTCCACGACCTCGCTGCTGTAGTGGACGTCCGCGATGCGGGCGAAAATTTCCTTGCGGCCGTCGCCGTCGCTGTCGGTGATGCCGGCGCCAAGTTGCACGAAGCGTGCGAACACCACTTCGGCCCACAGGGCACCGCGGCCGTCGATGAAGACGCGCTCGATCTCCTGCGGCCGGGCCACGTTGCCGCCCCAGTTCTGCTGCCGCACCGCCACGCCGACCGCGCGCAGATCGGCCGCCTTGGCCGCGTCCCACTCGCCGATCCAGGTCAAGAGCGGCGTCCACATCATGAAGCCTGCGACCTCGCCCGGTGCGAGCGGCGTGTCCTTGATGGCGTCGACCACGCTGCCGAGATCGAGCGCTTCCTGGCCCATGTTCTTGCCGCTCTTCAGCTCGAAGCTGAAGTTCTTGGCGGTGCCGGCCGCGATCTCGGGCAGCGGCGAGGGTGACAAGGCTGGCTCCTTCGAGGTGTCGCGGTAGAGGGCCGGGTTACGGAAGAACACGGCGTTGTCGAAATCGCGACGGGTCGGCCTTTGCACGATGCTGATCGAGACGGTTTGCTTGGTCCAATCGAAGGTCTTGTTGTAGCTCTCCGCCAGCGCCACGTCGGCCGGGTCGAGCTTGAGCGGGATCTCCTCGATGGTCAGATCGCGAGTCGTGATCCGGTCGGACGCGACGGTGACCATCTCCTCGAAGGGCTTGAACCAGTTGCGGGTGATCTTGAGGGTGACGGCGCCCGCGGCCGCCAGGGGCAGCGAATACTTGCCCTGGGTGTCAGAAAAAACCGATGCGCTGCCAACTTCGATCTTGGCGCCGCCCACCGGCTCGCCCGCCTTGTCCTTCACGGTTCCGGCGAGCCCACTGGCGCTCGCGCCCGCCTCGGCCCTCGGGACAGCAGCGTCGGTTACAGGCGTGGTGATGGGGACCGGCCCGTCGGACGCGCCGGAGCAGGCCGCCAGGCCTGGTACTGCCAGCGCAACGAGTGTGAGGGCGCAAGCGCGAACGATTGCTGGCGACATGGTTCGAGTCTCTACCACGAGCGCGGCGGCGTGGTGGAGCCGCGTGTCGGGAGCCGCGTGTCGGGAGCCGCGTTGACCCACCTGAAGGCCGTGGCTACCATGCCGCTGATGCATCGACGCTGGTCCGCACACCTGGCCGTTCTGGGCGCGCTCCAGTTGATGCTGTTCCTGGGCCGGGGCGATAGCCAGAGCTGAACCTGAGAGTTCTCTTTCACGCTTCTGCACGGCTTTGAGATGGACCAGGCGCGCGGGTGCATCGTGTTGGTGATGCACACGACCAGCTACAACGCGGAGGCGTTCCTGGGCGCGTGCCAGAGTGCCGGCGTCAAGGCGATCATGGCTTCCGATCGCTGCCACGTGCTCGACGGCGTGTGGCACTGGCCGGCCGATTCGCTGGTCATCGACTTCTATGACCCGGCAGCGGCGGCGGCGATCATCGCGACTGCGGTGTCTTCCGACGGCCACCCGCCGGTGCGCGCGGTGCTGCCGGTGGGTGGTGAAGCAGCGGCGCTGGTCGCCACCCTCGCCGCCGATCGGCTCGGCCTGCGCGGCAACGCACCCGCCGCGGCCGCCGCGGCCGCCAACAAGGCAACCATGCGCGAGCTGTGCGCCGCGGCCGCCGCGCGCGGCGAGTCGCTTCGTGTGCCGCGCTTCTCGTCGTTTGCGTTCGACGCGGATCCGGGCCGCGTCGTGGCGGCGGTGGCGCGGGACATTGGCTGGCCATGCGTGGTCAAGCCGCTCTTGTTGTCAGGCAGCCGCGGCGTCATGCGCGCCGACGATCCGGCCAGCCTCGGCGCTGCGCTGGCGCGGCTGCATCGCTTGCTGTCCGCCCCCGCGCTGCTGGCCATGGACGAGATCGCGTCGCGCCAGATCCTGATCGAATCCTTTGTCGATGGCACCGAGGTGGCGGTCGAGGGCGTGCTCACCGGCGGGGTGCTGCGAACGCTGGCGATGTTCGACAAGCCCGATCCGCTCGACGGTCCGTTCTTCGAGGAGACCTTGTACGTGACGCCGTCACGGCACGCACCCGCTCTGCAGGCCGATGTCGGGCAGGCGGTGCAGGCGGCGGCGCGCGCCATCGGATTGGTTGCGGGACCGGTCCACGCCGAGGTGCGCCTTGGCCCCGACGGGCCGGTGGTCATCGAGGTAGCGGCGCGCTCGATCGGTGGCCTGTGCTCGCGCACCCTGCGCTTCGGTATGGGCCTGTCGCTCGAAGATCTGCTGGTACGCCACGCGCTGGGCGAAGGCGTCGAGGATCTGCGCCGGGATGCCGCCGCCGCCGGCGTGATGATGATTCCGATTCCCCGCCACGGCATCCTCAAGCAGGTTCGCGGCGTCGCCGCCGCGCGCGCCGTCGACAGCATCGAGGACGTGGTGATAACGGTCCGTCCGGGCGAAACCCTGGTGCCACTGCCCGAAGGCGCGAGCTACCTGGGTTTTATTTTCGCGGGCGCCGGCGATCCGGCCGCCGTCGAAACCTCGCTGCGCGCCGCCAACCGCGAGCTCGCGTTCGACATCGCGCCTCTGCTACCGGTGACCTGACAGGTGCGGCTCCACGGGGGCCGGAATGGCCCCCACGTTGAGATTGACTTATGGGCCGTTACTGGTAACTTACGTCCCATAAGTGGCGGACGCCGTCGAGATCGAGTTGGACTTTGTGTCGGGCCTCGGTGCCGAGGAGTCGGTGTCCGTCCAGACCCTGACCCTGTACATCCCGGATCGGGATCGCGAGGGCAAAGAGATCGGAAACCAGCGGCAGTGGGTGCTCGAGGGAGCGGCCCTTCTGTGCGAAATCGGCGGCGGTGTCACCATCCAGCCAGCGGTTGAGGGCGGTTGGTTGGACCGCGACGCCGCGCGGGTGATCTGGGAGAAGCCGGTGCTTGTCTACACCTACGTGGATGGTGAACGCCTGCCCGGAGCACTGCCGCGGCTGCGCGCGTTCCTGCACCGCATGGGGCGGGACACACGACAAGGAGAGGTTGCGATCGCGTTCGACGACGAGTTCTATCGAATCAGAAAGTTCGACCCATGACGAAACGGATCAAGACGACGGGCCAGAAGACACGCCTCGTGCGTCCGGGCGCGAAGCGCGCCCACACCATGAGCGGCGACAAGTTCGCGCACGCGCTTGGCGCAGAACGGCTCGGCGTCAGCGCAGGGCTGCCTTCGGCCTACCCCGAGCTTCGCCGCCAGCTGTTCGCCGCACTCAAGTCTCGTGGTGGCAGGCCTGGGCTCGAAGGAATGGAACGCCGTCAGAAGATCCCCATGAGCGAGCAGAACTGGCAGGCGCTTGAACAGATCGCTCAAACGATCGCGCACGGTGATTTTGCGCCAACGGCCGGTCAGGTTGCCGCGCGCCTGCTCCAGGATGCTCTCGTGCGTATCGGCCGACCGGCGACAGAGGCTGTGCTTGAATCACGTGCGACCAGAGCTTCCGAACCGCGTACCACCTATGGCGGCATGAGCCTTCCGAGCAGCGTGAACGATGCCAGGCGCAGGCATCTGGAGCTTGCCGAGGCGATGACAGAGCGGCCAGCCGGCAGGAAAGAACTGGTAATTGCCACGATGCCGGTGCCGATCGTCAACAAAGGAGCAGACGCTCCGACGACGTCCATTGCAATCCTCGGGGACGCCGGCGCTGGCAAGACGACGCTCGCGGTCTCGATAGCTCAAGCGATCGCCGCGGAACTGCAGGGCGTGGCTTTGTACCTGACGACCGAGATCGCGTCGACGGAGATCAAGTACAAGGTCGCGTTGCTCGGGTTGCAGGCCAAAGTGCTTGCCTGGAAGAATCGCGCCGCAGCGGTTTCGGGTGATCTACTCGGACAACATGTGGCGCTTCTCGATCAAGCCAGCGAGGACAAGCCGATCCGGGCGCGCGCGCTCGCGGCGGCCTGGCAGCTCACCGAAGGGGCGTCGGGTAACCCCCCGATTCGATGTGTCGTCATCGATGCTTTTCCACTGCCCGATTCGCCCAGCGGGGATGGACGCGAGGAGATTGTTGCCCTGGTTCAGGCCCTCGAGGGTCGCGGCATCTCCATAGTCATCGTGCAAGAAGCTGCCGGCGTATCTGACTACGTTCCATTCGTCACTGACATCGTGTTCCACCTTCGCTTTGACGAAGATCCAGACACAGGAGAACGCACGCGCAAAACTGCTTGCCCGAAGAGTCGCTACGCCCAGCTACCGGTGACCTGACAGGCGGATCTGGGTCCGGGTCGGCTGCGCGCAGCAGAACCAGGGCTCGCTCAGGCGCGGCGGGGGCGGGCGGCTGGCGCTGCTTCGCGCAGCTCGTGCCGGTACGACCTTGCCGGCGGCGCGCGCGGCGAGATCGTGGATGCGGGCGAAGGTGACGGCCGGATCCTCGGTCACCCGCGCTGCCTCCTCGGCCACGTCGGTGACCTGCTCGAACAGGCGGTCCATGCGCGGGTCCGGGTGGATCCAGCGGTGGGTCAGCGATTTCTCGTCGAATGGTCCGGGCGCCAGGAACGGCGTCAGCTCGGGGCGGCCCAGCAGCAACGATCCCGGCGGCACCAGCAAGCGGATCGCCAGCTGCACCGGATCGACCTCGTGTTGCAGGTCGTGACTGGTGACCAGCTCGCACAGGTCAAGGTAGTCGTCGAGCGAGGTCCATGGTGTGAAGGCCACGAAAGTGGGCCGCAGTGACAGGCCGGCGCCGCGCACGATCTCGATCGCGGCGAGCACGTCCTGGCGCGTGTGGCGCTTGTCGAGGATCTGCAGGATCTCGTCGGACAGCGACTCGACCGCCGACACCAGGAAGACGCAGCCCAGCGACGCCAGCTCGGGGAAGATGTCCCGGTGGGCGATGATGTGCTCGACCTTGGCGGTGAAGCTGAAAGTCACGGCGGGATGGTCGGCGTGCATGCGCCGCACGATCGCCAGCGCGTGCTTGGCGCTGTTCAGGAAGTCGGGATCGCCGAAGGTGATGTGACGGGCCCCGGCCGCCACCTGGCCGCGGATGTCGTCCAGCACCACGTCGGCCGGCACCGCGAAGAAGCGGCCGTCGTAGAACGGCGGGATGGGGCAATGGCGGCACAGGTACAGGCAACCGCGCGTTGCCTCGACGTGGCCCGTCACCCGGCGCTCGTCGGCCACCAGCAGGCGCGCGTACTTGTCGAGTGGTGGCAGATGCTCGCGCGCGGGCGGCAGGAACGGCAGGCGGTGTAGTTGATCGGATGGTGGCGGCGCGGGTTTGCCGTCTTGCAAGGCGTCGGCCAGTGCCACCAGCGCCTCCTCGCACTCGGGGCCCATCACGGTGTCGGCGATGGGCGGCGCCGACCCGGTGGCGCGCGTGAGCAGATCCTGGTTCATGTGCGCGTACAGGCCGTAAAAGCAGATGTGCGCCGCCGGGTTTTGCGCGCGCACCCGTTCGGCCACGCGCAGGCCCAGCGCCATCGCGGTGTGCATCGGCGTCGAGATCGCCACCAGCAGCGCGTGCCGCAGCCGATCGGCGCTGGCGCCGCCCAGATCCTCGACCGCCAGATCGAGGCAGCGCGGCGCGTACCCAGCCTGGGTCAGAAAGGCCGCCGGCGAGGCCACGGCCAGCGGCTGGTAGCCGGGCTCGTAGCAGGACACCAGGACGATGTCACCGGGCGCTCGCCAGCGCGGGGCGGCCTGCTGGGCCTGCATGCCCAGGGGTACTCTTTACGCCTTGGCCTGGGGCGCCACGAAGTCGGGTGGCAGCTGCGCGCCCTGACCGAAGAAGTATTTCTCGGCCTCTTCGAGCAGGCGTTTTTGGCCGTCCGGCGACGCCAGATCGACGCGGTACTCGTTGACGATCATCTTGGAGAACTCGATCCACATCTTCCAGGCCTCCTGCGAGACGTTGTCGTAGATGCGTTGCCCCAGCTCGTTCATGAAGGGCTTGTAACTGATGCCGGGAAGCTCTTTTCCAAGCTTCACGCACTGAACCATTCTTGGCATTCGATCTCCTTGGGGGTTCTTATACAGGATGTGGCATCGTGCTGGCCTGCAAGGAGGCGTTCCATGAAGTTTCGCCCCACGATGATCGGGTTGTTCGCGGCACTATCACTTACGGCGGCCACTGCGGCCAGGGTCTCGGCCGCTGACGCCGAGCCGGTGGATCGGCTGTTGGATCTGAACCGGCAGGCCGTTACGGCCTACAAGGCCGGTGACTACGACAAGGCCAAGGCCGCGCTGATGGACGCGGTTGTCCTGGGCAAGCAGAGCGGCCTGGCCACGCACGCCATGATGGCGCGCACCTATCTGCACCTCGGCGTGGTTTACACCGAGGGACTCAAGGACGCCGAGAAGGCCGGCCGCTACTTCGGCATGGCGGTGCGGATCCGGCCCGACATCGACGTCAGCGGCGAGCTTGCCACCGACGCGGTGACCAAGGCGCTCGCCGATGCGCGCGAGGCGGCACCCGCGACGCCTGCGGGCGAGCCCGAAAGAGCGCCCGCCAAGGCAGTGGCGAAGGAACCTGACCCGGAGCCCATCAAAGAGGCCAAGAAGGAAGCCACGAC
>JANPCZ010000097.1:0-6816 GCA_031431215.1 Myxococcales bacterium
CCTCCCCGTCACCTATTTCGGGCTGGCGATGCGCCCGGACTCCGTCCTCCGGGTGCGGAACTACATCATCGAGCCGGGCAGCGGTAACCCCGGCTCGCCGATGGCGCGGCCGACCCCATCGCCGGGTCGACCATCACGCTACCGGTGCGAGCTCGACCCGCCGAGCGTCAACTACCCTGCGCCGTAACAGCTGGAACCGGTCTACGACTGCTTGCTTCGGATCGAGGAACAGATTCGGGAACTGGAACAGACCATCGAACGAGTCGCCGAGCGGTACCCGGACGTGGCGGTGGTGTCTCAGATCCACGGCGTAGGAACCCTGACGGCGCTGGTCTACATCCTGACGATCGACGACAAGGACCGGTTCGCGCAGAGCCGGATGGCGGGAGCGTTTCTGGGTCTGCGACCTCGCAAGGACCAATCGGGCAAGGGCGATCCGCAGCTGCGGATCACGAAGGCGGGGGATCCATTCGTACGTCGTCTGCTGGTGAACAGCGCGAACCACATTCTCGGCCCGTTCGGGAAAGACAGCGACTTGAGACGCTGGGGCTTGGAGTTGGCCAAACGCGGAGGCAAGAACGCAAAGAAACGAGCGAAGGTGGCCGTGGCCAGAAAGCTGGCGGTCCTGATGCATCGAATCTGGGTGACCGGGGAGGTGTACGAGCCGTTGGGTTACCAGCAGCGACGGAAAGAACAGGAGGCGGCCTAAAGGAATCGAATCAGAGCGACCACGATGTGCGCGTGTCGGCGCCCACGAACATCGACTCCCGATCGACGGGCGAATCCGGCCTGCGCGCCTTGGTGGGCGCGCTTGCAGGCCGGATTCGCCCAGGGGCGCCGCCACGCTCCATCTTTCAGCCCGATTCAAGTCCACCCAGATCGATCGTGTCCACAGGAGGTCGAAAGACCACGAACCGCCCCGTCCGGGCGACTGCGCGAACTCACTCGAGCGTCAGAGCTCGTTGCGTAGATTGCAGCGCCCGAACGGTTCGGACCCCAACATGCACCGGGCCCAATACGGCCCCTCGACGAGTGCGAATGGAAGCGTGGCGGAGCGGTTGTTTCAACGTCCTGCGGACACGATCCAAGAAAATATGCGGGTAGCTCGGCGGGCAGTACCGCGATGGCAATGGGCCTTTGGAGCGGGTTGCTGACGCTCCACGGGATCTACTACGCAATTACCAAGAGGGCAGATTCGACGCGGACAAGAGCCGCTGCCACAGTCCCGTCTCACGCTTTTCGATTTCTACCGACCGCACTTGTTGACGGACAGACTCGGTTCTCGGTTTTGAGCATATCGGGTGCATTCTGAGCAAGCAGTGCTGCCCAACCCGCCGTTGTAGGCGGAAGCGGAAGTGGCCGTGCAGTGTGGTAGGACGTCCCAGGTGCCTGAGGCGGTCATCATCGCTGGTGCGAACGGAGCCGGGAAGACGACCTTCGCCCGGCAACTCCTGCCGGCGCTCTACCCGGGCGTCCCCTTCCTGAACGTCGACGAAGTTCAGACGGAGGATGGGGCCTTCGCACATCCGGTCGCCGCAGGTCGCGAGGTGCTGCGCCGGCTGGGCGAGCGAGAGCGCCAGCGGATGAGTTTCGCGTTGGAGACGACGCTGTCATCCGCGATGTACGCGCGGCGGATTCGGTCGTGGAGGGGCGTCGGCTACCGCGTGTCACTCCACTTCATCGAGGTTCCTTCCGCCGACTTCGCGCTGCGCCGAGTCGCGATGCGGGTGGCCGCCGGCGGGCACGCTGTCCCCGAAGCCGACGTGAGGCGGCGTTTTCTCCGCGGACTCGACCTCTTTGCGCGTGTCTACAAGCCGATCGTCGACGAGTGGTATCATTGGTTCAGCGACGAGGGAGGCATCCGCCTTGGCGAGCAGCAGGAAAGATGAACGCTTGAAGAAGATCGAGATCCTCCTCGAGGCGGCTCGGCGTGCAAACTGGGATGCTCTCCACGGTCCCAGGCACCTCAGGTCCGGTCGGTTTCGTCCCACCGCCGAAGACCTCGCCTTCGATCGCGAGGACGTCGCGCGAGCTGCCCAACCTGGCGTTGCAGCGGACGGCGCCAAGCGCCGCCGCTGAACGCCCGGACGTTGGGCGTTCACGAGCACCGGCATGGGGTATGGACCAGACGACCTGGGGATGTTTGTCAACCTTCGAGACAAGGTCCTTCTCGAAGGAACTGCGTACTTTGAACTCCACCCTGGTGAACTCCCGGAGCCGTTCGCGTGTTGGCTGGACGGGTCGCTCTTCGTGAAGGACGCTGCCTTCGACTTTTCCGTGACGTGCTTCGAGCGCGCGAACCCAAAGTTCGACTACTTCGCGTTCGAGTGCTTCGAGCGGGTTCAGATCGACGTCCTTCTACGCGAGCTCTCGACGTTCACCTCTGACCTTGTGCCCGGGTGCAGTCGTGATGTGGTGTTTTCCCGGTACAGCTCCCTTTTCAAGCCGAGTATCTGGGATGGCGTCGCAACGGAGAAACTCCGAGCGGCAGTGCTGCGCGCCACCGACGAGATGACTTCCTTCATCGATCGGTCGTGTCCGCCGGCGGGACGGTTGTGGGTCCTCGGGATGTGACGCTTAACGCCACGACGTTAGCCGGACGGAAACAAGATGTGTGTCTTGCGAGCAACTGGAAAGTCGTTTGATCCCCAGGCGTTCCTGGCGGGTTCAAAACTGACGCCGTCGCGGCCACATGTTTGGTGACGGGCGCACCCGTTCCATTGCAGCGTGATCGCATGGGGGTAGTGGTCTCCGCTGCCAGCCATCCCAATAGCCCAGACATCGTTGACCGAGGTGCCGGTTTACTGGTGGACCCGAAGAACGGATCTTGGAAACCCGCGGCCTGGCCACGTCGAGGTGTTACCTTTCGCAGATGACCGAGCGGAACTGGGGACTAGCGACATTCGGCGCGCTGTGCATCGCGGGATGCGGCAGCTCATCGAAAGAATCGCCCTCGTCCGACGCCAGCGCTGCCGTCGTCCCGAGTTCCGATATGGCCGCCGCCGGTGCCGACCTCGGGCTGCGCCCCACCGATGCGGGCCCCGTCGCCGTCGATGCCGCCACCGCGCCCCGCAGCGACGCCGATCCCGGCGTGGATGCGGTCACAGCGTTGTTTCGCCCGCGGCCCGGCACTACCTGGCAGTGGCAGCTCACCGGCCTTCCGGTGGATCAATCGGTCGACGTGCAGATGTACGACGTGGATCTGTTCACCACGACCGTCGCCGAGATCGCGCAGCTGCACGCCAAGGGTCGCGTGGTGATCTGTTACTTCAGCGCGGGAAGCTGGGAGAAATTCCGCCCCGACAGCGGGCAGTATCCTGCCAACGTCCTGGGCGCGCCGCTGGCCCCGCCGTTTCAGGACGAGCGCTGGCTGGACATCCGATCGGCCGTGGTGCGCATGATCGTCGGGACACGCCTGGACCTAGCAATGACCAAGAGGTGTGACGGTGTCGAGCCCGACAATGTCGACGGATTCGACAACAAGAACGGCCTCAACCTGACCGCCGCGGATCAATTGAACTTCAACCGCTTCGTCGCGACCGAGGCGCACCGGCGCGGACTCTCCGTCGGGCTCAAGAACGATCTCCAGCAGCTCGACGCTCTGCTGGGCGACTTCGACTGGGCGCTCAACGAGGAATGCGTGAAGTACAGCGAGTGCGCCAGCTACTCGAAGACCTTCATCGCGGCAGGAAAAGCGGTCTTCCACGCGGAGTACGTCGCGGCAGCGGAGCGCGATCGCGTGTGCGCCGTGACGGTGCCGCTCAAACTTGGCACCATCATAAAGAAGATCGGACTGGACGCCTTCCGCGTCGCGTGTCCCTGAGGTTCAGTTGACCAGGAATCAGTACCTGTAGCGGAGACCGATGCGCAGGCGCATGGGGGCCTTGCGGGTCAGCTGCCGGCCGAATTCAGGGCCGTCCTGCTCCTCCACCGACATGGTGGTTCGCAGCGCCAGGACGTTCAGCACGTCCAGGAACAGGTCCAGGTTCTGGCCCATCAGCGGCTTCATGTTGCCACGCAGCTGCAGATTCAACGTCTGCTGATCCGGCAGCCGTAGGGGGCGGTCGTCCGAGGGGTCGTTGACGTTGAGGCCAGGGCTCTCGCCGACGCGCGCACGCAGATCGGTGAAGTTAGCGAGCGCGTCGTTGCGATAGCGGCGGCTGTAGGGCGAGCCCGATGTGTATTGGTAAGAGAGGCTGCACGAGAGCCACTGGGTGACCGCGTAGGTGCCCGAGGTCTTGATGGTGTGGCGCGAGTCGTCGGGCAGGTAACCGTTGAGGTAGGCCTGGTCGCGCACCGGGTTGGTGCCGTACTCGCTGTTCTCGCCGTCGTCGACGTTCCCTTCCAGGACCGACCAGGTGTACGAGGCGATCAGTTTCAGGTGCCCTTCACGCTTGCGGATGGTGCCGGTGACGCCCAAGTAGCGGCGCTTGGCCGCGTCGGGCGTGCCCATATCCATGATCGCCTCGGCGCGGCCGTTGCGGTAGCTGCCCTCGCCCGGGCTGATCACATCCGTGCCATTGCTATTCCAGATTCGGTTGGTTTCGCGCTGCTGGTACGGATTTGCGAACAGGCGGTAGACGACGTCGCCACCGATCGCGACGCCCGGGACCACCTCGCGTTCGGCGCCGACGGTGTATTCCCAGGTCTTGGGAACCTTCAGCGTCTCCTTGCAAGGCGCTCCGGTCGCATCCAACCCCGTCGGGCTGCAGGGAAGACCGAAGGTGCGCGCAGCAGCGCCGCCGCGGTACACGCAGCCCAGATCGAAGGCACCAGTCACCTCATTCCAGCGGCACTGGTTGTTGACCATGTCACCCAGAGCGAAGCGGGCCAGGCGGTTGACGTCCAGGTCGACGTACTGATTGAAGCTGGCACGCAAGACGGTGCGCCCGTCATGGGTGGCGTCCCAAGCAACCAAGATGTGCGGGGTGAAGACCCTATTCTCCAGCTGCGCCGCCTGGCCGGCGTTGCTGGCGACGGCGGTGTGGAACCCGATTCCTGGCGTGACGGTCAGGTACCGGCCGACGCGGATGGCGTCGGAAAGTGAGGTGTTCGTGACCAGGGTCGAGGTGCCGCGCACCCCCCATCCCTGCCGCCCTTCCGTGATGCGCGGATCGCTGGAGTAATAGGTCGTCCTGAGGCTGGGCGTAGCCCCGTCGTATTGATCGTAGCCATCACCCGTCCAGGCAGTCGCGTCCTCGAACCGAGACGCCATTACCTGGGAACGCAGCCTGGCCGAGTGGTCGCCGAACGTCTTGCTGTTGGTGAACAGCTCCAGCGTGTTTACGAACTCCGCCGACTGCTGGCGATCTTGAACGATGTTTTCGAAGTTCCCCAGGCGCAGTTGGCGCGGGTATGTTTGGCGGACCTGGCGCCGATACAGGCAGTCAGCGGGATCGGTGCTGCACATGCGCGGCCCATTGATCTGGTGCTGGTTCTGCAGAGCAACCTGGCTCTTGAAGAAGACGCTGTCGCTGAGCAGGGCCTCCCAGGTCAGGCCCGTGAAAACGTCCCGCTTTTCGAGCAACTTCTGCGCGTCGTTCTCGTACATCGCCGCGTTCGCCGTGTTGCGAGCCTGCTGATAGGTGAAGTGCGTGAAACTCTGCAGCTTGTTCCGCGGCGTCATCTGCCAGGTCAGCTTCAGCTGCGGGCGGGCGGAGAGGCCTACGCGCGACTCGGGCACCGGCAGGATGTCACTGGGATCGTGATCGCGGCCGTCGACCTGGGCGCGTAGATCCGCGGTGGCGAAGAACCACAGCCGGTCCTTGATGATCGGACCCGAGAAGGACGGGGTCAGCATGGTGTTGAAGTTGCGAGCCACGACGTCGGTCTCGTCCAAGAAGAACCTGAGAGTGCTGTCTTCGTGAAAGGCGCGAAGGTCGATCTCGAACTTGTTCGAGCCCGACTTCGATACCAGGTTGAAGACGCCGCCCGGCGCGTCGCCGAATTCGGCGCCGTAGCCGGCGGTCTGGACCTCGATGGCGGCCATCGAACCGGTCGTCAGTTCGATTCCCTGGACAGTGAAACCTTCCAGCTGCATGGCGTTCTGGTTGGTGGTGCCACCACGCGAGCGAAAGTTACGCACTCCCTTGTTGACCATGCCCGGAGTCTGGGTCGAGACCGCGTTCTCGAGCGCGAACTTGGACTCGGTCGGCATGTTGTCCAGGAACTCCTCGTCGAAACTCTCGCCGACGTTCGCCGTGCGCACGCTGACCAGCGGCGCTTTCTCGACGACCTTGACCTCATCGACCATGTCGTCGGTGTCGACCTCCATCATCATGGTGACGTCGGCGGCCGCGCTGGGCGTGACGCGCACATTGTTTTGCACGACCGGCCTCAGCTTGGGCGCCGTTGCCTTGATGTCGAATGTGCCCGGCTGCAGCGCGCGCAGGGCGAAGCCGCCCTCGTCATTCGTATAGGTCACCTTGGCGCCGCCGATCTGGGTCGGTGACGTGGCGGTGATCTTCACGCCTTTTATCGGTTGACCCGTCTGATCGACGATGGTCCCAAGAATCGTTCCGACCGTGCCGGATTGGGCGAAGGCGGCTGCGGGAGCACCAAGGACGACCACCAGCAACGACAACAGCTTGCACAATCGCAGCTGGCTTTCTTGCCTGCGCTCGGTTCGCGGGTACAAACGGTTCCCTCTGCTAGACAAGATCTAGACAAGATCGCAGCCGATCAGATTTCGTGTTGACGCCCGTCTCCATGTCAGTGACTGCGCACACTGACGGGCCAGGCCTGGGCCGGCCACCGTACGAGCCGTGACTTCTTTCACGCCAGTAGCTCGTCGATACGCCCTGCCCCTGCATTGTT
>JANPCZ010000098.1:0-29991 GCA_031431215.1 Myxococcales bacterium
CTGCTGGCCGGCATGAAAGCGGCCGAACCGGTCGCCGCGCAGCGACGCAGCCAGGCCGACTAACGATAGACCTCGCGCCTGTGGGCGATCTTCACGACGGTCGCCACCAGATTCGCGTCGCCGATCTGGTAGAGGACGCGATACGTACCTTGCCGGATTCGGTACTTGTCGTCGCCGCTCAACTTTTCCGAGCCGTGAGGCCGCGGATCGCTTGCCAGCGCGTGAATCCTTGCGACGACCCGTTGGATGTCCTTGGCCGGAAGTGCCCCAAGCTCCTTGGCCGCAGACCGCTTGATTTCGAACCTATAGCTTGCCACGCCGTTTCAGGTCCCTGACGACGTGCTCGAACGACATCGAGGGTTCCTTAGCCCGCTGCCGAAAGGTAGCGAGATCGTCGGCGTCCTCCAGCAACGTGGACCTGACGGCATCATTCACCAGATCCGAAAAACTGCGATCCGTGTCGGCCGACTTCAACCGCAACGCACGGTGCAGTTCCTCGTCGAAGTAGACAGTTGCTCGCTTTGCCAGCGCCATGAGGCCCAGCGTACGCGCTATGACGTCATGACGTCAAGACGTTGTAGTGGCCTGGTGGCTCGCTCACCCGAGCTTCCGGCTCTCTCCATCTTGGGCCGAGAGGTGGCTCGGTCCCGGCTCCAAGCTCGCTATCAGCAACACGTTTGGGGAAAACACCAGCTGAAGATCTACGCTCGACCGGAAGGATCGAAGAAACTGTTCCCGACGCCCAGGGTGTCGGAGATGCCCAGGAGCGATGCGTTCCGGCCTGTCATGAGCGCGCTGCGGGTCGGGGAACAGACCGGGTTGACCATGAAGGTGGTCATTTCGAAACCGTCGGCAAGAGCGAGGGCGCAGCGACCGGGCGGCACTGGCGGTCAGACGGGGAGCCCACCTGTCAACCAGAGCAGAGCAGTGTGCTTGTGGATGTGCCCACGCGGCCCGACCTACCGCCCCCTCGTAAAGATGAGAGTGTAGTGCTGCACGTCGAAGTCCTTGGGGACGGTGAACGGCTTGCCAGCCGGTACGACCGTCATGACGTTTACCGTGGCGCCTCCGATTCTTGCCGGGTGCGACTAGCCGCGGCTGAAGAAAAGTCAAATAGTTCCTGTGTCTTGGGCCGCGTTCGGACTGAAGCACGGACCCGTTACCGAACCGTCCGAACGTGGCTTCCGAGGCCGCAGTCGCCAACATCGTCACCGTGTTCGCCCCTTGCGGATGAAATCGCAAGCAGCACCGAGGAGGCAGTGATGTCGCGATGCAGTTCCTGGGTATTGATGGCTGTTCCACTGGCGACCGCCTTTGGGTGCTGGGGCGGCTCCGGCGTCATCGCTGGCGATCCCGGCATGTCGACGGGCAACGCTGGGGCCGGTGGTGGCAGCCCCAACACCAGCAATTCGTCGGACGGGTGTTGCGCCTGCCGGCTGGTTCCTTATCATGGGCGCCCGAGCTCAGGCGCCATCCTGCCAGGGCTCGGAATAGTGGCGACATACGGCCGGCGTCGGCGTCGAGCGAAGCTCTCTGCCTCGCAGCGTGGCTAGTCGAACTAGTAGGGTGGCTAACTAAACTAGTTGGGTGGCTAACTAGCCTGCCGCGCGATTGTCCCAGACGGGTGCCGAGTCCTGATAGCGGTCAGCCTGACGTAGGAGGTTGTTAAATGAGTGACGCGTCTAGCAGTGCGAAGCGCCGTCTGGCTCGTCCCGACCCCGCGCTGACAGTGATCTCAGGCCTCCCGTCAGCCTTCGATAGGCTGGTGGGGGGAAGCGAAGCGATGCAGGCAGCCATCCGTCGTCTGCGACAGGTGGCTGCGCACGATGCGACGTTACTGATCAAGGGCGAGAGCGGTACCGGCAAGGAGCTGGCAGCGGAGGCGGTCCACCAGGCCAGCCGGCGACGGAGTGGGCCGTTCGTGATCGTGGATTGCAGCGCTATCGCGCGAAATCTGATCGAGGCTCAGCTTTTCGGGCACGAGCGCGGCGCGTACACCGGTGCGGTCCAGTCTCGCGAGGGAGCCTTTTCACTGGCCCACGGCGGAACGATCTTTCTCGACGAGGTTGGTGAGTTGGATCTCGATCTGCAGCCTCGTCTGCTGCGCGCGATAGAGAAGCGTGAGGTGACGCCGCTTGGCGGCTCGACGTCGCGGCACGTGGATGTGCGGATCATCGCCGCCACCAATCGCGATCTCCATGACGAGGTGGCGCGGGGGACATTTCGCGCGGATCTCTATTACCGCCTGGCCGTGACCACGGTGCGGCTGCCGCCGTTACGCGACCGCGCGGAGGACATCGTGGCCCTGTGCGATCATTTTATGAAGCAGCTGTCGATTCGCGACGGTGATGCGTACCGGCTGGATGAATCGCTGCTTCGTCGGCTGGCGTCGTTGCCCTGGCCAGGAAATGTGCGACAGCTCAAAAACACGGTCGAACGCATCGTGGTCTTCGGCACCGAAGAGGCCGATGACTCGGGATTGATACTGCTTCCCGTACCTATCGAGGATCGAAGCGATGGGCAGTCGTTTCACTCGGCCAAGGCCCAGGTGATCGCCGTGTTCGAACGCGCGTTCCTGTCGCGTGTGCTTGGGGGCCACGGGAACAACATCACCGCGGCCGCGCGTGCCTGCGGCGTCGATCGGGTTCATTTCTTGCGACTCCTCGATCGCCACGGCCTTCGTGGGTCTGCGAAGACGCCCGGTGATTGACCCTTGCACGCAGGCAATACCCCTTGCGTGAGAGCAAGGTAAAAAACGGCGCCAGCGGCTCTGCAGACCGGTCGCGATCGCGCCGGGACGCGAGCACAGCTCGGTTTTCGGGGGGGCATGACCCTTGCTGAGGGGCGGCGCGGAGGTATGTCCCATGCAACACAGCTCGATTGTCGCAAAGACCATTCGTCGGATTCACAAAGTGCCTGCCACCATGAAGGTCGCAGTCTTCTTGGTGACAGCTCTGGGCGGCGCGCTCAGCGCCTATTCAATCGTGGGGAGCACAGACATTCAGGTGGTCAAGAATGTTCACGATGGCGCCTTCGAGACCGTGCTTTCGCACATGAACCAGTCCACCCTCAATTCGCTGGTTCAAGGGGGCAATGTGTCGGGGGCATTCGCCGCGGCGTTCGAGCAGGGCGACGTGATGTTCTCTACCTCGTTCAATGCCATCGACGGGGGCGGCGCCAAGGCGGATGACCAGGGACGGTACACACGCGTTCCGCGCGCCGACGAGAAGGTGAGCCCTGAATGGTTCACCCACGTCCCAGCGCGGGCCACCGGCCCGAACGCACAGTCGTGCACCAATTGCCACCACGTTGGCGGGGATGACGGTGCCGGCGATCCCTCCAACATGGCGGTTCGCGATCCGTTGCGCGGCGCTCAGCTCGGGCAATTCATTACGCGCGACACGCCGCACCTGTTTGGCCTCGGCGGGTTGCAGCGGCTGGGCGAAGAGATGACAGTCGACCTGCAAAACATCCGCAACAACGCGGGGTGCAACTGCACCAGCACCAGCACCAGCACGCCTTCCTGCTCGTCGAGGACCGTAACGTTGACGAGCAAAGGCATCAGCTTCGGGACCGCCACGGTATCGCGGTCTTCCAGCGCGACCAAGTGCACGGTAGTGGTGAACGCGGCCTCGGGAACGACGAAGGCAGTGTCGAGTGATCTGGTCGTGCGACCCATGCAGTGGAAGGGATCCGTTGCCTTCACTCGGGACTTCGCCCGTGGCGCGGGGCACAACGAGATCGGCATGCAGGGCGTCGAGCTGTTCTCGAGTGACAGCCAGGACGGCGATGGCGACGCCGTCAGCAACGAGCTGACGGTCGGAGACATCACATCGTGGGCGGTCTACATCGCCGGCCAGCCCAGACCCACCACGCGCCAGGAACTGGCGTCGCTAGGCCTCATCCCGGCGCTGACGTCCGCTGAGAACAGCGCGATCACGCGCGGCAGCTCCCAGTTCACCAGCCTCGGGTGCGCGGCCTGCCACACGCCCCAGCTCACGGTCAACAACGCGATCTTCAGCGAGCCGAGCACCTTGCCGGATTTCCGAGACAGCGTCTTCCCAGGCGGTCGCAGCCCATCCAGCTTGGGCCTTTCGGTCACCACGGCCATCAAGTTCAACCTGACGACCGATCTCCTCGAGAACGCCGACATTGTGCTGCCGAACGGGAACACTCTCGGCAACTTCGAGCGCACGGGGACCACAGGCGCGGTGGTGCGGCTCTTCGGCGATCTGAGACGGCATGACATGGGGAGCGAGGACATCGAGCAGATCGACGAGATCGGAACGGGGGCGTCGGTCTTCATCACCGAGAACCTGTGGGGCGTCGGCTCGACCGCTCCCTACTTGCACGACGGAAGGGCAACCACCATCACCGAGGCCATCCTTGACCACTCGGGAGAGGGGTCCAGCTCTCGCACCAACTTCAGAAATGCGTCCACGGCGTCCAAGCAGGACCTGGTGGCGTTCCTGAACAACCTCGTGCTGTTCAAGGCAGAATAGGCGCGACGCCATCGGAGGTTCGGTGGAATCATGAACGGGCGACGAATCGCGATTCTTGGTGCACTGCTGGCGATCTCGTCGGTGCTGTTCGGGGCGAACTGGTATTTCAGCTCGCCCCGAACGGCGGCCCGGTCGAAGATGCGGGCGGGCAAGGGACGGGCGGCGCCCGCGATGCGGACGTTTGCCGTCGAAAGCCCAAGCACCGAGGTGCGCGAGCCGACTCCAGAGATTCCGAGCGCTCCGAACAGCAACGCGCCCCAAGGCGGGGAGGCCGTGGCTGCGAATCCGTCACGTCCCGCCGCGGTGGAAACGCCACCACCCGTGTCCCCGGCAGCTCAAGTCGTCAGTGCAGAGGAGGCTGCTATTCGGTCACGGCTGGAGCCATTGGTTGCCAATCGGGCCGATGCGAATATGACCTTCGTCGTGTGCGAGATCCCCAAGCCTGGAGAGCAGGAGACCACCGGAGGACCGGCGCGCGCCGAGGGCGGCGATCGGTCCAAGCCGGTTTGCCGTACCCGCTTTCAGGCGCGCGATCCGGCTGCCCTTGACACCCTCTTGCGCCAGGCGAGCTCGATCTACAGCGGGCACCTTGCCGCCGAGTTGAACGAACGTTTCGACGCGTTCACCGGTCGCTGGTTCGAGGCCGACATCAATCTGGGCACCGTTGATACGCACCCAATCCCTCAGCTTTAGAGACTCCCCCCGACCACTCGTCCGCGGCCAGCGCGGGCGCGGGCCGCGGCGCGGGTCGGTTAGGGGCTTCGAACCAGAACCGCCTGGCGCTGGCTGGCGCCTATTTCGCCAACATCACCACGGTGCTCGCGGTCTGCCAGACGATCGCAGTGGGTCCCACCGCGACTTGCTGGATCCCGTTCTGGTTGCTCGCGAGACTGACCGGGGTGGTACTGCCAGCAGGTAGGTGGCGGAGCGTACCGTTGCCGCTGTTGGCCCAGTAAATTCCGGTCTTGTCCGCAGTGATCCCGCGCGGTTTCGATTCGCCCGAGACGATCACCGCCAGAGGCCCGGATCCGTCGGAGCGCACCGCGAGAATTTCCCCGCCGTCGCTGCTGAGGTAAACCAGGCCACCGAACGCCGTCAGCCCATAGGGAGCACTTTTCACGCTGCCGAGGACCAGGGGGGCGCCCGACGGCAGCGGGAAACGCTTCACTTCACCGTTGGCCACCCAGTTCGACCAAAACAACGCACCACCTCCGGTGGCCAGGCCGAGGGGAAACTGCTGACCGCTGGCCAGCGTCACGGACGAGCCACCCACTTTCGGCGTCGCCAAGATCGAGCCGTTGCGCAACTCCTCCGCCGCGTACACGCTGGTGTCGTCAACCGCGACGTGTGTCGGAAACTGGATCCTCGCGACCACAACCGACGGAGCGCTGCCCGCCCCGATCGGCGCTCTCATCACCGTGCCGGCGTTCGCGTAGGTGGCCCAGTAAACGTGAGTTCCGTCGATCGCGATGCCGCGCGGACGCGTTTGACCGGTTGCCAGATCGATTGCAGCACCACCGCTGAGCGGCACCTGGACCACTCGTCTGCCTCCTTCGTCGGTCGCGTACGCGTTGTTGCTGTCGACCGCCACGCCCCAGGGGCTCGAGAGCCCGCTCACAAGCGTGACCACGACGCCACTCGCCGTGCCGCCGCCACCTCCATTCGCCGCGGAGCCGCCGCCTCCACTACCCGCGCCACCGCCGCCTAACCCACCTAACCCGCCTGAGCCGCTAATGCCGCCGCCCTGCGTGCGGCCCTTGTCGCCCGCTTCCTCCGCGGGACCGGGGACCGCCGCGTCAACCGGAACCTGGGTAGTCCCCTCCCCCGAGTCCCGGTCTACTTCTTGGTACCCGAGCCGCCCGCAACCGGCGCCCCCTCCGATCGCAATCACCCAAGCGAGAACCAGAATCCCGCGGTCCCAGCGCCCCAAGGCCACCCCATGGTAGCCAGTTCGCAAAGCGCCTCGATCGAACCGGCTGGGAACCACGTCACCGACCACCATCGACGGATCCGTCCGCCGCGTTGAGCGCTGCGGACCTTGCTGCCGAGTCCCAACACCGCCACCATATTTCGCCTCCCGTGGCCGTCCCGTCGTAAGCTCGACAGGCTGCATGCGCGTGTTCGCCACTTTCTCAGTATTGCTGTGTGGCGTGGGCTGCGGCTCTGCCACGGATGATCGCAGCCTCAAGGTGACGTGGTCGTTCCTCAGCGGAGACTGTGCCTCGAACGCGGTGCAAACGGTGCGAGTTTCCTGGGGTCTTTCGGGCCAAACGCCCCAAGACGTCGCCTTCGCGTGCGGGGCCGGCCAGGGAAAACTCGGCGAGATCGTCGCGTCGGGTGGTCGGTACAACATTTCCGCGGTGGGCCTCGACTCCGTCGGCGTGGCCCGCTTCACCCACTTCGGTACGTCGTTCACCGCGTCCGGAAGCGGTATTGGCGGGGAACCCGTGGAGCTGACCCTCCGGCCCAAGCCCGCCGACATCATCGTGACCTGGCGTCTGGCAAGCGGCAGCGGTTGCCCGTCGGGCGTGATCTTGCCGTATTTCATCACCGTCTACCGAACGCCCGTGGCGGACGGAGGCACGCTCCTGGGGAAGGTCGCCGAGGCGCAGGAGAGCTGTACGAGCCGCACTGCGACACTCAAGAACATCGCGCCCGGGAGCTATCTGGTGGAGCTCGACAGCCGGGCCGTCACGCCCAAGGTGATGGCAACAAGACCGGTTACCGTGCTCCCCGGTGAAAACCCGACGGTTGACTTCCAGTTCTGAATCGACACCCTGGGACCAGCGCCGACCGGGACAGTCTTCAGCCAAGGTCCTTGGGAAAAAAGCGCTTGGATGCGAGCAGACGTTTTTCGACGAGTGAGTACGACAGAAACCCCAGTGCATCAAGACGCAGGAACAGGCGATAGTAGGGGCGGCAAGCGCCCCTAGAGCTTCCCCTCGCGGCCGCCGGGACTGCTGGTCGGCACCGCATCCGGCGGGTAGTCGAGCAACTTGATGTTGTCGATGAGCAGCGGCTTGGCGATGAAACTCCCGGCTCTGAAGTACAGGTTGGAGATGCTGTCGCCGTCCTGTAGGGCCTCCTTCGGACCCTTCTCGGGAACCAAATCGGCGACGCGGATCTCGGCGTGACCCCAGGTCTCGCGCACCGGCGAGGTCAGCCAGTAGCTGAAGTTCACCTTGCGTTGGGTGTGCCAGCATAGGATCGAGATGTCCTTCATGTCGGCACCGATCCAGTAGTCGAACGCGATGACCTGCGTGTTCGAGTAGTGGAACAACGGCGGCGGGTCCCGTGTCACCTTGACCACATTGGTCCTCCCTTTGGACATGAACTCGCCCTCCAGTGCGAAGCGGTTACCGGGCCTTGGCGGGCCTTCCACCGGGTAGCCCATTTCGATGGAGGCACTCGTCTGGCCATCCGCGGAGGCGCTCGTCTGACCGTCCTCGAAGTCGAGGCTGAACACAGTCACGACTGCCGAGCGAGGCGGCGGCGCTGTCGGCGTGGGTGGCGGGTTCGCGATCGCGGGCTCGCCCTCGTCGGACTGCGCGTGCTGGCTCGCGCCCACATCGATGGTGCGGCCGTCGCGCAGGCGCACGAAGATGACTTTCCCTTCGTTCACCGTCAGCCGCGTCGCCTTGGCTGTGACCGCGAGCGAGAACCCCGTACCGAAGACGATGGCTCTTGCGTGCGGCGTGACAAACGCGATCGTGCGGCCCGGAGGTTGCGGCGACACCCAGGCCTCGAGCCTGCCACGATCGAGATGCAGCAGGCTTTCCTGCTGGGACCCTTCCTCGGTGGCCGCCGATCTTGCACCGTCCAGCGTGAACGTCGCCTCGGCGTTGAGCACGAAGCGAGACGCGCCCAGGTAGGCCAGCGTCGCGCCAGAGCCTGCGGCGGTCTCGATGCGATCACCAGGCACCAGGGCAAGGCCGGCTGCGGCGGTCTGCTTGACGGCACCACGGGACACCGTCACCGTGCCGCTGGCTGCCGTGAGCGTGGCAAAAGAGGGCGCCAGATCGCTCGAGGCTGGCGCCGGCCCGGGTTGGGAGCGTCGCCACCGCACCGTCAACACACCGGCAGCCAGCAACACCGAGGCGGCGAGGACGTAGCCCTGCCAGGGCCGCGCTGTCGACAGCGACCGCGGCCGCACGGCCGGGCGGATCTCCCGCATGACCCCGGCCACGATCCGGCTCTTGCGCCCCAGCCGCAGCCGTTCGATCACAGCCCCCGCCAAGCCCGGCTGGCGCAGGCTGCCGCGCAGCGCGCCCTCGATCTTGAGCTGCGAGACGAACACCCTGCGGGCCTCGCTGTCGGAGGCCAGCAGGCCATCGAGCTCGTGCGCCCCCTCGTCAGAGAGCTCTCCGTCCACCAGACGCAGCGTCAATTCTTCGATGCGGGTCATGTTCTGGTCGCCAGCTACGATTACAGTATGCCGTCCCCGCCAGGAAGTAACCGACCCGCGACGCGTAACCAGAGCGGGCCGGCGGCATATGCACTGTGGGCCGTCTCATGAAGCCGATGTTGACCGACGCCGCCGCGGACGAGCAGCTTGTCCGGCGTGTGTTGGCGGGCGAGATCGAGGTGTTCGCCCAGATCGTCGACCGCTACGAGACCGATATCTGGAAGATGGTGGCGGCGCTGCTGGGTGACCGGGCCAGGTGTGAGAACCTGGTGCAGCAGTGCTTCGTGAACGCATACGAGCACCTTCATCAACATCAGGCGGGCCGCGAGCTCGGTGCCTGGCTGCGCGGCATCGCCCGCAACGCGCTCCGCGAGGAGTTGCGCCGCTCGTCGCGTGAGCGCCACCGCATGATCCTCTACCGTGAGTATCTCCGCGTGTTGTACAGCGACGACGGCCGCTCAGCCTTGGAGCAAGATCGTCTGGCAAGCGCCCTCAAGGACTGCCGACAGAGTCTGGCCACCGCTGCGGCGACGGCGGTGGCGCTTCACTACGAAGACGGTCTTGCCTTGGAGGCCGTCGCAGCCAGGCTGGGGCGCACGGTCGCGGCGACGAAGCAGTTACTGTTTCGTGCACGCGTCGCGCTGCGAGCTTGCGTCGAATCCAGACTGTCGGCTGACACCTGACAGGACGCCTCACAGATCCGCGCGCGTTTGCGGCAACGTTACCTCATCAACGCGACGGCATCTGAGCGCTTGGTGGCCTCAACGCTCGGCCGCCTTCGCGATTCAAGGCCTTCGAACCCGCTTCGTCCCTGTTGACAGTTCCGCGCCCTACATCTGGAGGTTCACATGAGAGGACTCGGCCTTATAGCTGTTTTATTGCTGATAGCGCCCGCCTGCACGGGTGCAATCGAAGGGTCGGCGGGATCGTCGGAGCCGGGCCCGGGTGGCGGGCCGCCTGGGGTCAAGGCGCCGAGTGGAAGGCCCCCGGGTGGTGGGGGCTCGGCCACCGCGGTGCCCGGCGGGCCGCCTGGCGGCACTCCCGGCGGCACGCCCAGCATGACTCCCGGCGGTGCTCCGTTGAATCCGGCGTCCCTGAGTTGCACGACGCCCGTGACGCCGTCACGCCAGCGACTGTGGCGGCTGGATGACGGCCAGTACGGTAAAACGGTTGCCTCCGCTCTAAAGGGTCGCTCCACCACCGGCAATGACGACCTGGTGGCGCCGACGGGACTGAAGGCGCCACTGGGGGCGGTGAGCGGCTCGGACGCGACGTTCAGCACGAGGTCGAAAGACCGACGGGTGCTGCCAAGTGACGCTGAGGACCTCGTGATGGCCTCCGTCGACGTGGTCGGACGGTTGCTCGCGGAGACGGCGATCGCGGCGTGTGTGAATGGGACCGGACCGCTGCGTGGATGCCTCGAGCCACTATTGCTCCAGAAGGCAGAGTTGCTGTTCCGCCGACCGATGGTCGCGGCAGACGTCTCACACTATCTCGCCGCGGCGGAAGCGGCCCTCGCCTCGCCGGTCAGTCGCAGCGAGGCGGCCCGGGTGGCGCTGCAGGCACTGCTGGTATCGCCACGCTTCGTGTTCCGGAGCGAAATCGGCGTGGAACAGGGCGGTCGCCTGCGCCTGGACGCCTTCGAGGTCGCCGATGCACTCAGCTACAGCCTCACCGACGGACCGGCGGATCAGGCGTTGTGGGCGGACGCGAAGAGCGGAGCCTTGCTCCAGCCCGACGTCATCAGCCAACACGTCGCGCGCCTCCTCACAGCGGCTGAGAAGAAGGCCCCGGTGCGGAAGTTCGTCCGGGAATTGTTCAGCTATGGCAAGGTGCCCAGCAAGACCGAGACGTTCCACAAGCCTGACAACTTGCTGAGAGAGGCCGAGCTCTTCACTGAGAACGTCCTGCGCACTAGCGCGCACAAGGATCTCTTCAAGGAGCTTCTGACAAGCCGCAGCGCGTTCATCAGTCCCGCCACGGCGCTGAGCTACAACGCTACTCTGACAGGCACCGCGACTACGACCCAGGCATTTACGTTCACGGGCGAGCGCCAGGGCCTGCTGGGACACCCGGCGTGGTTGAGCAGCTGGGCTTCGCCGGACCTGGGCGAACCAGAGACCGTCGTCAGCCGTGGCCGATATGTGTTCGAGCGTTTCCTGTGTGGTCATGTGCCGGAGGCGCCTATCGGCCTTATTTTCACCTTTTCCAAAGATCCGAAGCAGACCCTGCGCGAGAGACTCGCGCTCCACAAGAAGGACCCGACCTGCGCCGCCTGCCATAGGCTCATGGACGGGCCCGGGCTCGGGTTCGAGGGGTTCGACGCCTACGGGCGCATGCGTGATACCGAAGCCGGTCGTCCAGTTGTTCGGACCGGTGAGTTGGTTGGCAGTGTGGATCAGGACGGCTCGTACGAGGGCCTGCAAGGGCTGACCACGAAGCTACTGGCGTCGCAGACCGTCGCGAATTGCATGGCCGCACGGGCGTTCGAGTTCTTCTCGGGGCGAGCGCCGACCGACGGCGATGCTTGCACGGTCCAGCAGGCACGCGACCGGTACAAGGCGACGGGGGGCGACCTGACCGCGATGACACAGCCGTTCTTTGTTTCTGATGGATTTCTCTACCGCACCCGCTGAAGTCAAGGGAGGCATCATGGATATTCACGCTCGTTCCACGATTGCGGCGCGACACGCACGCCGTCGGTTTCTCAAAGGCATGGGGCTGGGTGCGCTTTCGGCGCCCCTGGTGCTCGGGATCGGCGACTCGCTGATCGGGCGCGCTCTCGGCCAAACCGCGAGTCGGAAGATGGCCCTCTTCTTCGTCCACGGCGAGGCCTGGGTCGGGGGGAATTGGGAGATGACCTACACTCCTACCGGGATCAACGGGCTCTCCTGGACGGGAAACAACTTCAATAGGACACCGGTGGATGGTCAGAACCAGGACAAGGTCGGCGTGGAGTGGCCCACGTTCGTCGCGCCGCTTGCCCCCTGGAAAGATCGGATGGTGCTCGTCGACGGTCTGCCCCTGTACGGCCTCAATTTTGGAGGCAATGCCGGCACCCACAGGCTCGGAAACGCGTGTCTGAGTGCCACGGGCGCGGTGGCATCCCCCAGTGACATCACGATCGACCAGCACGTTGCGGCCGTCCTTAGTCGCGACACGCCGCTCAAGAGCCTGCTGTTTGGCCTCGGTGGCCGCGACGTAGGAGACGAAGTCACGGGCAGCTTCGTTGCTGGTCCCGGCGCGGCTCTCCCACACGCAATGAACGCGAACGCTCTCCTCCGTCGCATGGTCGGTGTGAAGGCGCCCACCGCTGGGGGACCGCCGGGGGCCCCTCCGACGCCCTCGCTCGGGGCCAGGGTTTTGGACCTGGTCCGCGAGGATTTGAAACGCCTCGACCGGGGCCTGGCGGCTGAGGAGAAGGCCCTACTCACCGAGTACCTGACTTCGATGGAGGCCTTCCAGAAGAAGGAGGCTGCGCTGGCGAATCTGGGGAAGGGGGGAACGTGCGCGATCCCGGGTACTCCGCCGGCCGGAATGGGAACCATGCCGGGCATCGTCGCGATGGACTCTATGTTCAGGTTGAGCACCCTTGCGCTCAAGTGCGGCGTGACCAACGTCATCGGGGCGACCATGGGCAACACCGACGCTCACAACGATCTGGACTGGTTCGTGCCCGCATACTCAGCCCACAGCGCGTACGACAAAGCCATGGCGTCCCTCGCGCCCATCTCAATGGGGTGGGTCGCCACGATGTTGAAAGACCTGGGGCCGCTGGCTGACAGCCTGACTGTCACGATCGTTCCGACGAATGGCCTCGGCCACCAGGGGCCGAAGGAGCACCACGGCGGCCCGATCGGGGCGGCGTACGTGATCGACAACCTCCGGGCATTGAAAACCGGCGCGCGTCTCCTGCGCGTCAAGCGCGACTTCGCCGATTTCTACACGACGCTTGCCAGCGTGCTGGGGGCACCCGTCGAAAAGTTCAACAACAAGGGGGCCGGGATTATCAAGGAGTTGTTGGCGTGAGCGAACTCGCGGCTCGCAGGTGGCTGGACACCCAAACTGGGTCAGTTTTTGGGGGCAGGCGAGCCCTACATGGGAGCGCTTGTTCCGACGTGTGACTCTTCCCCGTACCTGCTCGGCACCCCGTTCGTAACTATGCGCTAGTGCTCTCCGCCCGTGCGTCTCGCTTAGCTGATTGCCCGCTCGTCTCTGCCGATCCGCCCCAACTCAATCGAAGGAGGATGTGATGTTTTTTCAGCGCGCCACTCTGCTCGTTCTTTCCACGGCCGCAGGAGTCGCTTGTTCCGGCACCATTGGCGACGGGGAGGGCGGCAACGTCGCAGGTACGGGCGCCCCGGGCACTGGCGCCCCAGGCACGGGCGCCCCGGGCACTGGCGCCCCAGGTACGGGCGCCCCGGGCACTGGCGCCCCAGGTACGGGCGCCCCGGGCACTGGCGCCCCAGGTACGGGCGTGTTGCCGCCCGGCATTCCTTCGATCGCGCCGCCGATGGCCTGCAAGGCCACGACGCCGGGGCCGTCGCCGATTCGACGCCTCACACGGCGCGAGTACGGCAACACGGTGCGCGACCTGTTGATTGTGACTGCGAATCCCGCAACGGGTTTCGCGCCCGAGGCGCAATCGTTGTTGGGCTTCAACAACACGGCTGTGACCCAAGCGGTCAGCCCTATCCTGGCGGAGCAGCTTGAAGGCGGGGCTGCCTCGCTCGCGGCGCTAGCCATCAAGGACATGCCGAAGCTGATCAAGTGCGACACCGTCTCCATGGGGGAGGACAACTGCCTCCGTAAGTTCGTGTCGGACTTCGGCACCCGCGCCTTCCGGCGGCCCCTCACCCAGCCCGAGAGAGATCGCTACTTCGCGTTCTTCTCGGGTCACAAGGCCAAGTACGGGTTCGCTCCTGCCGTCGAGCTGGTCGTGCAGGCCATGCTTCAGTCGCCGCACTTCCTCTACCGCGTCGAGTTCGGCGTGCCCGCCGCGGCCGGTGCCACGAGCGTGAAGCTCACGCACTATGAGATGGCATCGCGGCTCTCCTATCTGCTCTGGTCCACCATGCCGGACGATGCCCTGCTGCTGGCCGCGGCGGAGAACCGCCTCGGCACGCCCGCCGAGATCGGCACCCAGGCGGAGCGCATGCTGAGCGACCCCAAGGCGCGGCCTGCCATCGCCTACTTCTACAATCAGTGGCTGGACCTTGAGGGTCTCGAAAACCTGACCAAGGACAACAAGGTCTATCCGAAGTACACGACCGCGATGCCCGCGCTTTGGAAGAAGGAGACCGAGTCGTTCATCGACGATCTGATCTTCAAGGGAGACGGGAAGGCCGAGACCCTGCTGCTGGCCGATTACACGCTCGCGAACAAGACGCTGGCGACGTTCTACGGCTATACCGGGCCGACGACGGATGCGACCTTCGACAAGGTGAAGCACGACGGAAAGCGCATTGGTCTGCTCACGCAGGCCAGCATCATGGCGGCCCAGGCGAACGACGATCAGTCGTCGCCCGTGCGGCGTGGCGTGTTCGTTCGTGAGAGCCTGCTGTGCCAGCACCCGGTCCCACCGCCCGACGACCTGATGGTCACGCCGCCTCCAATCAAGGCGAGCCAGACCACGCGTGAGCGATTCTCTATCCACACCACGCTCCCCCTGTGCGCCGGCTGCCACAGACAGCTTGATCCGGTGGGCTTCGCCTTCGAAAACTTCGACGGCATCGGAGGGTACCGCACCATGGACCAAGGGAAGATGGTGGATGCCTCCGGCGACCTGGTGGGCACCGACGTGGACGGGACGGTCACCGGTGCGGTCGAGCTGTCCAAGCGCTTGGCTGGCAGCGATCAGGTGCGTAGCTGCGTGGTCAAGAAATGGTTCCAGTACGGACACGGCCGTGAGGACACAGCCGAAGACATGTGCTCGCTGGAGATTCTGAAGGGCCAATTCAAGGCCAGTGGCAACAACCTGAAGACCCTGATGTTGTCCCTCACGCAGACACCCGCGTTTCAGTTCAAGACCGTAGGAGGTGCCCCATGAAGCTCGTCGGACTCCGTTCCCCAATCTCGCGGCGAACCGTGCTGCGCGGGGCTGCGGGCACCGCGATCGCGTTGCCTATGCTGGATGCCATGGTCCCGCGCCACGCGCATGCCGCAGCGACGAAGCGGTTTGCCTTCGTCTACTTCTCGTGCGGCGTGGTGCCGGCCGCCTGGTTCCCGACCGGAACCGAGACCGCTTTCACGCTAGGGCCTGTGCTCGCCTCGCTCAAGCCCCTCCAATCCAAACTGGTGGTGCTCAAGGGCGTGGACATCGCCCCGGCCGTCAAGAAGAGCAGTGGAGTTGGTCACAAGAAAGGGATGACTACGCTCACAACGGCCCGGGGTAATGTGAACGAATTCGGCAACGGCATCTCCATCGACCAGCAGATCGCCGAGGGGCTTGGGCAGGGGACCAAGTTCGCGTCTCTGCAGTTCGGCGTGCGGTCCCAAGCTCAGTACCAGGGCAGTGGCCATGTGTACATTTCCTACTCGGGACCTCAGAAGCCTCTCCCCGCCGAGGACGACCCCGGAAAGATGTTTTCACGCGTGTTTTCGAACCTGACGCCGCCCGCCGCTGGGCCCGCCGCACCCGACGAGCGCTCCGTGAAGCGCAAGAGCGTCCTCGACTTCGTGGCCGATGACCTCGGTCAATTAATCCCGCGCGTGAGCGGCGGGGACCGAGCCAGGCTCGACGCGCATCTCACCTCGGTCCGCGATATCGAGAAGCGCCTCTTCGTTGTTTCGACGGCCGGTGCTGGTTGCCTGCGTCCGCCAGCTCCCGCCGCGGGCGGCAGCGACTTCCAGGCTGTCGGCAAGCTGCAGATGGACATGCTCGCCATGTCCTTCATCTGCGACCTGACGCGTGTGGCGACGCTGCAGTGGTCCACCAGTCAGTCGGGCCAAACGTACCCCTGGCTCGGTGTGGGGGGCTTTCATCACGGCATCTCGCACTCCAGCGACAACGCGTCGCTGACCAAGATCGAGACCTGGCTCATGGAGCAGTTCTTCTACCTGGGCAAGCTCCTCGACGACGCCAAGGTGCCGACTGGTGGCTCGGTGCTTGACAGCTCTGTGCTCGTCACGGGTAGCGAAGTCGGAGTGGGGCAGACTCACGCATTCACGGACATACCGTTCCTGCTCCTCGGTGGGGCTGGTGGTGCCATCAAGGGCAACCGTTTCATGACCTACCAGTCAGCCGCTCACAATGACCTCTACACCTCCATGTTGCAGGCGATGGGGCTCCCCTACTCTACGGTGTTCGGCGACCCGTCCCTCGGCAAGGGCCCGCTTCCGGGCCTAGTTGCGTAGCTGGCGACTGGTCCGAAAGAATCCATTCGGCGCGGTCGGGGTAACCGGTCGCGGCTTCGGGCGCAAGAATCCGCCGCGTGCGGCTGTCCTCGACGCGATCACCGTCAGCGGCCGCGTACGTGTGGCTGGCGCCTCGCCCCGGCTGCTGGTCGTGGGGGGGCAGCCAGGGTGCCCGCGCCGTCAACGATCTGGTCCTGGGCGCCGCCGAGGTGCCGCCCGGGCGCGGGCAGTTGCCTGCGCTCGTGCACCAGACCAGCGCCGGCGTCGAGCGGTGTAGCTCCCGTTAACACGCGCTGGGCGTTGCCGACCGCGCCCACGGCCGCCGACGATCACCAGACCCGGAATGCTCAGACCTATGCGCGCGCTGGCGCAGCAGTCGTGGTCGAACAGGTCGGACCCCGCGAGGTTCTAAAAAAATCGTTTGCCCACCTTTGGCCCCTGCCGGGTTAGGTCTGCGTGAGGGACGGTCCTGTCTGTTCCGACATCGGGAGCCCCCGAGCGCGGGCACCGGTGCGCCGCCCATGCCTGGTGCCCGTTGACTCGGTGTGCCCGAGCCGCGGCCGACGCGGCCCTCTTCCGGGCGCCCAGGAAGCATTTCTCTCGGCCATTCCACCATTGCTCGAAACACGAAGGAGACGAGATGCATCCCACGACCCCCTTACGACCGCGTTTGCCCCGACCTAGAAAATGGCCCGTTGCCACTCTGGCGGTCGGCCTCGGCCTGGCGGCGGTAGGCGCGCAGCCAGCGGCGGCGGTCCCCCGGCAGCAGGATTTCGGTCCCACCCTGCGAGTTGGACTGGATTCCACCGTCCTCATCGGGCCAAACGGGGAGCTCCTCGATTGGGGAAACAACTTCTATCGCCAGTTGGCCCAGACGACGAGCACCAACCAGAACGAGCCCGTGACTGACTACTTCACTGCGTATTGGCTGGCGACGGCGGTCTCGGGCCGTTCCGAGCACAACCTGGCCATGAACCGCGATGGTCAGTGGTATGGATGGGGCGCCAATCAATATGGTCAGCTTGGGCTCGGGCACAAGAACAATCCCGTGGCGACCGCGGCGGCGGTTGGCGTGACAGGACAATGGAGAAGCATCGCTGCCGGCAGGTATCACACGTTGGCCATCAACAAGTCAGGGAAGCTCTACGCGTGGGGGAGGAACAACCAAGGGCAGTTGGGCACCAACAATACGACTGATGCCTCGTCCCCTCAGGCGGTTCAAGGACTCGGCACGTCGTCGGTGTGGATCGCCGTCTCGGCCGGCGAGGACTTCTCGCTTGCGCTCAACACGGACGGACGAATCTACGCGTGGGGAAGCAACGCGAACAACAAACTGGGCCTCAACAACACGGGTGTCACGCGAAAGCTGACGCCCTTTCTGATTCCCAGCAACAACTCGCTCTTCGTCAAGATCGCTGCCGGGAAGAACAGCTCGGTCGCGTTGAAGGGCGACGGGACGGTGTGGACCTGGGGAAGCAACTCATCCGGCCAGCTTGGTCGATCAACCTCAAACCCCACGCCCGCAGGAGCGCCGTATGCGATCGCCGCAAGTCCATTCCGCGACATTGCCATTGGCGGAGACTTTTGCCTCGCCATCAAGGATAACGGCACCCTTTGGTCCTGGGGAGCCAACGGCTCTGGGCAACTGGGAGACAACTCGGCCACAAACCGTACGGCTCCCGTTCAGGTCAAGGTGAACAGCGTCTACCTCAACAACTACTTCTCCATCGGCGCCGGCGAGAACTTTGCCGTGGCCATGCATGCCGACGGCACCCTGACGTCATGGGGCAACAACTCGTCGGGGCAGCTTGGGAACAAGACGTACACCCAGAGCAAGATGGGCAAGCTCATCCCCAAGAGCGATGGGCTTTGGCTCGACGGAGCACGCCAGGGCATGATCGCGTCCGGCACAGATGCAACGCTCATGATCAAGTCCGATGGCTCGATCTGGGGCATGGGCGACAACCAGCGAGGCGCGCTGGGCATCCCGATCGTTCAGCCGCCCGCGCTGCCCGAATACACGAATCCTGTTCCGCTGGAGATCGATCCGGCCCGCCGGAGAAACTGGATCAAGGTCGTTCACAATTGGCAGACGGCCTTCGGGATTCAGGCGGACGGCACGCTGTGGACCTGGGGCGTCTACGAACCCTACCTGGACCCGCCTCCATTCCGCAGCACGCCCTTTCAGTTGCCGCTGGGAGGGTGGGTCGATGTCGCTGCCGGTACTGACGGGGATTTCCTCGCCGTCAACGCGCGGGGACAGTTGTTCGGTTGGGGATCTGGCTTCGACGAAACCACGGGCACGAGCATGCATCTTTCGACCATCCCCTCGACCCCGATCTTCTCAGACAAGACTTGGGTCTCGGTTTCACTGGGAGTGGGACACGCGATGGGCCTCGCGGCTGACGGACAATTGTGGGGCTGGGGATCGACTGGAGAGGCCGGTGGGGCCCTTGGCAACGGAGACGCTGTCCCTTGGAACACCTACCCCACGCCCCAGAAGGTCTTGAAGCCCGGACTCACCGACGATTTTGGTTGGCTCGCGGTCAGCGCGGGCTACGGCAACACGAACGCCCTGCGGGCCGACGGGACCTTGTGGGGATGGGGCCTGAACTGGCATGCGGAGGCTGGCATCTCCACCGGAATCGATACAGCGCCAAGCGTTCCCGTCCAGACCCGCGAGAGCGGTATTGGAAAGGACGACTACATGATCCTGGCCAAGGGTACGTACTTCTCTGCGGCAATCACCACGAAGGGTGTCGTCAAGGTCTGGGGCCCCAGGGATCCAACGGCCTGGACCGAGCCTGAGCTCATCACGTCCTGGATCGATGAGCCGGCGGTTGAGCCTTCCCTTGTAGGCGCTCCCGTCAGAGCGCTCTCCAGCAGGGGCGACTTCATGACGAGCCTCGTGACGACCGGCGACATCGACGGAATGGGAGAGAGCCGGCACGACTATTGGCCGGGCGAAAATGGCGGGCAGCTCGGAGCTCTGGAGCTCCGCCTGGACTTCTCATACACGGGTGTGAACCTCATCCAGTGAGCCGCCCAGACTCCTCGAAGTGACTTCGACCCCGCACGGCCGCTCCACATACTGGGCGGCCGTGCTTTTGTTTGTCTGTGCGATGCTGCTTGCCGCGGCCGCGCTCCCCTGATCTACTAGAGCAGCATCTCCGCTCCCGGAGCGCGAGTGTCTACCAAGTGGTAGATAGCGAGCCTGCCGGGGCGGCCCTAGACTGCCAGCGCTCGACTTGACTTGAGGAGGCTCTGATGAACGCAGTGAGTCCTTCCGCGATCTCTCGAGGGTCCGCCGGCAAAAAGTTCACCCGCGCCGCCCTGGCGTCATTCATGTGGTTGGGCTGCGTCGGCGGCATCGAAACCGAGGCCAGCGGCCCCGGTGGCGGGCCATCATCGGCCGGCCCTGCGGCCGGCCCTGCGGCCGGTCCCGGCGGCCCGGGGGGCGGCGGCAAGGTGCCCGGCGCCGGTGGCAGCGGGGCCGCTACGCCCGGTCCAGGCGGCGTGACGAATCCGGCCGCACCGGGCGATCCCAACGCCGCCGGCATGCTGCCCCTGCGACGCCTGACCCGGCGCGAGTACAACGCAACGGTCCGCGATCTGCTGGGCGACACCACCCTGCCGGCCGATCAGTTCCCGAACGATCGCGACGACACGTTTGGTTTCCGCCGCTCCGGCGTGGTGGCGGTGCAGGACGCGACTCTCATTCGCACAGCGGCCGAGTCACTGGCCGCGGGCGCGGTTCGCAACCTGGCCACCGTGGCGCCGTGCAACGTCGCGATGGCCGGCGAGCCGGTGTGCGCCAAGCAGTTCGTCGACGGCTTCGGTCCGCGCGCGTACCGCCGGCCGCTCAGCCAGACCGACACCGACCACCTGATGGCGCTGTACAACGCCGGACGCAACACGCTCAAGCTCGCGCACGCCGACGCCATCGGGCTGGTCATCGAGGGCGTCCTGCAGTCGCCGGCGTTCCTCTATCACTGGGAAGCGCCGCCCGCGGCCCCGGTGCGCGAGGGCATGCTGGTCAGGCTCAGCCCCTACGAGGTCGCGTCGCGGTTGTCGTACTTCCTGTGGGGCTCGATGCCCGACAAGGATCTGTTCGCGGCTGCTGCCGGCAACAAGCTGGGAACCCCCGCCGAAGTGGACGCGCAGGCGCGCCGCCTGCTGGCCGACCCGCGTGCCAAGGACGCCGTGACCGCGTTCTTCGAGGACTGGCTGAGCCTCGACGGCCTCAAGGACAAGGCCAAGGACGCCAAGGCTTATCCCGAATACAACGACGCTTTGAAAACCGCGATGACGGGCGAGAGCCGCGCCTTCTTCCAGAACGTGATCTTCGATGGCGACGGCCGCTGGGGCACCTTGCTCGGCGCCACCTACTCGTTCGTGAACCAGGCGCTGGGCGGCGTGTACGGTCTGCCGCAGGTGCGCGGCACCGCCATGCAGCGCACGGATCTCGATCCGAAGCAGCGGGCCGGCTTCCTCACCCAGGCGGGCTTTCTGACCCTCACCGGCGCGGCCGACGGTTCACACCCGGTGCGGCGCGGCCTGGCGGTGTACGAGAAACTCTTGTGTCGCGAGTTGCCGCCGCCGCCCGCCAACGTGCCGCCGGCCAAGCCCCCGACCCCCGGTGTGTCGACCCGGCAACGCTTCGTCGAGCACGACCTGAACGAGTGCGCGAAGGCGTGCCACGCCCAGATGGACTCGATCGGGTTCGCGTTCGAGAACTACGACGGCATCGGCAAATACCGCACCATGGACAGCGGGCAGCCGGTCGACGCCACTGGCTCGGTGTCGCTCGACGGCAGCAGCAAGAGCTTCGCCAACGCGGTCGAGCTGTCCGGCCTGCTGGCCCGCAGCGACGACACCCGGCGCTGCTTCGCCACCGAATGGATGCGCTTCGCGCTGCTGCGCGCCGAGACCGCCGCCGATCAGGCGTCGATCAACACCGCCGCGGCGACCTTCGCACGACCCGAATCGGGCGTGCGTGATCTGCTGGTCGCGGTGGCGACCTCGCGCACGTTCCGCTACCGAAGTCCTTCGCCCGGGGAGGTGCTGCCATGATCGCCATCAGGACCGAAGCTACCCGTCAGCGTTTCTCGCGCCGCGCGCTCTTGCGCCGGATGGGGGCCAGCGCCGCCCTGATCCCGCTGCTTCACAGCGAACGCGCACGAGCCGCCGGGATCGGTGGCTTTCCCAAACGCCTCATCACGATCGCGTGGGCCAACGGCGTGGCGCAGCCGAACTTCTACGCCACCGGTAACGATCCGACCGCGACCGAGATCATGGCGCCGCTGGCGCCGTTCTCGTCGAAGGTGCTGGTGGTGGCCGGCCTCGACTGCAAGGTCATGCTCGACACCGGCCATACCTACGACGGTCATTTCACCTACCCGTCGATGTTCACCGGCACCTACCGGAACGTGGGTGGACAGAATGGCACCGCGACCGGTCCGTCGATTGATCAAGTGGTGGCCGACGCCATCGCCAAGCAGGTCAACTTGCCGATGCCGCTGCTCAACGCCGTGGCGGCGGGCAAAACCACCAGTTTCCGTGGCGACAACCAGCGCAACACCGGCGAGACCGATCCCACGCGTTTGTTCAACACGCTGTTCGCCAGCAAGACGGCTTCACCCGATCAGCTGAACGCTTTGCGCGCCCGCCGCAAGAGCGTGCTCGATTTCGTCAGCCAGGAGCTGACCGGATTCGGCACCAAGCTGGGCACCGACGATCGCAGCAAGATCGGCGCGCACCTGGATTCGATTCGCAAACTAGAGCTGAGCCTGACCGCGGCGGCGTCCTCGGGAACCTGCATGGTGGCCAACCCGGGCGCGACGGCCGACTACCAGGCCAAGGTGAAGGCGTTCAACGAGCTGGCTGCCACCGCGATCCGGTGCGATGTCACCCGCACCGTCAGCCTGACCTGGGCCGACAACGGCGGCAGCGGCCCTGGCACTTTGCCCTTCCTGAACCTCGGCAGCGTCGCCATCAAGGGCGCCGACGGCGCCAGCGAGGTGCACGCCATCGCCCACCAGGGCGCGGCCGGCTACGCCCTCAAGACCCGCATCGATACCTGGTACATGACCCAGCTCGCGTACCTAACCAAGTTGCTGGCTGACACGCCCGAGGCCGGCGGCAGCGCGCTCGACAACAGCGTGATCGCCATGGGCAATGACATGGCGGAGGGTTCGTTCCACTCGGTTGATTCGCTGCCGTTCGTGCTGGTGGGAGGCGCCGGTGGCGCGTTCAAGACCGGCCGCACGGTGCGCGTCGGGACCTGGGCCACCCGGGCCGGTACCTACTGGAAAGGCGGCAACTCGGGCGTCGCCCACAACCGCTTGCTGGCGTCGCTGGCCAACGCCATGGATGTGCCGATGGAAGGTTTCGGCGATCCCAAGTACACCGGCACGCTGACGGAGCTGAAGTAGCCGAGCCGCCGCCTGGGGCAGCCGGGTCTGATAGGATTTTGCTCGTGCGTGCACGGGCCGTCGCCTGGGGCCTGGTGGTGACTGCCCTCTGCGGCCATCCCGGCGCTGCGCGCGCGCTCGATCCGAAGCATGGCATCGCCGAATACGAAGCGCGCGTGTTCGGGGTGCGCGACGGTCTGCCGCAGGCCACGGTGCAGGCGCTGGCCCAGACCCGGGATGGCTACCTGTGGGCGGGCACGCGCGCCGGCCTCGCGCGCTTCGACGGTCGCCGCTTTTCCACCTGGCGGGCCGAGGACACACCGGCGCTGCGCATTCACAACGTGCGCGCGCTGCGCGTGGATCGCGCCGGCGACCTGTGGATCGGAACCAACGGAGGTACCGGCGTCATCCGTCGGCACGCGGGGCACTTCGAAACCTTCGAGGAGCGCATCGGTCACCGGGGCAACGTCATGCTCGACATGCTGGAGGACCGCAGCGGCACCTTTTGGTTTGGTTCGGGCGGCAGCGTGATGAAGCTGCACGATGGCGCGTTCTCGACGCTGCGCCAGCTGGGTGACCTGCCCATTGTCGGATCCACCGATTGCCTGGCCGAAGCTGCCGACGGCGCCATCTGGGTGTGCACGCTGTCGGGCGCGATTCGCTGGCACGACGGCCGCGCGCAGCGCTTCGGCGCGGAGCACGGCTTGACCGGCATGCCGGTGACGTCGCTGCTGGCCGAACCCGACGGCACCCTGTGGATCGGGACCCAGGGCGCCGGTTTGTTTGCGCACGATCAACGCGGTTTTCGCCGCATCCCCGTGCAGGCCGGTGACGGGCAGCCCTTGGTAGCCGGGATCGTCCGCGACCGCGACGGCAATCTGTGGATCGCAACCCGCGCGGGTCTGGGCCGTGTGACCGACGACCATGTCGAACTGGCGCCTCCGGGCAGCGCGGTCGCCGAACAACTGCAGTCGTTGCTCGAGGACGCCGAGGGCAATCTGTGGGCGGGCACGCGCACGGCGGGCGTGGTGCGCCTGAGCGCGGGTTCATTCACGGCGCTTGCACCCGAGCTGTTCCAGGGCCGCTCCGGCATGTCGGTGACCGGCGACGCCGACGGTACGGTCTGGGTGGGCACTGCCGGTGCCGGCCTGTTGCGCATGGCACCCGGCGGTCACTCCCGCCTGACCATGGCCGACGGACACCTGTGCACTGACATCGTGTGGGCCACAACCATCGATAGCCAGGGCGGCGTCTGGGTCGGCGGTGATCTGGGCGCGCGCGTGACTTTGTGCCGACTCGACCCCCGCACCGGTGTCGTGCGCGAGTTCGGCTACCCGCAAGGGATGCCCCGGGTGGGCATCCGGGTCATCTCGTCGTTGCGCGACGGCAGCCTGTGGGTGGGCACCATCGAGGGGCTGTACCGGCTCGACGGCGATCACTTCGTGCGCGAGGAACTGCCCGACACCGGCAAGCAGTTCGAGACCTACGCCATCGTGCTCGACCGTGACGGCGTCCTGTGGGTGGCAGCGGCCAATCGCCTGTACCGCCGGCAGGATGGCAAGTGGCGCTGGTTCGACTCTGCGCACGGCCTGACCAACGGACAGATCTTCTCACTGCACGAGGCCGACAACGGGGCGCTGTGGATCGGAACCCTCGATGGCTTTTCGCGCATGTACCAGGGCAAGCTGACCGGGTGGAAGCACCGCCGCGGATTTCGTAGCGGACCGGTGTACCAGGTGGTGCCCGATGCGAAGGGTGATCTGTGGCTGTGCACGCCCGAGGGTGTGCTGCGGGTGCTGGCCCGGACGCTCACGTTGCCCGACGTCGCCCCCGACAGCGTGCTCGCCCACACCCGCTACGGTGGCGAGGACGGCCTGCGCACCGATCTGTGCGAGGGCGGTATCGGCGGCAACTCGGCCTGGCGCAGCCCCGCCGGCGTGCTGTGGTTTCCCACCGGCCGGGGCGCCGCCTGGGTCGATCCGGCGCGCCTGCCGGTGCGCCCGGGCGCCCCGCCGGGCATCATCGAGGAAGTCATCTTCGATGGTCGCGCGATCGATCTCGCGGCCGCGCTGTCGCTACCGGCCGGGCGAGGTGATCTGCGCATCGGCTACACAGCGACACGGATGACGGGCGCCGAGCGCCTGCGCTTTCGTTACCGGCTGCGCCCGTTCGATCGTGACTGGATCGAGGCCGGCGATCGACGGCAAGCTTTCTATACCAATCTGCCGCCAGGCAGCTACCGCTTCGAGATCGCTGCCGGCACCGACGACGGGGTGTGGAACATGGCCGGTGTCACGACACTCGCGCTGGTTCTGGCTCCGCACGTGCACCAGACCTGGTGGTTTGTGGCACTGGTTCTGCTGGCGGGTGGCGCCGTGATGGCCGGCGTGGCGTTGCTGGCGCACCGACGCCGCCTGCTCGCGGTGGAGGCCCGCCACCAGGCCGTGCTGGGCGAGCGCAGCCGCATCGCCCGCGATCTACACGACACCCTGGCCCAGGGCTTCACCGGCATCTCGGTGCAACTGGAGGCGGCCACCGCACGGCTGCCCGAGGGTTCCGAGCGCGCCCGCGACAAGATCGATCGGGCGCGGGCGCTCGTGCGATCCAGCCTGGCCGACGCTCGCCGCGCTGTGTGGGATCTGCGGCCCGAGGCGGCCGATCAGGGATCGCTGGTGGTTGCGCTGTCGGGCATCGCCCGCCAGCTCAGCGCCGATGTCCCGGTGCGCGTGCAGGTCGACGGCACCCCGCGCCCGCTACCTGCCGCGCCCGAACTGGCGATCATCCGCATTGGTCAAGAAGCATTGACCAACGCTGTCAGGCACGCCGGGGCGACCAGCGTGGTGCTTGCGATATCGTTCCTGGACGACGCTGTGCAGATCGAGGTGGTCGACGACGGGCGCGGCTTCGCGGCCGACGCGCCTGCCGAGGCTCCCGGACATTTCGGTCTGCCCGGCCTGCGCGAGCGTGCGCTGTCCGTCCAGGCCAACTTGACGGTCGACAGTCGGCCCGGCGCGGGAACCCGCATTGCCCTGTGGGTCCCGGTGCCCCGGCAAGGATCCGCGACGTGACCACCACCGTGAGCATCCGCCTGCTGGTCCTCGACGATCACGAGGTCGTGCGTGACGGGGTGGTGTCGATGATCGAGGACGAGCCCGACATGCAGGTGGTCGCCCAAGCACGCACCGCCGAGGACGCGCTGCCGCTGTACCGGCGGCACCTGCCGGACGTGGCGGTGGTGGATCTGCGCCTGCCCGGTATGAGCGGCGCGGCGTTCATCGCGGCCATGCGCGGCGAGCGGCCGGACGGACGTTTCGTGGTGCTGACCACCTACGATTCGGACGAGGACATCTACCAGGCGTTCAAAGCGGGCGCGCAGGCGTACGTGCTGAAGGATGGCTTTCGCGCCGAGATCATCGCCGCCATCCGGGCGGTGCATGCCGGCCGGCGCATCGTGCCGCCACCCATCGCCCAGCGTCTGCGCCATCGCGAAACCACGCGGTCCCTGTCGTTGCGCGAGGTCGAGGTGCTGACCCTGGTGGCGCGCGGCGACGGCAACAAGGCCATTGCGCAAGCGCTAGCTATCAGCCCCGGCACGGTCAAGACCCACCTGCTGCGCGTCTTCGAGAAGCTCGACGTGGACGATCGCACCGCCGCGGTCACCGAGGCGATGGTCCGTGGGTTGATCCGCCTCTAGCTCGTCTCTAGTTCTGGCAAGGTCGAGCCCGGTCCTCGCTGCCACTTGACATGCACATGCATGCACGTCATGATGCATTATACATGAGAACCACGGTCGAGATCAGCGACGAGCAGAGAGCAGGGCTCCTCGATCTGGCAGCGCGCCGGGGGGAGAAGGGCTTCTCCCGCCTTGTGCAGGAGGCCCTCGCGCGCTACCTGGCGGACGAGGGAAGTCGAAAGGGTCGCATCGAAGCCGCGCTCGCCATGGGAGGGACTATGAGCGAGAGGGCCACTCGCGCTCTCGAGGCATCGGTTCGCGAGATCCGGGGGACCTGGCGATGATGATTGCGGACTCGGACATGCTCATCGATTTCCTGCGGGGTCGCGACCCAGGGCACGGACGCATCCGGATCGAGCTGGCCACCGGCGGCCTGGCCACCACCTCCGTGAACGCGTTCGAGCTTCTCAGCGGCGCCGCCGCCAGCAGGGAACAGGACAAGGTCAAGGTTCTCCTGGACGCACTCACGATCCTGCCGGTGGAGACTCGTGCGGCGGAGCTAGCGGCAAGCACGCGCCGGGAGCTGGAGGCGCGAGGCAACGGGATTGGCATGGCCGACTACCTCATCGCCGGCGTATGTCTCGCCCACGGCGCCACGCTGCTCACCCGCAACGTCGATCACTTCAAGCGCGTTCCCCGGCTGCAGATCGGCGGAACGATCCCCGACGATGACTGAGCATGGATCAGAACCCTCGCGTAACTTCCGCCGCTGCTCGCCGATACCTCCTCCATGGGCGGCCCCGACGCTTCGCGGCTCTTTCGCCCGGCCGCTCCGCCGACCTGTAAAGATTCCCGACAGTCACCTGTCGGCGGGCTTGCCATGTAAGCCGTGGCGCTTGAGCTTGTCGAGCAACGTGGGGCGCGAGATGTCCAGGCGGCGCGCGGCCTCGCTCTGGTTACCGCCGGTCTCGTCAAGGACACGCGCGAGCAAATCGCGCTCGAACGCCAGGATCTGCGTGCGGAACGAGCGATCCGCTGGCGCCACAGACGGCACCATCGGCAGGGCATCCAGGCTGGCGGGTCCAAGCTCGCCCGGGCCGGCCAGGGCCAGTGCGCGCGCCAGGCTGTTCTCAAGCTCGCGCACGTTGCCCGGCCAGTCGCGGCGGCAAAGTTCGTTCAACAAGGCATCCGACAGCCGCACGTCGTCGATGCCGAAGCGGTCGGCGTAGCGTGCCCGGAACAGCTCGGCCAGCGCCGGGATGTCCTCACGCCGCTCACGCAATGGCGGGATGACCAGCTCGACCACGGCCAGGCGGTAGTACAGATCCTCGCGAAAGCGTCCCGCGCGCGCCTCGTCCAGCAGGTTGCGGTTGCTGCAGGCAATGATGCGCAGGTCCACCTTCTTCACGGTGTCGCTGCCCACCGGCTGCACCTCGCCCTCTTGCAGAAGCCGCAACAGCTTGGGCTGCACCGTCGGTGCCAGCTCGCCCACCTCGTCAAGTAGCAAGGTGCCGCCGTCGGCCTTGCGGCAGTAGCCTTCGCGCGCCGCCACCGCACCGGTGAAGGCGCCACGCACGTGCCCGAACAGTTCCGCCTCGGCCAGATCAGGCGGCAGCGCCGCGCAGTTGAAGCGCACGAACGGTTGCCGCGCCCGCCGGCTCTCGGCGTGGATGAGCGAGGCCACCACCTCCTTGCCGGTGCCGGTCTCGCCCCGCAGCAGAACCGTGATGTCGCGCGCCGCCACCCGCCGCGCGTCCGCGAGCACGCGGGTCATGGCTGGGCTTTCGCCTACCACCGCCTGACCCAGCTTGCGCTCCGTGGCCAGCGCCCGGCTGCGTTCGCGCAACTGCCGCGCCTCCAGCGCCCGCCGCACCACCGCCACCAGCTCGTCGAGATCGAACGGCTTGCGGAGGTAGTCGTAGGCGCCCGCTTTGAGGCTGTCGACCGCGGCGCGCTCGGAGCCGCGCGCGGTCATGATCACGACCGGGATCTCAGGCGCCCGCGCCCGGATCTCGCGCAACAGATCGAGCCCGTCGCGGCCCGGCATCATGAGATCCGTGACCACCAGCGCCGCCTCGTGCAGGCGCGCCGACGCCTCGTCCGCGCTTTCAGCCGTGACCACCGCAAACCCAGCCTCACCCAGGATCTCCTGCACGGTGAAGCGCACCGACGCCTCATCGTCGACCACCAGGATGGTGTCGGCCGAGCCGCTGCCAGCAGGAAGCGCGGCGCTCATGACGACGCCCGCGCCGCAACCGCCGGCAGGCGCAACCGGGCCGTGGTGCCGGCGCCCGGGCGGCTGTCGAAGGCGAGCTCGCCGCCGTGCTGGCGTGCGATCCGCCGCGCGATCACCACGCCCAGGCCGGTGCCGCCTTCGCGGGTGGTGAAGAAGGGCGTCCCCAGTTGCGCCAGGATGCGTGCGTCCATGCCGGGTCCAGTATCGATGATCTCGATGGTCGGCCCGTCGGGCGTCGCGTGCAACCGAGCGGTGACCTGACCGCCGGGCGGGGTGGCTTCGATGGCGTTGGCCAGCAGGTTGAACAGCGCCTGCTTGAGCAGGCCCAGATCGGCGTCGAGCACCACGTCCTCGCCGCTTGTCATCAGCGCCACGCCGCGCTCGTCGGCTCGGCCCTCCAGCACCGCCACGACGTCATGCAAGAGCGCACGCCCGGCGATCGCCTGCGGCCGCAGGTCGGACGGTGGCCGCGAGAAACTCAGGTAGTCGTGCAGGATCTGCTCCAGCCGCGCGACCTCACCTTCCATGATCGCGAACCGGCGCCGCGAGCTGTCGGCCGTCACGCCGCGCGCCTCCAGCTGCACCAGACCCTTGAGCGCCGTCAGCGGGTTCTTGATCTCGTGCGCCAGCCGCGCGCCCAGCGCCTCGATCTCGCGCGGGCGCGCGGCGGACTCGGCCACCACCTCGGCGCGCATCTGGCCAAGCTGCCACCCGGCCTGTTCATACGCCCCGACCAGCCCGACTATTCCCACCGCCAGCAACAACGCCGTCACCACCACCGTCGCGCAGCCCGCGATGATGGCCGCCACCGGCGCTGGTGGTGGCCACAGCCCAACGGCACTGACCGCCGCCAGGGTCGCGCTGACGATCACAAGCAGAGCCAGGATAGTGGCCCCCGCGCGGCGTGTCCCGAACGCCGCGAGCGCCAGCCCCGACGGCGCGAACAGCAGCGGCAGCAACGGGCTGCGAATGCCGCCGCTCAACCCACACGCCAGCGCCACACCGATCAGAGTGAGACCAAGGGACACCAGCAGCCCGCGTTGGCTTATCGGCCGCCGCCGGTAGCGCCAGGCTTCCCACAGGAAGAAAGCCACCATCGAGCCCTTCACCGTGGCCAGTGCCGACAGCTGCGCGGCAGGCATCCCGGTCCGCCAGAACAGCAGGACAAGCAGTGCCGCCGGCGGTCCGACGATGAGCGGCCGGCGCCGCAAGAACGCCGTCGCCACCGCCTGGATCTGCTGGCTACGAAGCGACACGCTGGGCTCCATCGGGCAAAGCCTCTGCCAGACCCGGGCCAGTTGCAAAGGGAGGGCGGTGCCAGGCTTTCACCCGGCACGCCCGCCGCCACAACTCGACCTGCCGTTCGACGACGGCGGCTCTGGATTCGAAGCGGACCCGCCGGCGCC
>JANPCZ010000099.1:0-2707 GCA_031431215.1 Myxococcales bacterium
CGCAAGCGTAAGGCGCCCGGCAGGATCTCGAACGTCGCAGGCAAGCGGCCCGGGGTCTCGCCGTCGAGTTCGAGCGGGATGACGGCGGCCGGGTCCGCGGGCTCGACGCGTACCACGCGGGCGCGCGCGGTGGAAACCTGCGGCATCGTCAGGTGGGTGCCGGCGTAGATGCGGCTTATCTTTCTGAGCACTTCCAGGCGCCCGAGATCACCCACAATGACCAGGTCGAAGGCGCCGTCGTCGAGCAGAGCATCGGGGCAGATCTTCATGCCACCGCCGAACGAACGCGCGTTGCCCACCGCTCCCAGCACGACCGTGTGGCGCTGCTTCTCGCCGCCATCGACGCTGACCAGGATCTCCGCGTTGTCGTAGCTGAACAGCGATCCGATGGTGGCGCCCAGGAACGAAGCCTTGGCGCCCAGGCGTTTCGACGACGTGTTGGCCTTCAAGGCGACGGCGCTCGAAAATCCGAAGGAGGCTACGTTGACGAAGTGATGGGTGGCGGTGGCACCGTCGCGGCCGACGAAGGTGACCCTGCCCGCGTCCACGGGGCGCGCCGGCGACTCGTGCACACGCCGGGCGGCCGCTCCCAGATCCTTCGGCAGATCCAGGGTGCGCCGCAGGTCGCCACCGGTGCCGCGTGGGATGATGCCGACTTCGACCCCGGCGACGCCGGACGACAGGACGCCGTCCGCCACCTCCGAGATGGTGCCATCACCGCCGAAGGCCACGACGAGGGTGCGTCCCGCCGCGGCTTCCTCGCGCGCAATTTCGCGCGCGTGGCCGGAGCGCTCGGTGAAGCGCGTGTCGAACGGGCCAAGTCCATCGGTCAGCACGCCGACCAGCCCGGCCCAGCGCTTGTCCGACAACCCGCCGCCCGAGCGGGGGTTGACGATCACCACCGGCTTCGAACGATCCACGCCGGCACCCTAGCACGGCTGTTGTAGACTCCGCCGCCTCATGGCTCACCAGTACATCTTCACGATGCAGGACCTGCGGCGCGTGCATCCGCCCAACAAGGAAGTGCTCAAGGGTATCTACCTGTCGTTCTTTCCGGGCGCGAAGATCGGCGTCCTCGGGGCGAATGGATCGGGAAAATCGACGCTTCTCCGCATCATGGCCGGCGTCGACACCGACTTTTTCGGCGAGGCCAAGGCCGCCGACGGCACGCGCATCGGCTACCTGTCGCAGGAGCCGCAGCTCGACCCGGCCAAGACCGTGCTGGGCAACGTCGAGGACGCGGTCGCGCCGATCAAGAAGCTGCTGATTCGCTTCGACGAGGTCAACGCGAAGTTCGGTGAGGATCTATCACCCGAGCAGATGGACAAGTTGCTGGCCGAGCAGGCCAAGCTGCAGGATGCCATCGACGCCGCGGGCGGCTGGGAGCTGGATCGCGCGCTTGAGATCGCGATGGACGCGCTCCGGCTGCCGCCGCCGGATGCCGACGTGACCAAGCTGTCGGGCGGCGAGCGACGCCGGGTGGCCCTGTGCAAGGTGCTGCTGGAGAAGCCCGACCTGCTGTTGCTCGACGAGCCCACCAACCACCTCGATGCCGAGAGCGTGGCCTGGCTCGAACGCCACCTGCACGAGTTCGCGGGGACCATCGTAGCGGTCACGCACGATCGCTATTTTCTCGACAACGTCGCGGGCTGGATCCTGGAGCTCGATCGTGGTGCTGGCATTCCCTGGCAGGGCAACTACTCATCGTGGCTTGATCAGAAGGGCAAGCGCCTGCAGGCCGAGGAGAAGTCCGAGAGCGCGCGGCAGCGCACGCTGGCACGTGAGCTTGAGTGGGTGCAGGCCTCGCCGCGGGCGCGGCAGGCCAAATCCAAGGCGCGTCTAGCGGCCTACGAGGATCTGCTGGCCCAGGAAGCGCAGAAGCGTGAGGAGACCATCGAGATCAGCATCCCGCCGGGCCCGCGGCTGGGCGATCTGGTGGTCAAGGCCGAGCATCTGAAAAAGGCCTACGGCGAGCAGTTGCTGATGGAGGATCTGACCTTCAACCTGCCGCGTGGCGGGATCGTCGGCATCATCGGGCCCAACGGGGCCGGCAAGACCACGCTGTTCCGCATGCTGATGGGCCAGGAGAAACCCGACGCGGGCAGCCTGCGCATCGGCGACACGGTGAAGCTGGCCTACGTCGACCAGTCGCGCGAGTCGCTGGCGGGCGACAAGACGGCGTTCGACGAGATAGCTCAAGGCGCCGAGTTCTTCGAGATCGGCAAGCGCAAGATCAACACGCGTGCCTACGTATCGGGCTTCGGGTTCAAGGGTCCCGACCAGCAGAAGCGCGTGAAGGACCTGTCAGGCGGCGAGCGCAACCGGGTCAACCTGGCCAAGTTGCTGCGCAGCGGCGGCAACGTCCTCTTGCTCGATGAGCCGACCAACGATCTCGACGTGGACACGCTGCGCGCGCTCGAGGACGCGCTGCTGTCGTTCGCCGGCTGCGTGGTGGTCATCACCCACGATCGCTGGTTCCTGGACCGCATCGCGACCCACATCCTGGCCTTCGAGGGCGACAGCCAGACCGTCTGGTTCGAGGGCAACTACCAGGACTACGAGGCCGACCGCAAGCGCCGCCTGGGCGCCGACGCTTCCCAGCCACACAGGATCAAGTACAAGAAGCTCGTACATTGAGATACCCTGGGCACGCATGATTCCTCAAATTGATCTGGATAGGGCTCTGGCGCGCTGGAAGGCCCGGCAG
>JANPCZ010000100.1:0-1767 GCA_031431215.1 Myxococcales bacterium
CGGGGCCCGAGGCTCGGCTGTACCACATGGTGCTGCACGAAGTTCCGCCGGGTGCCGATCCGCGCTGGGACATTACCGAGGAGCGGCCCGGCTATCACTTGCAAGCGACGCTGGCATTTCGCGATGTAGATCCCAGCCAGTACGACGGGCTGGTCATTCCCGGTGGTCGCGCACCCGAGTACCTGCGGCTCGATTCCCAAGTGCTGGCTATTGTCCGGCATTTCGCGGCCGCCCAGAAACCGATCGCCGCAATCTGTCATGGTGCACAACTGCTGACGGCAGCCCGCGTCGTCCACGGAAATTCGTGTAGCGCCTACCCGGCCATCCAGCCCGAAATCGAAGCGGCCGGCGGAACCTACGTGCCGGCCAATGCGAATTTCGATAACGCCCACGTCGATGGCACGCTCGTAACCGCCCCCGCCTGGCCAGCTCATCCGGCTTGGATCCGCGAATTCTTGCGCATTCTCGGCTAAGGGGATTGGAAAACGAAGAAACCCGGCCTCTGGGGAGCCGGGTTTCTCGTACGGAGGACGCACACCGTAAACGCCAGCCTAAGCCACCATCCGTAGTTCGCCGGCTCGCGCTCTAACACCATCGATAAACTCTTCGACTATTCGGATATCGAGCGCCGAAGCCGAGGCGGCTTCGGGATGGAACTGAGTCCCAACCGCAAACCAATCCTCCCGGGTGCACTCAATCGCTTCCACGACTCCGTCGGGGCAGCGGGCCGTGGCCCGGAAACCGCGCGCCAACTCGTCGATCGCCATATGATGCATGCTGTTCACGCGAATTTCGCCGTCACCATAAACGCGTTCCATGATCGACTTGGGAACAACCGTCAATCCATGACGGTGAGCTGGATCCTGGGGGTCCTTGTGCGGAATCGCTGCCGGCAGATCTTCGGGCAGGTGCAGATACAGATTGCCGCCTTGAGAGACATTCAGCAGTTGCATTCCGACGCCAATGCCGAAAATCGACATCCGCCGTTCGGCGATCGCGTCCATCAACATGCGATCAAACGTCTCACGCCTTGATTCCATCGCCCGCACCGCACTGTGCAGCATGAAACCGTCGCGGCGTGGGTCCAGGTCCGGGCCGCCCACCAGCATGAAGCCGTGGAGTTGATCGAGCACCGACTCCAGATCCGACAATTCCGGCAGAGGGGGAATAATTACAGGAATGCCACCCGCATGAATGATGGCGTCATAATAGCCAGCAGCCAAGAACGAATAAGCGGGGGAATCTTTCTTCGCGGACTTGAATTCAGCATTGAGACCAATCAGCGGCTTAAATGACATCAGATACTCCCTTACCTAGAATGACGCGGCAAATCACAACCTTGTGATTTGCGATGGGGGGTGAGTCTATTGGACATTTCCATTCCTACAAGCAAGATCCGCGATTTTGCGAGAATTACCGTGTGCAAGCACAACATAGTGTGCAAGCACGCAGCATGTTCTCGCGCCGAGACACACTTGCCTTTCCGCCGCGCTGGGTTAATCTAGACCGTTTTGCGGGCCGGAGACTACATGCTCTATCACAACGTTTGCCTGGAATCGATCGGTTTCTCGTTGCCTGAGGAAATTGTCACCTCCGCCGACTTGGAAAAGAGACTGGCCCCGCTCTACGAACGGCTGCGCTTGCCGGAGGGCCGGTTGGAGCTGATTTCCGGGGTTCGCGAGCGGCGTTTCTGGCCGCAGGGGACGCTCCCCAGCGAGCAAAGTGTCATTAGTGGCCGACGAGCGCTGGAAGTCGCCGAACTGGATG
>JANPCZ010000101.1:0-9417 GCA_031431215.1 Myxococcales bacterium
CTCGCCGCGCTTCTTGATGAAATGAGTCAGCTCGATAAAGGCTGTCGTGACAATGGCGACGGCCGCGGCGAAAACCACCCATTTGAGGAGAAGCAGCGGAGTCAGCGCAACGTGAGGCGCGGCGAGGTAGTGGGTATGTTCGATGCCGAGGGCGCGCGTGGTCATGTCAGCAACGACCGAAGCCAGGAGCGCCGGAACCAGGGCCTCGTACTCGATCCGACCGAGTACGATGAATTCGAGGCCGAACACCGCGCCAGCTATCGGCGTACCAAAGACGGATCCGAAGCCGGCCGCGACGCCCGCAGCGAGCAACTGCCGCCGCACGTCCTTGCCGACGCGAAGGCGGTGTGAAACCCAGTCCGTGATGCTTGCGCCCATCTGGACCGCCGTACCCTCGCGGCCCGCGCTGCCGCCGAAAACGTGAGTCAGCACCGTGCCGATGAGCACCATCGGCGCCATACGCAGCGGGATTTCCGGCCCCTCGTCATGGATCGTGTCGATGACGAGGTTGTTGCCCGCCTTGATGGAATCTCCGAAACGCTGGTACACCCAGCCGATCGCCAGGCCCGCGATGGGCAAGCTGTAGATGATGACCTCGTGGCCGTCTCGAAACCCGGTCGCGAGGTCGAGCAGCCAGAGGAAAAGCGCCGTGGCGGCGCCGCACAGCAGCCCGACCAGCGAGCCGAGAACGATCCACTGCCCCAGAGCCACGCTGAAGTGCCGGTGGTGGCCGGTATCGTTGACCATGATCAGGTCAGCTTGTCGCCCGGCTCGGGCGCGCCGTCACCGTCGGCGAAAGTGGCCAGACGGTGGGGCCGATTGCCGCCGCCCGCCGCCAGCACCATGCCTTCGGACAGCCCGAACTTCATCTGGCGTGGCTTCAAGTTGGCCACCACCACGACGCGCTGGCCGATCAGCACCGCGGGATCAGGGTAATGCGCGCGCATCCCGCTGAAGATCTGCCGCAGCCGCCCCTCGCCCACGTCCACCATCAGGCGGATGAGCTTGTTGGCGTCGGGAACCACGGCCGCCTCGCGCACCACGCCCACGCGTAGATCGACGCGCGCCAGATCGTCGATGGCGATCTCTTGCGGTGCCACGGGCGTCGGTGTCGCTACTGGTTTCGACGCGGTCGGTTTCGACGCGGTCGGCTTCGACGCCGTCGACTTCGCGTCCTGGGCGGATGCTTTGCCGGCTTTGGCCTCGATGCGGGCCCAGCCGTCCTTCAGCGTGACCGTGCGATTCCACACCGGCTTGCCGGCGGCGCTGTCGAGATCGACGCAAAAATAGCCCAGCCGTTCAAACTGGTAGCGTCCGCCCACCACCACCGTCGCGAGGTGCGGTTCCATCTGGCACGAGGTCAACCGCTCGAGCGCCCCCGGGTTCATCTCGTCGATGAAGCTTTTATCCGAATCGGTGCCCGGGTTCTCGACCGAGAACAGGCGATCGTAAAGCCGGACCTCAGCGGTAACGGCGTGCGCGGCCGACACCCAGTGCAGGGTGCCACGCACCGCGCGTCCGTCGGACGCAGCGCCGCCCCACGATTCCGGATCCCACGTGCAGCGCAGTTCGACCACTTCGCCGTGCGCGTCCTTGATCACCTGGGTGCAGCGAATCAGGCACGCGTAACGCAGCCGCACCTCGCGGCCAGGCGCCAGACGGAACCAGTCCTTGGGCGGATCTTCGCGGAAGTCGTCGCGCTCGACGTAAAGCTCGCGCGCGAACGGCACCTTGCGCGTGCCGTGGCCCGGATCCTCCGGGTGCAGCGGCGCATCCAGGTCGCGTACCTCGCCCTCGGGAAAATTTTCGATCACCAGCTTGAGCGGGCGCAGCACCGCCATCACCCGCGGGCAGCGCCGGTTGAGATCGCCGCGCAGGCAGTGCTCAAGCAGCCCGACGTCGACGGTGCTGTCGGCCTTGGCAACGCCGATGCGTTCGCAGAAATCGCGGATGGCCTCGGCCGTGTAGCCGCGACGACGCAGACCAGCCAGGGTCGGCATGCGCGGATCGTCCCAGCCCGACACCAGCTGGCCCTGCACCAGCTCGGCCAGCTTGCGCTTGGACATCACGGTGTAGGTCAGGTTCAGGCGCGCGAACTCGGTCTGCTGCGACGGAAACCCGTCGGTCTCGCGGATGCACCAGTCGTACAGCGGCCGATGCCCCTCGAACTCCAGCGTGCAGATCGAGTGCGTGATTTTCTCGATCGCGTCGGACAGCGGATGCGCGTAGTCGTACATCGGGTAGATGCACCAGGCATCGCCAGTCCGGTGGTGCGAGGCGTACCGGATCCGGTACAGCACCGGATCGCGCAGGTTCATGTTCTGCGACTCGAGGTCGATCTTGGCGCGCAGCACGGCCTGGCCCTCGGCGAAGCCGCGCTCACGCATCTTGCGGAACAGCGCCAGGTTGTCGGCAGCCGGACGGTCACGGTCGGGCGTCGGCCTGCCCTTCTTGTAGTAGTCGCCGCGGTACTCGCGGATCTGCGCCTCCGGCAGCGTGTCGACGTAGGCGAGGCCCTTCTCGATGAGCTTGACCGCTAGCTGGAAAAGCTGCTCGAAATAGTCAGACGCATAGTGCAGGTTGGTCCACGAAAAGCCCAGCCAGCGGATGTCGTCCTTGATGGCCTCGACGTATTCCACGTCCTCGGTGGTCGGGTTGGTGTCGTCGAAGCGCAGGTTGGTGGTGCCGCCGAACTCGGCCGCCAGCCCGAAGTCGATGCAGATCGCCTTGGCGTGGCCGATGTGCAGGTAGCCGTTGGGCTCGGGCGGAAAGCGGGTCGCGACCCGGCCGCCGAAGCGCAGGGTGACCTGGTCGGCGACGACAACGTCGCGCACGAAATTACCCGCGACCGTACCAATGTCTTTCGTCACGGCCGGCGAGCTTGCCTCCAAGGCTGTGAGCGCACAAGTATGGGCAGCGGAGGAACGCCATGGAACCAGTCACCATCGCTCAGATCACCGATGTGCTCGGCGGCAAGGTCGCGCTTGGCAGCGAGATCACCATTCGTGGCTGGGTGCGCACGCGCCGCGACTCGAAGGCCGGCCTGTCGTTCGTGCACCTGCATGATGGCTCGTGCTTCGATCCGATCCAGGTGGTGGCGCCGAGCGAGCTGCCCAACTACGCAAGCGAGGTCCTCAAGCTGACTGCCGGCTGCGCCATCATCGCGCATGGGCTGGTCACCGCCAGCGAGGGCAAGGGTCAGGCGGTCGAGATCAAGGCCACCGCAATCGAGGTGGCCGGCTGGGTCGACGATCCCGAGACCTACCCGATCTCGCAGAAGCGGCACACGCTGGAGTATCTGCGCGAGGTCGCTCACCTGCGGCCGCGCACCAACACCATCGGCGCGCTTTCGCGGGTGCGCCACTGCCTGAGCATGGCGATTCACCGCTATTTCCACCAGCATGGCTTCTTCTGGGTGCACACGCCGATCATCACGGCCAGCGACGCCGAGGGCGGTGGCGAGATGTTCCGCGTCAGCACCCTTGATGTGGCCAACGCCGACAAGTTGCCGCGCACACCGTCGGGCCGCACCGACTTTGAAAAGGATTTCTTCGGCAAGGAAGCCTTCCTGACCGTCAGCGGCCAGCTCAACGTCGAAACCTACTGTCTGGCCCTGTCGAAGGTCTACACCTTCGGCCCGACCTTCCGCGCCGAGAACAGCAACACCAGCCGTCACCTGGCCGAGTTCTGGATGATCGAGCCCGAGGTTGCGTTTGCCGATCTGGCGGCCAACGCCGATCTGGCCGAGAGCTTCCTGAAACACCTCTTCAAGTCATTGCTCGACGAGCGCCCCGACGACATGAAGTTCTTCGCCGATCGCATCGACAAGGACTGCATCGCGCGGCTGGAAAAATTCGTCAGCGCCAGCTTCGAACGCATGAGCTACACCGAGGCCGTCGCCGCGCTGGAAAAGTCCGGCAAGGCGTTCGAGTTCCCGGTGCGCTGGGGCATGGACCTGCAATCAGAGCACGAGCGCTGGCTGACCGAGGAGCACGTCGGCCGCCCGGTGGTGGTGATGAACTACCCGAAGGAGATCAAGGCCTTCTATATGCGGGTCAACGACGACGGAAAGACCGTGGCGGCCATGGACGTGTTGGCGCCCGGCATCGGCGAGATCATCGGCGGCTCACAACGCGAGGAGCGCCTCGACGTGCTCGACCGTCGCCTGGCCGAGCTCAACCTCGACGCCAAGGCCTACTGGTGGTACCGCGATCTGCGCCGCTACGGCACCGTGCCCCACGCCGGTTTCGGTCTCGGCCTCGAGCGCACGATCATTTACGCCACTGGCATGGCCAACATCCGTGACGTGATCCCGTACCCGCGCACCCCGGGCCAAGCTAGCTTTTGATCCGCGCCGCTGGCGTTCTGCGTGCGGCGCCGGCGCCACCGCTGAAGTCTAGGCGGTTGCTGTGGCTTCGCGTTCTTCGAGCGGCGGGGTCATGCCCAACCAGCACGCCACAGCGACCACGTTCAGTGCGGCAGCCAAAAGGAAATACGAGGTCGCACTCCCGGTCACGCGGATAAGCAGCGGGAAGGTGATGGAGCTAACGAATGCGCCTGCGTTTCCAAGCATGTTCATCGAACCCGACACCGCACCCGAGCCCTTGCCGCCGATGTCGACGCAGTAGGCCCAGCTTGGGCTGATGGTCATGTCCGCGCCAAAGACGGCGATGGTGAAACAGACCACGACCATCAGCGGCGTGTCCGCGATCGTGATGCTGGCGATCCCGACGGCGGCCATCGCGAACCCGATCGCTGCCGGCAAGCGGCGCGACCAGGCCCTGTGCTTCCCCCTGTAGATGGCATCCACGATGAGGCCGGTGATCCACTGTGAACCCGCCGCGAAGAGCAGAGGCCACATGGCGTAGGCTCCCGCCTCGACGGAGCTGAGCTTGAATCGATCCTTCAAATAGGGCTGCATCCAAGAAAGCGCGATAAAGAACGTGAAGTTCGATGCGAAGTACTGCGCCATCGCGAGCAGCAGCCGGCGCGAGGTAAAGACCTGGCCGAAAGTAGGGCCGACCGGCGCGGGAGCAGCAGCCGTGGGCGACGTCGTGTGCGCTGAGCCCGCGAGACCAGCTTCCGCCGGCGTATTTCGGAAGAACGTGTACCAGGCGACGGCCCAGAGCACGCCCACGGCCCCGAGCAACATGAAGGAGTGTCGCCAGCCCAACGCCCCCAACATGACGGGAAGGAGAACCATCGAAAGGGCACCGCCGATCCGGGACCCCGAAAACATCAGCCCATTGGCAAAGCCGCGCTGTCCCGGCTCGAGCCAATTGTAGAAGACACGTGCAGCGCCAGGGAACGCGCCAGCCTCACCGACGCCGAAGATGAAGCGCACGGCTAGCATGACCGCAAACGTGGTCACGAGCCCCGTCATGCCGGTGAAGATGCTCCATGCCGTGACGATACCAGCCAGGATGAGCCGCGGCCCGTACCTATCTGCAAGGAGTCCGGCGGGGATTTGCGCAAGCGCATAGCCGAGCGCGAATATTCCGAACACCCAGCCTATCTGGCCGTCCGTCAGCGAGAGATCTTTCGCGACCGCCCCTTTCGCGACGCTGATGCAAACGCGATCGATGTACAGGATCATCGAAAGTACGAAGAGACCGGCCACGATCATGATGCGGCGAGAGCGCATGGAGACCTCCCGGGAAGTGGATGCGAAGTAGCGGAAGAAGAAGCCAGGCTTGGATTAGAGGAATGCACGGGGCGTGCCGCAAGTCGTCCCCCTGGTTCGAACGCCCGGCGTAAGACATACTAGGATTTCCCGCAGTAGACAATCGTTTTACTATGGGCGGACGGCGCTGGTCACGCGGCCCTTGACCGTCTGGACGTCGAGCGGCCCGTGAACACGCGTGCCAGCCCGGGAGTGGTTGGTGCGGCGCTGTGGGATAGAGTCCAAAAAATGAAGCTCAAGCCCCTCGGCCGAACCGGCGTGCAAGTCTCCGAGCTGTGCTTCGGCACCATGTCCTTCGGCGGCGACGCCGATGAACCCACCTCCGCGGCAATGTACAAGGCCACCCGCGACGCGGGCATCAACTTCTACGACTGCGCCGACCAGTACAACAAGGGCAGGTCCGAGGAAATCCTCGGCCGCATGATCAAAGGCCACCGCGAAGATCTGGTGATTGCCACCAAGTGCTACAACCCGATGACTGAAGACATCAACGCGCGCGGCACCTCGCGACGGCATGTCACGCGCGCGCTCGAGGCGAGCCTGAAACGCCTGCAGACCGACCGCGTCGACGTGCTTTTCCTGCACCACTTTGACAAGCGGACTCCGATCGACGAATCCATGCGCGCGCTGGAAGACCTGGTGCGCTCGGGCAAGGTCCTCTATCCGGCGGTCAGCAACTGGTCGGCGTGGCAGACGCAGCGCGCGGTGGACATCCAGGAGCACAACAACTGGGCGCGGCTTCAGGTGCTGCAACCGATGTACAACCTCGTCAAGCGCCAAGCCGAAGTCGAGATCCTGCCCATGGCCGAGGCCAGCGGCATCGGCGTCATCTCTTACAGCCCCGCCGGCGCCGGACTGCTTTCGGGGAAATACTCAGGCACGACCGGTGGGGAAACTGCGGGCCGCCTGAAAAGCAGCAAGATGTACCAAGCGCGATACGGCGAGCCCTGGATGTTCGATGTCGCCGATCGCTTCGTGGCCTTTTGCAAGAAGAGAGGCCTGCACCCGGTTAGCACCGCCATCGCCTGGGTCGGCGCTCACCCAGCGATCACCGCGCCGATCGTCGGCGCGCGCAACCTCGAACAGCTGCAGGATTCGCTCAACGCAGTGACCATCGACATGACGCCCGTGCTGCGTGACGAAATCGCGGCGCTCTCGCGCACCCCGCCATCGGCCACCGACCGGCTGGAAGACCTCAAGCCGGCCCGCTGACCCGCCATGGCCGCGGAGTGCGGGAACACGTACGGAAACTCCGGAACCATGGCAATAGACTGGTGTCTCGATCGACCCGATGCCCTTCGAATAGACCCGAAAAAAGGATGTCCTTCATGATCCACGGTCAAGCGCGCTGGTTTCTCATCGTCGGGCTGTGCCTGGCTAGCTCCCCAGCAGCTGGTGCCATCACCATGGGAGGTGGCCAGAGTGCCGCCGGCATGGTCGGGTCGAGCACCGCGGGCGGAACAGCCGCGGCGGGCTCCGATTCGGGAGGAAAACTGGGACGTAAAGCGCTGCTGGTCACGCGACCGTCCGTCTCAAAGGGAGACGCCGCCCTTCGACGACGCCTTGAGGGTCTTGGATTTGAGGTGATCTTGGTCAAGGACACAGATCCGGCGCTGCCCGGACCGTTCTCGCTGATCGTTATTTCAGAGGCGTCCGAGAGCGCGGACGTGGGGACGAAGTACACAAACAACCCAGCGCCCATCGTTACTTCCGAGCAGGGTTCTTTGGGTCGTCTCGGCATGGCGTCAGGCGGCAAGAAGGTAAAGGGTCAGACCGCAATCCAGATTGGGGATCTGCTGCACCCGATCGCGGCGGGATTGAAGGGGAAGGTCGAGGTCTACAGTACGGCCGCAGTCATCACATATGGAACATTGCCCGCCCCTTCCGTGAGCAAGGTTGCGACGTTGGATCCGAAGGCCCCGGACGCGGCCGCCAGTTTCAGTCTCTTGGCCGTAGAGAAAGGCGCCGTGCTGAACGGCGGCCTCACGGCGCCGGGTAGACGCGCCTACTGGTTCGTGGAGGACGAGTTCACGGCTCAGCTGACGCCCGACGCCTGGAAGATCTTCGATGCGTGTGTCGCGTGGGCGACTGGGCGGCGCTGAGTTCCTGGGCTCCTTGGCCCACCACGCCGGTGGCACCGACGGGACGGAGGTCGATCCTGGCAGGAGAAGTCGCCGTCAGATCCGCTGGAACGTCCAGGTCCCCATCGAAGTGACCACGGGCACCGCGGCCAGTGCGAGCGCGGACGTGCCAGGTCGCCGGCGTTACTGAGATCTCATCGCGCGGGTGGCCTGACGTTCCGCGAAGGACCGGCCGCGTCCTCATCCGGGACGATTCGCTCGTGGAGCCGGACCGGCTCAGCTTTCCGCCGCAGGCGCAGATTCAGCATTTCGACGCCCAACGAGAATGCCATCGCGAAGTAGATGTACCCCTTCGGGACGTGCTGACCCAGGCCCTCGGCGATCAGTGAGAAGCCGATCAGCAAGAGGAAGCTGAGCGCGAGCATCTTCACCGTGGGGTGTCGATCGACGAAGGCACTGATCGCGTCCGCGAACACGAGCATGAAGCCGACGGCGATGACGACCGCAGCGACCATCACAGCGATCTGGTCGACCATGCCGACTGCCGTGATGACCGAATCGAGTGAAAAGACGATGTCGAGCAGGAGGATCTGGACGATCACGGCCGCAAAGGACGCCGCCACGCGCGTCGAGATGTGGCCCGGTTCGCCCTCGAGCTTCTGGTGAATCTCGTGGGTGCTCTTCGTCAACAGGAACAGGCCGCCGCCGATCAAGATCAGACCGCGTCCAGAGATGTCCCAGGTCAGCACGCTAAAAAGCGGCTCGGTGAGTCGAATGATCCAAGACAGTGAGAACAGCAAGCCGATGCGGAGGAACATGGCGAGGCTCAGTCCGAGGCGTCGTGCGCGCGCCTGCTGCGCGACTGGCAGCTTTCCGGCCAGGATCGAGATGAACACCACGTTGTCGATGCCAAGCACGATCTCGAGCGCTGTCAGCGTCAGCAGCGCGACCCAGATTTCAGGATTCGTAAGCCAGCTCATTGCTCGACTATACGGTGCCGCTAGGCGAATACACCTCTTCGCCCAGCATCTGTCGCCTCAGCCTCAGCCGCGGCGGCGGCGTTTTCGGCTACTGCACCCGGAACGGGACGTTGGTGAGCACGCCGTCGGTGATGTTGACGGTACGTGTACCGGAGTCGTTGACGGCAGTGAACGAAAATGCCCCGCTGAACTTCATGGTCATGGGGTCGAGCGCAGTGACGGCCACCGTGCCCGTGTGTGTGGTATCGGTGTAGAAATTCGTATCGGCGCTGATCTGGGTGGCTGGCCCGGACTGATACACGCCTCCGCCCTTGCCGGGGATGGCGGGCATCTGGTGCAGCGCCTTGAAGGCAAGCATCGCTGTGCTTCCCATGGCAATCGGGCCGGGGAGCTGGACTAGTCCGAAGTTCCCCGTGAAGTAGGGCTCAGATTTCGCGCAGGGCCGCGAAATCTGAGCCCTTTTCATTTCTGGCGTAGCAAGAACTGTTCCCATGTAAATGATGTGGTTAGTTCTTTTGATGTAGAGATATACATGGTATGTAGTTCCCATGTACATCGAGACCGTCCCAAACCGAGGCTCACGCCCCGCGGTTCTGTTGCGCGAGGGCTGGCGCGAGGACGGCAAGGTCAAGAAGCGGACCATCGCTAATCTCTCTGACTGGCCCCAGCACAA
>JANPCZ010000102.1:0-122288 GCA_031431215.1 Myxococcales bacterium
TCCATCGCGGCGCTGGCCGAATCGAAGCGGGTGTTCGTGAGCCAGGTGCATCCCGAGGGGCGCATCAGCTTCATCGACTGGGAATCCGGCGCGGTGTCATCGGTGACCGGCTTCGAACTCAACGGAAGGATCGTGCAATGAGGAATCTCCAACGGGGACTGTTGCTTGCCGCGGCCGGGCTGGCGTTCGCGGCGGCGGCTGCGGGCTGCGCCGACGGCGATCCGCGCTTCGAAGAGGCCTGGTCGTCGCTGCCGCCGGTGGCGCTTGACCAGGTCGCCGCCTACGTCGAGCGCGGCACCGCGACTGTATTCTTGCTCGATCCGGCCGATCCGAAGTTGCGGCCGCATACCGTGGCGCTTGCCAAGGATCCCGCGCTGGCGGTGCGCCGCAATGGCCACGACGAGCTCCTCGTGCTTTCGCGTGGCGAGCCCGGCAAGCCCGGCGTCAAGTCCGAGCCAGCCGAGCTGACACTCATTCCCGGCGCCCCCGGCAAGCACGATCAGGTGCGCCGCTACAGGCTCGCCACCAGTTTCACGTCGCTGGTGCAATCTTCCGACGGCCGGTTCGTCATCGCGTTCTTCGGCCCCGGCACCAAGGCCGGCAGCGGCATCCTGTTCAACCCGAACGAGATCGCGATCGTCGATCTCGCGGCGTCGCCGCAGGCCGTCCCGGTGGCGCGCACGGTGCGCAGTTTCGGCGGGGTGCCCCTCAATATCGTGTTCTCGCCCGAGCTCAACCTGCCCGAGGGCAAGCGCACCCTGGCGGTGGTGCTGTCCGACAACTACGTCACGCTGCTTGATCTCGACAACCCACGGCGCCCCGAGATCACCGTGCCTCTGACCCTGGGCACCGACAACCGCATGCGCCGGCCGGTGCAGGTGCTGTTCGAGACCCGCGACAAGGAGCCCGCCGCCTACGTCCGCGCCGAGGGTGCGCAGGACATCTATGTGCTGCGCCTGTCGCCCGCCACCGATCGCGAGACCACTACCAACGACTTCATCCCGTCGCTGTCACAGCTGACCGCGGGTGCGCAGCCGCTCGATATGGCGCTCATCGGCGAGGCCAACGATCCGCGCCTGCTGGTGCTGATGGCCACCGGCGATGCGTGGCTATTCGACGCGCTGACCAGCCGGGCAACGCGTATCTCGCTGGCCGAGCTGGGTGTGACCACGGCCGAGCCGGCGCCCAACCGCATCTACCTGTTCGAGGCGCAGGGCCCCGGCGATCCGCGCAGCCGGCCACGCGCGCTGCTGCTCGGTCAGGGCAACGCTCGCCGTTCGGTCACCTTCCTTGAGCTTGAGCGCCTGGAAGAGCAGCGGAGCAAGAATCTGGATCTGCGCCCGATGGGTGCGCCGGCGCAAAACGTACATTTCTTCCCCCAGCAGGGCATCGCGCTGGTCCAGCACGCGCAGGTGCCGGGTGGGGCCGGTGGCGCGGGCTTCAGCGTGATCGATCTGGCGCGCCGCACGGTGGCGCCCATCTTCGCGTCGGTGTCGGTCGAGCGCATCACGCTTGGTACCGCCCCGGGCGGCGCCGCGATGAAGCCGGGGAAGGTGTGGATCGCACCGGCGAGCGGGGGCGGCGAACTCGATAGCCACCTTGGCTTCCTCGATCTCGGCAGCTTCTCTCCTGGCGACGTCCGGCTCGATGCGCGCGTCGGCCAGATCTTGCCGCTTGGCAGCGGCAGCGACGGCAAGCGCCGTGTGCTGGTGGACCACGGCCTGGTGGCGGGTCACGTGACCGTGATCGACGCCGATGATCCCAAGCGCGCGACGGCGCGCACGGTGTCCGGTTTCATGCTGAACGATCTCTTGCAGCGAGGTGCGCGATGAAGAACTCAGGTTGGACAGCGATGCGGGCCGCGGCTTTCGCCGTGACCCTTGGTGCGGCGATCACCGGATCGCCAGGTCCGGCGCGCGCCGCCGAGGGCGAGGCCGCCGTTGCGGCACAGGCGGCGCCGGCGCTACCTGCGGTGCGGTTCACAGTCGGGGCCGATCTGGTTAGTTTCTATGGCCGCAGCGACCCGATGAAGCTGTTCTCGGCCAAGGGAATCAAGGGCACCTCGGGCGTATCGGCCAGCTACGACCTTCTACATCCGACCGCGCGCACCACCATCGCGGTCGGCGCCGGCTGGTTCGGCGAAAACACCGCCAACACCTGGGGCGCCACAAATCGCGCGGCGCTGGACGTCGACACCTTCTATGCGTCGGCGGTCGCACGCTATGGCGTGCTGCCGTGGCTTGAGCCGATGGTCAGACTGACTGCGGGCGGCGCGTGGGGGCGGGCCAAACTGGGGCTTGGCCAGGCCAATCAACCGTTCTTCGAGGGTGACAGCGGCGGCAGCACCGACTGGTCGCTCACCAGCGACCGACGGGCCGCCTCGTTCACGGCCAGTGCAGGCGCCGGCCTTCGTCTGCGCTCCAATCCGTTTCGCCCGAGCAACTCGAAGATGCCGTTCCTTGCGCTATCGGCGACCATCGAGGGCGGCTACGCGGTCGCTACCGCGATGTCGTTCACCTTGGCCACGCCCAGGCCCAGCGACGACAAGGTAGCCGACGATCGCATTCCGGGCACAGCCATCGCGCTCGGCAGCGTCGATCGCTCGCGCCCGTATTTCCGCGTCGGCCTCGGGCTGCATTTCTGACCCCGGGGCGCGCTACCGCCCAAGAATCTTGATGCCCTTGGCCTTGCGGAGCTTGGCGTCTTCGGTCACCAACGTCAGGTCGAACACCTGGGCGGTAGCAGCAATGAAGCGATCCGCCGCGTCGGCGTGGGGAAGGTCGATCTCTCGACTGGCGAGGGCGACATGCGTATTGAGGGGCGCCTCTTGCAGGCCTGCGAAAAGCCGGCCAACAAACCGGCGAAGGTCCTTGTCCACCACGGTCAGTCTGCGTTTCTCCGCCAGTAGCAGCGCCTCCCACACGCTGATGGGTGAGTACCAGATCTCGTTGGCCTCATCCTCCAGCGTGGCCGCGACGGCGTTCGATAGGCGCTCTGGCTCTCGAGCGCTCCACAGGATGATATGCGTGTCCAGCAGGAGCCTCACCGGTTTCGCCGCTTGCTCGTGGGTCCCAGCAGTCCCTCCGTCCACTCTCCCGCGGTGAGGACTGGGCTCATCACGTCACCGACGATGTCGAATTCCGCTCGCATGCGGCCCAGGAATCCGCGTCCCTTGTGGCGAGGCGCTCGGGTAGGAACCAACTCTGCCACCGGGTGGCCGTGCTTCGTGATCAGGAACGTCTGTCCGCTCCGCTGGACACGTGCGATCACGGACAGGCACGTCGCCTTGAACTCGGAGACAGACAGGGATGTCATTTCAATTTTGTAACATGACCATGGTCAAAATTGGGGAGGGGCACCAGGGTCCGGCGGGTGCTCGCCTCAGGGGCCGTGGCCCAGTGCCATGGTGATCGCACGATCGGCGAGCGGGCCCACGACCATGCCCTGCGGTGTTGGGACTGTCGCCCGCGACGGGCCGCTGTCATCCGTTGGCACGACGCTGGCACCCTGCCGTCGCGTGCGTGTGGTCTTTGATCGTGGAACGCTGCTCTTGCAGGAGGTGCCCGTCGGTATCGACGTCGCGGACATTCCCGGTGTTCTGTGGGATGCGCGGGTGGGTGCCTACCGCGCGCCGGCGCGGGTCGCGTACGCGCTGGCGTCCGAACTGCGCCGCCGCGGTGTCCAGCTTTCCGACACGCCCCGGCCGAAGCTCGCCCCACCGTCCGGCTTCCGTCCGGTGTGCCTGCGCCCGTACCAGGAGGCGGCGCTCGCGGCCTGGCGGCTGGCCGGACGGCGCGGCGTGGTGGTGTTGCCGACCGGTAGCGGCAAGACGCAGGTCGCACTGGCGGCCATGGCGGCCACGAAGACCCCGTGCCTGTGTCTGGTGCCGACGCGGGCGCTGCTCGGGCAGTGGCTCACCGCGCTCGCCGAGGTCCACACCGGACCGGTTGGCTGCTTCGGTGACGGCGAGCGTGTGCTTGGGCCGGTGACCGTCGCCACCTTTGCCAGCGCGTATCGACACATGCCTCGGCTTGGTGACCGGTTCGGCCTGGTCGTGGTGGACGAGACCCACCACTTTGGGCACGGCGGTCACGACGACGCGCTGGAAATGTCGATCGCGCCCCTGCGTCTGGGCCTTACCGCCACGCCGGAGGCGCCGGGGCCGGCCACCTCCCGGTTGGCGGCACTGGTCGGACCGGTGGTGTTCGAGCTCTCGGTCAGCGACTTGTCAGGCGGCTACCTGGCGCCACTCGATCGCATCATCTGGCATCTGCACCTCGATCCCGACGAGCGCCGCGAGTACGACGCGCTGACGCTGGTCTATCGCAGGGCGCTGCGGGTTTTTCAGGGCAACCACCTGGCCAGCTCGTGGCAGGATTTTCTCCGTCACGCCGCGCGCACCGACGAAGGCCGGCGCGGCATAGCGGCCTGGCGGCGCGCGCGGCGGTTGCTGTCGTTCCCGCGCCGCAAACAGGAGGCGCTGGGCATGCTTCTGGCGCGCCACCGCGCGAACAAGGCACTGGTCTTCGTGGCCGACAACGAGACCGCCTACGCAGTGGCGCGCGAGCATCTGATCATGCCGCTGACCTGCGACATCGGGCGCGCCGAGCGACAGGACGCACTCGATCGCTTCAGGTCGGGCGCGCTGCGGGCGCTGGTGTCGGCGCAAGTACTCAACGAGGGCCTCGACGTGCCCGATGCCGACGTCGGGATCGTGGTCGGCGGGCGATTGGGCGAGCGCGAACATGCGCAGCGGGTCGGGCGTTTGCTTCGTCCCGCACCGGGCAAGCGTGCGGTCGTGTACGAGCTGGTGGTGCTGCAGTCGAGCGAGATCCGACAGGCCGAGAGGAGGTGGGAACGCTTTGCTCCCCGAAGCCGATCTGCCGCTTAGGCTTGTGGGTAGAAGCGCGTACTTCGATTTTCTGGGCCCGCAGGACGAGCCCTGGCTGCGCGTGCTGCTGGGCGAGATGGCGCGCTTCGAAGGCCGGCGCCGCCGCGAGCTGTGCGAACGTCTGGCCGAGCCATTGCCGTGCGAGGCGCCGTTCTTCAAGCGCCGCGCTGCGACCCGGGTGCTGCTGCGGCTGTGGCGGCCCGAGCGTGCGGCCAGCCGCCCGGGTGTGCGGGGCTCGGGCGCAGATCTTCGCGTGGCCCTGCGGCCGGTGGACGTGCGGGCACGCCTGTTCGCGGCTGCGGGCGCCAGCCTGCCATCGCGGACGTCCGTCATCACTGATACGGCTGCGCATCTTGGGGTCACCGATCATGCGTTGATGGAGGCGCTGTTTGCGGATCTTCCCGGCGAGCGGATCGTGAGCCCACCCGATCCGATCCCCAGCGTCGGCGAGGCTGTGCTGCGTACCAACCTGGCCATCGCCCAGGCCGCTCTCATGCGCGCCGCCAGCGTCGAACTGCGCGTCGAAGGTGCGGTGCGCCCGATCGTGCGGCTGGCGAAGCTGCGCGGCCTCTTGTGCACGATCGTCGAGCCAACGGTCGAGCCAGCGGCGGCGCCGGGTGGGCGGGCCGCGGCGCCCACGTTGCAGATTTCCGGGCCGTTCTCGTTGTTCCGCCACACCTTGCTGTACGGGCGCGCGCTGGCCGAGTTGCTGCCCCACCTGGCGTGGTGCGCGCGGTTCGAGCTGCGGGCGGCCTGTGCCCTGCGCGGTCGCATAGCTGATGTGTCGCTCGCCAGCGGCGATCCGATCTTTCCGGCGGCGCCGCCGACAGCGTTCGACAGCCGGCTGGAGCAACGCTTCGCGCGCGACATCGAGCGTGTCGCCCCGGACTGGGACATCATCCGCGAGCCCGAGCCGGTGCGCGCCGGGACCACGCTCATCTTCCCCGACTTCCTGCTGCGCCACCGCATCCACCAGGAGCGACGCGTGCTGGTCGAGATCGTCGGCTTCTGGACGCCCGAGTACCTGAGCGAGAAGTTCGCGCGGCTGCGGCAGGCGCAGTTGCCAGCGTTCGTCCTGTGCATCGACGAGGATCGGGCGTGCTCGCAGGATGCCCTGCCGCCGGGGCTTCCGGTCGTGCGTTTTCGCCGGCGTGTCGACGCGGCCGCGGTGATGCGCCAGGTCGAGCGACTTTTCAGCGACATCTCGTATCATCGCGCTTCATGAACTCGCACTTGCTCAGCCGACGATCCCTCGATTCCCTGCTCGGGTTTGCGGTGCTCGACCTACTTGCCGGTCAGCGCGCGTTCGCTTCACCGACGCGGACGTTGCCCCGCCACTGGCTTTTCGACCTGGACGAGCTGGCGCGTGACGTGAAGAGCGGCAAAGTCGGCCAGATCGTCTGGCAGGCCCGGACCGAGGAGCTACTTGCGAAGGTCGAACTAGCCGACCTGTTGCGCTCCATCGACTTCGACACGGTCGCCCGGAAGGCCGCTGACTGGAAGGGCAGGGGCGCGCTCGGTCTCGCGGTGAACGTGGCCGGCGTGCCCGGAAGTTTCGTGGTCGGCCAGTTTTTGTACGCAATGCGGAAGGGCCGTTCAATCGTCCCGCACGGTCACGACAGCATGGCGACCGCATTTCTCGTGCTCAAGGGGCGCTGCCGCGGGCGCCACTACGACCGGCTCGGCGACGAGAAGGACTTCATGATCATCCGGCCTACGCTCGACAAGTCGTTCGGCCCCGGCGCCACGTCGTCCGTCTCCGACGTGAAGGACAACGTCCACTGGTTCGAGGCCGAGACCGACGCGACGTTCGTGTTCAACATCCACGTGAGCGGGCTGGCCGGCAACAAGGCCGAGCCTGGGCGCATCTATGTCGATCCGAAAGGCGAGAAGCTCGCCGACGGCAAATTACGCGCGCGCCTCATTGATCACGAGGAAGCGACCCGCCTGTACGGGTAGCGGCGGCGTGCCAGGGTTTGCATTCCGCACACGGCGCAGGGGTTCGGGCAGAGTGTCCCGGGCTGCGTAATCGTGTTTGCCTCCACACCTGCGTGTGGTGTATTGTAGGCCCTTCGCTTTTAGGGGGCGTCGGTTAGCGAGGCTTGAGGATTTCCTCTTCGTAAGGAGGGCCCATGTCATACGTCGAGACGTCAGTGGTCGTGGCATTGCGCGAAGTTCGCCGGCTCGGCAACGAGCGGCAGCAACGCGAGACCGACGCCCGTGCTCAACGCAACGAGGAAGAGCGTGAATGGCGGGACGCTCAGCGCCGCGCCACTCAGGGGTACGGAGCTGTCGACGAGCGCCGCCAAGTCCAGCCGGGCTGGCCACAAGGCGGTGGCTTCGAGCAGCGGATGCGGCAGACGTCGGAGGTGTCACCCCTGGCGCACGATGCGCGCTTCTCGGGTGCGCACGGCACCGCCAACATGAATGGGGTGACTGCGGCTTGGGCCGAGCCGGCGGGCGGAAGCGCGATGCTGCCGCAGAAGCAGTCGAGCAGTGGCAGGGCGGTGGTGCTGACGTCGCTGGTGTTCCTGGCAGCGGGCGCCGCCGGGTACTTCAAACTGAATGTGGATTTTGAGCAGAAGCTGCAGGCCAAGCACCTTGCGATCGGCAAGGTGGAGGACGCGCGCAACCAGGCGCTCGAGGCACGCAACCGAAGCGATCGCGAAAGTAGCGCCCGGGTGGCGGCGTGCGAGGCGCAACTGGCTGCTGCCAAAGCGTCGTCGGCTAAGGCGGCCGAGGCTGCAACAGCGGTGGTGACCAATGCGATCGTGCCGGCCGTGCCCGCGGCGGTGGTGCCGGCACCGACTGCGCCGGTGGGAACGGCGGCCGCAAAAGCCGCACGACCCCGGGTTGTCGCTCGCGCGCCTGCGGCTCGCAGGGCGTCGCCGGCCACCAGGCCTTCAGCAGCCGCGGACCGCCCCGAGGTCGAGAAGTCGGCTGGGCCGGCGCCGAAGATCGCCAAGATGAAGAGGATCTCTGACGATCCGCTCGGCGGCCTGGACCTGAAGTGAACTGACTAGCGGCCGGGCTTGCGCAGCGGCAGCACGCCGAGCACGCGGGTAACCCGGGTGACGGCGTCGGGGAACGCCTCAAAATGGATGTGATCGCGATGATCAGCATCATCATCGGGTGTCACGATCACGCGAAAGGCACTGTGGTGCTTGAGCTGGCAAACCAGGGTGCGTAGGCGTCGGCCAGCGTCGGTGGTTGGGGCGCCGATGCAGGCGGCGATCTCGCCAGCTTGGGGCGAAAGGCCGCGCCAGGTGCCCACGCCGGGTTCGAAGTCGCGCGCGACATCAAGGGCACCGGCGGGGCCGCGGAACGCGTGCACGTCGATGGCAAGTCCCCGCGCGTGGGCGGAAAGGTGGCTGGAGCCGCGGCGCGTGCGGTAGTCGTAGGCGCCCGAGAAATGCAGCTCGGCGATGCCAGCGGCCGCGAACACCGGGACGGCCTCGACCAGGGCGCGCAAGAGTTCGCAGTCCATCAGCGCCGGCCGCCGGACGCGCGGCACCAAACGGACCCCGCCTATGGGCCCCTGCAAGTCGACCGGGTTGCGCAGGCCTCGGGTCACGGGGCCGGGACGGAACGGAACGCGGTGCTCTTCCAGGAACTCGCGGCACGAGGTGTCATCGGACGCAGGCTCGTCGGCGAGTGCGAGCCCGATTGGGACAAGGCTGCCGCACCAGAGCAACACGCATGCGGTGACGGGGCCGATCTCTCGCACGATCAGCAGAGTAGAAGCAGCCATCCGTGACGGCCACTTTTCCACCTGGGCGGGGCGGGGCCGTCAATCCCGGCAGTAGGACACAGTGCCGCAGATGCGCTGGCCGGCGGCTGCCATGTGTCCGTCGGCCGATAGCGCGACCGATAGCGGGCCCCAGGTCGTCGACGACTCACTGCGGATGAGCCGCGTCTGCAACGACACCAGCACCAAGCCGCGTCCGAAGACTCCGGCGAGGTCGACGGACCACACCGCCAGGACCTTGTCGCGGTCAACGCTGACCAGCCGCTTACCGTCGGGCGCGAAGCCCACGCCAGCGACGTCTCCAGTGAGAGCGGTAATACGTGCGGTTAGCTTAGCTTACCGTCCGTTACGTTCCACAGTTCAATTCGGCCGCCCTGCGAGCCAGTTGCCAGCAGCTCGCCATCCGGCGAGAACGCCCGCTGTGGCCAGCAGCGATCCGTCGGGAGAGAACGCAACCGAATCGACCAGCGATCCCTGATCGGCTGGAGACATGCAGGCGTCGTCATGCCTGACCTCAACGCATCTCATGAGGGTGACCATCGGCGCGGGCTCCGTGTCGGAAGGCCAGCTGTCGCCCGACCTCACCGACCCCAACGACGCCGCCACCATCCTTCTGGTACGCTCCAGCCGTAGAGCGATGCCTCCAGCCGAGTTGCTGCTCAGCTTCGGATCTCTCGAAGCCGCCCGCGCGGAATACGAGGCCAATCTTCGTCACGGACGGGCCTTCGTTCCCGGGGCCGGTGGGCTTGAGCTGTACGCTCCGTGCAGGCTGCGAATCTCTCGGGATGACGGCGTGGTCAGCCTGGAGATCGAGGCACGGGTGATCATGGTCAGCGACCGCGAGCCGATGCGAGGCACCGCGGTCGAACTGGTCGACGGATCCTGGCGCGAACGGCTCGCGCACTGGCTCGAGCCGATCACCGCGGATCCCGGGGCGCCTGTCGAGGACGACGTCGAGCAAGAAGCCGCACCCCCGCCCCCGGGCAGCCTGGACAGGCATCGCCACCTGCGCGGGCTGTCGCCGGTCGAGCGGGCCAAGATCGCGCAGGGCATGAACCTGGAAGAGCGCGTGGCGATCGAGCGCATTTACGGCAACGCGGTCTGGGAGGCCTTGCTGCGCTGCCCGCACGTCACCATCCCCGAGGTGGCGCGCATCGCCCGCAAGGGCGCATTGCCTCGGCCGCTTGCCGATGTCATCACCGACAATGCGAACTGGGTGCGCCAGGATCTGATCCGGCGCGCGCTGCTGACCAACCCGCGTCTTTCACCCGAGGGTTTGACCAAGGTGTTGCGGGCGACCCCGCAGCGCGAGCTGAAGCTGATCCAGCACCAGACGGCGTACACGCCGCAGGTTCGGGCCTTCGCGCGTAAGCTGCTCGGTGGCTGAGGTCAACACCTGTGGTCCTGATGCCACGGCCATGATCTGGCGCACGATGGCGAGAAATCTCTGAGGAAAGGCATGAATCCCGAGCCAAAGAATACGTAGACTGGTGCCCGTGGCATCGACGCACAAGCGCTGGAGTTTCGGCTTGGCTCTGGGGCTCGCGCTGGGGGCCCGCGGGGAGGCCAGGGCAGAGCCGGCGGCATCGCCGGCGACCGACGCCGCGGCGGCGGTGTTCGAACGGGCGGGCTGCCATGAGTGCCACAACGCCGAGGGTGTCGCGTCGGATACCCGCCTGGTGTTTCCCGAACCGGGCTCGCCGGGCCAGCTGGTGGCGGGCGCGGTGGCCGGGCTGCTCGAACTCCTGGATCTGAGCGCTCCCGCCAACTCGCGCTTGCTGCGCAAGCCGACCAAGCGCCTGGCGCACGAGGGTGGTCAAAAGATCACGCCGGGCAGCGCCGACGAGAAGGCGGTGCTGGGGTGGCTGACCGAAGTTGCGCGCTTGCCGAGCGCACCGGCCGCGGCCAAGCCGGCGGCTACGTCGGCCGCGCTCACCCTCGCGGCCACGGCATTGCTGGCCAAGGCGGCGCCGCCGGCGGGTCCGGCCGAGCGCGGCGGGTTTCGCCGCCTCACCCACGCTCAGTACGACAACACGGTCCGCGATCTGCTGGGCGACATCACGGGGCCAGCGCGGAACTTCCCGCCCGAGGACTTCGTCGACGGTTTCAAGAACCAGTACCAGGCGCAAAGCGCATCGCCGGTGCTGGCCGAGGCCTACGGTGCAGCGGCCGAGAAGCTGGCAGGCGATGCCGCGCGATCGATCGCGCTGCGCGATCCGCACAGGCTGCTGCCGTGCAAGTTGCCCAAGGCCGTCATGCGCACCAAGGCCGCACGTAGCGGTGGCGGCGTTGATGACAGCAAAGAGGTCGTGTGCCGCGATGATTTCATCCGCGACTTTGGCCGCCGCGCATTCCGCCGGCCGCTGGGCGTGACCGAGCACGCCCGCTACGTGACTCTTTTCGCGGCGCAGCCCGGTTTCCTGGCCGGTGTGAAGATCGTGGTCGAGGCGATGCTGCAGGCACCTAGCTTTCTCTATCTCGTCGACACGACTGATGAGGCCCGTCAGCCGTTCGCGCGCGCGGCGCGCCTGGCGTACTTCCTGTGGAACACGATGCCCGACGACGCGTTGCTGGACGCTGCGGCTCGCGGGGACCTTGCTAGCGCTCCTGGCGTGGCCAGTGTCTCTGCCACGATGACCGCCGATCCGCGCGCTCAGCAAGCGCTGGACGAGTATGTCGCGCAATGGCTGCGACTCGATCGGGTTCGCGAGGCAGTCAAGGACCGCCGGCAGTTCCCCATGTTCACGCCCGAGATCGGGGCGGCAATGGCCGAGGAGACGCGCCGGTCCGTGACCGAGCTGGTGGTGGGCGATGGCAACTTCATGGACCTGTTTTCGGCAGACTACAGCTTCGTGAATTCCGATCTGGCCGCCATCTACGGTTTGGCGGCGCCTGCCCATCCGTTCGACAAGGTGAAGTATCCGGCGGCCTCTGGGCGTGCCGGCGTGCTCTCGCAGGGCACCTTCCTGACCGGCACCAGTAAGCCGGCCGATACGTCACCGACCGCGCGCGGCCTGTTCGTGCGCGAACAGTTCCTGTGCCAGAAGGTGCCGACGCCGCCGCCGGGCGTGAACATGAACCTGCCGCCGCTCGACGAGGACAAGCCGACGACCAACCGGCAGCGGCTCGGCATGCACCTCACCGAGGAAAGCTGTGCGCGCTGCCACAATCTCATCGATTCGATCGGCTTCGGGTTCGAGAAGTTCGATGCCATCGGACGTCGGCAGGACAAGCTGAAGATCAGTTTCAATCGCGGTCGGAGCGGGCAGGCCCCGGCCGGCGTCGAACTGCCGCTTGATACGCGCGGCGCCATTGCGGGTCTGGCCAACTCTTCGTTCACCGACGCGCGCGAGATCGGAATCATCCTAAGCAAAAGCGGCGCGTGCCAGCGCTGCATGGCCACCCAGGTGTTTCGCTACGCGACCGGCAGGCACGAGACGCCCGCTGATCGTGCCGCCCTCGATCGCATCTCGGCCGAGTTCAGGCAGTCGGGATTCAAGTTCAGGCAACTTCTTATTTCGGTCGCCCAGTGGACCGAGTTTACGCCTCCGGGGGAAAGCTAGTCGCCATGAAGCAGACCATCACACGCCGCACGTTGTTGCGCGGGATTGCCGCCGGGCCGGTCACTGTCGCCTTGCCACCCCTCGCCGTCATGTTCGATGACAATGGGCGGGTGTTTGCCGCGGACCGGGCCGCGGTCGAGCCGCGCTTCGTTTTTTGGTTCAACGGCAATGGCGTTCCCGAGAAATACTGGATCCCGACCGACACTGGGACGGACTTCGCGCTGACGCCGTGCCTGGCGCCGCTGGCACCGTTCCGCGACGACATCCACATCGTGACCGGGCTGGACAACGCGGCGACGCGGTTGCCGGGGCCGGGCAACGGGCACACCAACTCGATGAGCGGGATCTTGTGTGGCAGGCCGTTCACCGGACGCGGCGGCGGTGGCCCGTCCATCGATCAGATGATCGCCGCCAAGGTCGGGGGCGGCAGCCGCTTTCGATCGATTCAGGTGGGTGTCGCGCAGGAGTCCTTCGGCGAGAGCATGCAGCGGAACATGAGCTGGGCCGGCCAGAACCGGCCGCTGCCGCCCGAAATGTTGCCCCATAGGCTGTTCGATCGCTTGTTCGGCCAGCGCGAGTTGGGCTGGATCGCCCGGCAGAAAAGCGTACTTGATGTGGTACGAGCGGACGCGGCCGACATCAAGATGGTGCTGGGCACGAGCGATCGCGACCGGCTCGACGAGCACCTGTCGTCGGTGCGCGAGCTTGAGCTGGCCATCACCAGCCTGCCACCCGAATACAAGCGCGTCGATCCGCCCGATCACGACGGGGATCTCAAGGACTGGCCGCGCATAGCCAAGCTGCAATCGGATCTGCTGGTGCACGCATTCGCCTCGCGCCAGACGCGGGTGGCGTCGTACATGCTGACCAAGTGCCAGTCGCTCACGCGCTTTCCGTGGCTTGGTCACACGGTCCTGCGCCACCACGACTACACCCACAGCGACCGCGTGCCGGGCACCGGCTACCCGTCGGCCAAGGCGTTGGGCGAGATCTGCCGCTGGCACATCGAAGAGCTCGCCTACCTGATGGCGCGGCTCAAGGCGGTGCCCGAGGGCGACGGCACGCTGCTCGATCACAGCACCATCCTGTTCGTGCACGAGCACGCTGAGGGGGGCGAGCACAAGAACACCGGTCATTCCGTTGTGGTGGCCGGGCGTTCGGGCGGCCTGCGCGCCGGTCGACACACGCGCGTGATGGGCACGTTTGGGGATCTCTACCTGACCGTGGCCAACGACGTGATGAAGGCGGGTCTGACAGACGTGCCGACGGCGACGCAGAAAATCGACGGGTTGTGGAACGCTTGATGGGCGCACTGGGTCTTGTCGCGCTCTGGGCCCTCACGTCTGGGGCACAGGCCGCCGACGCGGGCGGAAAGGACGGCGATCGGGACGTGGCGCGCTGGCTTCTGCGCATGGGCGGACGGGTGACTTTGCAGGCGGGGGGCAAGACGATTGAGGCGCGGCACCTGGCGGCGTTGCCGCCGCGCGGGCCCGTGGTCATCACGGGGCTCGATCTGTTCGGCACACACATCACGCCCGAGGAGTTGCCCAAGTTGTCCACGCTCAAGCACCTGCGCGAGCTGTATCTGCCGGCGTATATGTGGAACGAGAGCGCGAACAACCCGCGCGACTCGAACCTGCTGTTCGAGCACATCGCCAAGATAGGGACGCTCGACAAGCTGGCGATGAGCCTGCACTTCCTGAGTAGACTCAATATCCTCGACACAGGGCTTGAGCAGCTCGGTCATCTGGCCAGCTTGAGGGAGCTGTCCATCGTCCAGTCGAATGTGCAGGGCACCGGCATGGCGGGCCTCACCGGCTTGCGTGCGCTGGACCTGACTTCCACACGCACCACCGACGAGGGCCTGAAGAACGTCGCCGGCATGAAGGGCATGCAGCAGCTGATCCTGCGCAACACCGTGGTCACGGATGAAGGCTTGCAGCACGTCGCGCACCTGGGCGAGCTGCGTGAGCTTGATCTGTACGGCTGCCGCATCACCGACGTGGGTCTGCGTCAACTGCGCGGGCTCACCAAGCTGCGCAAGCTGAACCTGCTTGGCGCCACCATCACCGATGATGGGCTCGACGCGCTGGCCGACGTGCGCGACCTCCGGGAACTGAACCTGTACCGCAGCCCGATCACCAACGTGGGCCTGGAGAAGCTGAAGGCCCGCAAGAATCTCACCGATCTCGATCTGCGCTACACCCGTGCCACCCGTGCCGGGGTCGAGTCGTTGCGCGCGGCCCTGCCGAAGGCGCGGGTGGTGTTTCTAGACTCGGCGGTGGGACGGGTGGCCGGCGGCAAAACGCCCGCGCGCCCGCGTACCGGAGACCAGGCTGCCATTGCCGCGTGGGTTGGCAAGCTGGGTGGCAAGGCCGAAAGCGCCGACGGTCACGTGGTGGCCGTGTCGTTGGCGGCGACTGCACTGATCGACGAGCAGCTCGAAGTGCTGGCTGGGCTGCCGCAACTGGGGCGGCTGGACGTGCAGGCCACCGACGTCGGCGACGGCGGTTGCAAGCAACTGGCGAAGTTGCCGGCGCTGGCCGACCTGACACTGGATCACCTGCCGGTGTCCGACCAGTGCGTTTCGGCGCTGGCCCTTGCGCCGGTCTTGCGGACGCTGCGCCTGCGCCACACCGAGGTCCACGGCCACGGCCTTGCGGCGCTCGCGGGAATTGAGGTGCTCGACCTTGCCAACGCACAGGTCGATACCGAGGGCATCACGGCCATCGCGAAGATGCCGAAGCTGCGCGAGCTGTCGCTCGCGTACACCGACGTGAAAGGCGAGGACATCGGCAAGCTCGCGGCGTGCAAGTCGTTGCGGCGTCTCGATCTGTCTTCGACGATGATCGGCGACGATGGCATCAAGGCGCTAGCCGCGCTCACCGGCCTTTTCGACCTGAGCGTGAACTATGTACGCTTCTCGCCCAATGCCCTTGCGCCCCTGGTGGCGCTGCGCGATCTGCGCAGGCTGCACCTGGTCCGCACAGCGACCAGCGACGAATCGCTGGCGGCCTTCGCCGGTGCCAAAGGCCTGCAAGTCCTCGATCTCGACGCCACCGCCGTCACCGACGAGGGCTTGAAGATCCTGCGCGGCTTGCCCGAGCTTGCCGACCTTAGCCTCGAATACACCAAGATTACCGACAAGGGCGTGGCGGAATTTGGCGTGCCGGCTCGCCCGTTCAAGCGGCTGAACCTGTACCACACATCGCTGTCGGAGCCCGGATACCGCAAACTGCGCGCGGCGCTGCCTGCGTGCGAGATCGTCTGGCACGCCGGCGCCGCGCCGATCCCGAAGCGATGAGGTCGCGCATGACGAGCGCCCTGCCACGAAGTTGCGCCGCGCTCTGTGCGGCCGTCTTGTTGTCTGTCACCGCGCACGCCGCCGATACCGGCTGGTTGTCCGAACTCGGTGGGCGCATCGAGCGGCGCGGGGGCGGCACGTCGGTGGTCCTGGCCAAGAGCTGGGTCACCGATTCGGATCTCGCGCGCCTAGCCGCCCTGCCCGGTATCACCCGCATCGACCTGTCGCACACCCGCATCACCGACCAGGGCATGATGCACCTGCGCGACCTCAAGAACATCACAGAGCTCGATCTCTACTACGCCGAGCAAATCACCGACGCTGGCATCACTCCCATCCGGGGCTGGACCAAGCTCGTCCGCGCCAACCTGCGCGGCACCAAGATCACCGACACCGCTCTTGCGACGCTGGCCAATCTGCCGAATCTGCTGGCGCTCGATCTTGGGTTCGCGCAGCTCACCGACGCTGGCATCCAGCAACTGGCCAAGCTGGGCAACCTGCGCGAGCTGGTGCTCGGCGGCAACAAATTGACGGGTCAGGCGTTGCAGCTTCTGTATTCGTTGCCGCGCCTGGAATCGCTCGATATCTCGGGCAAGCAGCGCACCGACTCGGGCCTGTGGTCGGTTGCTGTGGTCGACGCGTCCATGGATCCGATCGGCAGCCTGCGTGAGTTGCGCACGTTGAATCTGGCGGGCGCGCCGATGAGCGGCCGAGCCCTCGACAAGCTGAAGCCTTGCCAGAAGCTCGAGACGCTGGACCTGTACGGGTGCGCCAAGGTCGGCGACGACGCGATAGCGGCGCTTTCGGCGCTGCGGTCCTTGCGCTGGGTGGATCTCAGCGGCACGGCGGTGACGGCAGCCGGCGCCGAAAAACTGCGCCGAGCGCTACCGCGCGCGATCGTGCTGACCGAATAGCGCCGCTGCATGATCTCGCCATTGCGACTCGCGCGGCCGGGTTCGTGGTATGCCTCGCCGCCGATGCCCGCGCCAACCAATCTCAAGAAGCAGTCGCTGATGCCGTCCACGCCTCTCCGGCGCAAGCTGCGGGGTCACGGGCACGCGTTGCCGGTACTGGTGCACATCGGCAAAGAGGGCGTCACGGCTGGCGTGTGCAAGCAACTGGCGCATGTGCTGTTCGATCACGAGCTGGTCAAGGTCAAGATTGCCGGTGAGTGTCCGGAGTCGCGTTTCGAGGTGGCAGCCAAGTTATCCGCCGAGCCGGGCGTCAACGTCGTGCAGATCCTCGGTCGCACCATCGTGGTCTACAAGCGCCATCCCGAGAAGCCACGCTTCGAAGGCCCCCGCGCGAAACCCACGGCGGTGGGGGCGAAGCCTGCCTGAGGGCACGCGCGCCATCGATACCGTCGGGCGGAAGCAGGCGATCAGGTCAGGTCAGGCCCGGCAGCGGGCCCTTGCAGATCTCGGGCACGCCGAAACTCTTGACGTCCTCGGAACCGGTGGCGTGCAGGATGGACACGAACAGATCGTTGTGGGCCGGCTCGTTGAATTTCAGGTAGCGGCCGGTGCGCAGGTAGCCGCCGCCGCTACCGGCGATGACGTACGGGATCTCGGTCAGGGTGTGCTTGTCGCCGTTGCCTTGCTCGTTGCTCCACAGCACCACGCTGTTGTCGAGCATCGAGCCGTCGCCTTCGCGGATCTCGCTCATGCGCTTGCATAGATAAGCGAACTGCTGCGCGTACCAGTGATCGATGGCGGTCAGCTGCAGGCGCGCCTCTTCGGTGTCGTCGGCCTGGTGTGACAGGCTGTGGTGCTCCACCGAGTGGCCGAGCCAGGTGAAAGCGACCCCCGATTGCGCCGTTGACCACTGCAAGCTCGCCACCCGAGTGAGATCGCATGCCAGCGCCGTGACCAGCAGATCCATCTGCAGCTTGCCTACCTGCGGGTAGTTGTCGTTGTCCCACGGATCAATGGTGGGCACTTCGTCAGGCGCGCGGCAGGTCTTTTTGGATACACCTTCAATGGTCAGCGAACGTTCGATCTCGCGCACGCCGCCGACATGCGCCTGCAGGCGCTGGCGGTCCTCGGCGCCCAGTCGCCGATCGAGTGATTTGAAGTCGGCCATGACCCGGTCGAGCACGCTGCGCCGTTCGGCGCGCAATCCGGCCAGCAGTTTCGAGCCGCTCTTGCCGCCGACGCCGACGAAGACGTTGCGAAAGACCTCGGCCGGATCGTTCTCGGGCGGTGCCACCTGAAACGGGCCGCGGTAGCACATGCGGCTCGTCAGTTGTCGCTTGGTGTCGAGGCGCGAGCGCACCCCGAACTCGAGTGAGCCCAGCTGCGTGCTGCCGCCAATGCGCCGGGCGACCTCCTGATCGATCGAGATGCCGCCCGCGGTGCCGTCGGGCAAGTGCGCGAACTCGCCCACGCCGCTGGGCCCCACCATCAGCTTGGCGGCGGTCAGCATGTGGCCCATGCCCTTGTCATGCCCGTTGCTGCCGGGCCCCAGCTTGCGGCTGCTGGCCGCGATGCCGTCCAGCACCAGTAGCTTCGATTTCCATGGTTCGAGCGGTGCCAGGATCCGCGTGCCCGGCGCATCCTCGGGCGACGCGAACGCGAAGTTGTTCTCGTCGCCGCGCGGCCGCCAGTTCTTGTGGATGGTGCCGTTGGCGCTGAAGAACACGACAAAGCGCTTGGGGTGGCGCGGCTTGCGGCGGCGCGGCGTCGGTGCTGCCATGGCGTCGAGAAAGGGTAGCGCGACGCTCACGCCGCCAGCGCCTCGCAACAGATGCCTTCGGCTGATCATCGGGCCGTCCTTCCCGGCGCTTGGGGTCCGCGCCGGTACAAGAACACGTCGGTCTGCGTAAGCGCCACCAGCAATTCGCGGACAGCATAGCCGCTGTCGGCAAACTTGGCCTTGAGGTCTGCCAGCGTGCACGCGTCGGCCGCCGATTCGGTGCGCCCGTAGCCGAAGCGGAACCACTGCCGGACCATGCAGTCGCGCACCTGATCGCTCTGCGCCAGCCGCCCGGTCAGCTCGCGCGCACCGGCGAAGTTACCGTCGACATCGGACTGCGAGATGGTGCCCGTGGTGTCGATGTTCCTGCCGTGGTCCTGGACGCGCCAGCGGCCGATGGCGTCGTAGCTCTCGAATGCGAAGCCGAGCGGATCGAACATGCGGTGGCACTTTGCGCACGACACATCGGCACGGTGATCCTCCATGCGCTCGCGCAGCGTGACCAACTCGGAGGTCGGCTTCGGTAGCTGGGTGTTGACGTTGTCGGGCGGCGGTGGCGGGATCTGGCAGAACAGCTGCTCGCGCACGAACATGCCGCGCAGGATGGGCGACGTCTCCCTGGGCTTGGCCTGCGACGCGAGAAACGCGCCCATGGTCAGCACACCGGAGCGATGCGCGGGATCCTCGACCCGTCGTAGCTCGGTGCCCATGATGTCAGGGATGCCGTAGAACTTGGCCAGTGGTTCATTGATGAAGGTGACCGGCGAGGTCAGCAACGTCGCCAGGCTGCCGTCGCTTTCCCAGGTCGCCCAGTCGATGAAGCGGTCGTACTCGGCGCGCAGATCCTGCTTGACGCGGCGCCATGCCGGGAAGGTGCCGCGATCCTTGCCGACATCCTTGAACTGCCGCATGCCCAGCCACTGATCGTAAAAGCGCCGCACGGTTTGCTTGGCCCGCGGATCGGGCGCAAGGGCCGCGCCACCCGCGTCTCCCATGAGCATCCGCCGCGCCTGCGCTGCCACCTGAGCTGCGGTCTCGATCTTGCCGTCCTCGGCCGCACGCAGGAGCTGCTCGTCGGGCGTCGTGCCCCACAGCAGGTAGGACAGCCGGGAAGCCAGCTCGAAGCCGGTCAGCTTGAACACGCCTGGGCGAGTCGGATCGGGCGCACCGACCTCGACCCGGTAGAGGAAGTGCGGCGATTGCAGCATGGCTTGCAGCACCATGCGTACGCCGCTCGCAAAATCACCTCGCGCGCGTTCCTTGCGCTCGAGCGTGGTGAACGCTGCAATTTCTTGCTTGTCGAGTGGCCGCCGCCAAGCTCGCAACCCGAAGCGCGGCAGCCAGGCCGCGAAGCACGCGTCCTCGCCCGCCACGCCGGCATCGCATTCGAGCAGCCGGCGCGGGTCGGCCGCCGCACGGGTCGCGATCTTCTCGGCGGCGACCATGTACTTCTGAGCGTGCAGCCGCGACGCCACCGCCAGGTGCGCGTTGTTGTCGAAGCCAGAGCCACCCTCTTCTGGAAAGTTCTTGGCGTAACCACCGTCGTCGCCCAGAAGGTCCAGGATGGTGTTGTCGAACTCGGTGACCGTCAGGCGCCGGATCGGCGATCCGTCAGCGGCGGCGCCAGCCTCGCAGGTGGGGGCAGCGTCCGTCGCCGCCGTGGGTGTTGTCGCTGTTGACAGGATGGCGAGGGCGCCCGAGACGAGAACGGATGGCTGAAACATTTGCTGAAGACTAGTAGCCCGCAAGCCGCTATCGTCACGCCTCGGCGCGAACTTCTCGTCGGTTCGCGCTCTCAGCAATGCGCCGTCGCACAATGCCCGGGCAGCCGAGCGTCAGGTCTGTGGCGTTGCTCACTCGGGGGGCGCCAGGAGTCTGGTGGTGCGGGCCGGATCAGTCGGTCGCGGCGTCGATGGCCCAGGCCCAGTGGGGCTCGGGCGTGACTGGGGGTGCCTGGTTCACGGTCGAGGCGGCAGCGATCCGCTCCTTGGTATCGAGGAGGCGCTTCTCTGTGCCAGGCTGGCTTGCGGCAAACGACCCACGCGACAGAGATCCTGAATACGACATGTGGCGATTCCTCCGAGGTGTGAACGGATCAACTTGCGGCGCTTCTCCCAAGCACACACCGGGCCAGGATTCAAATCCGTGTCTTTTCGGCATCTTGACGCACATTAACATCGCTCGCAGGTGCAAAATTGCCTGCGCACCTGGGCCTGACCGCGTAGCGCCGCGCGCATCCGCACGCCGACCGGTGCCAGTCAACATTCGGCGGCCCGCGGTGTCGGGCCGGCGCCCATGCGCGGGCCAGCGTGCGGGCGGCCCAGCGGTCAGCGGCCAAGGCGGCGGGCGATCAGGAAAGCCATCTCGAGCGCCTGCCGGTAGTTCAGCCGAGGATCGCAGGCCGAGAGGTAGTTGCGGTCGAGGTCGGCCTCGCTCAGGCCGGCACCTATGCACTCGGTGACGTCGTCGCCGGTCAGCTCGAAGTGCACCCCGCCCGCGTGGCTGCCGGCGGCGGTGTGCACCTCGAAGAAGGTTTCGATCTCGCGCAGGATGTCCTGGAAGTCGCGCGTCTTGATGCCACTTCCGAGCACGCGCCCGTTGCCGTGCATGGGATCGCACACCCACAGCACCACCCGCCCCGCACGCGTGACCGCCTCGACCAGAGGTGGCAAGGCCGTCGCCACCTTCGCTGCGCCCATGCGTACGATGAGCACCAGCTTGCCGGGCTGGTTGTCGGGATTGAGCCGTTCGAGCAAGCGCAGCACTTCGTCGGGCGACGCCTTGGGGCCGACCTTGATACCGACCGGGTTGCGGATGCCACGGAAGAACTCGACGTGGGCGCCGTCGACGTCGCGCGTGCGCTCGCCTATCCACGGCAAGTGAGTGGTCAGATCGTAGTGGCCGTCGCGACGCGGGACCTGGCGCGTCTGTGCCGACTCGTACAGCAACGACAGGCCTTCGTGACTGGCGAAGAACTCGACCCGGGTCAGCTCGTCGACGGTGCGCTCGCCCAGCGCCTCCATGAAGCGTAGCGCCTCGCCCAGTTGCTGCACCATGCGGCGGTATTCTTCACGCAGCTGCGACGACAGGTCAGCGCGTGACAGCGATGACAGATCCCAGAACTCGGGGTGATGCAGATCTGCGAAGCCACCGGCCGACAGGGAGCGCACGAAGTTCAGCGTGACCGCCGCGTGCAGGTAGCCGGCAATCAGCAATTCTGGATCGGGCGTGCGCGCGGCAGCGGTGAACTCCTGGCGGTTCACCAGATCACCGAAGTAGCTTGGCAGCTCGACGCCGTCACGGGTCTCGACCGCGCTCGAGCGCGGCTTGGCATACTGGCCGGCGAAGCGGCCGACGCGAATCACGGGTTTGCCCGCGGCGTGAATCAGCACCAGCGACATCTGCAGCAGGATCTTCAACTTCGCGGTCAGGATGTCGGGCCGGCAGTCGGCGAAGGTCTCGGCGCAGTCGCCGCCCTGAAGCAGAAAACCTCCGCCGGCCTGTGCCTCGGCGATGAGCGAGCGCAGCCGTTCGATTTCCCACGACGTCACCAGCGGCGGCAGCGCGCGCAGGCGCGCCAGGGCAGACGCCACGGCCGCGGGGTCCGGGTACGCGACGTCGTGCAGGTGGGGGCGGCTTTGCCAGGACAGCGGCGACCAGTCTTTCGGAGGAGTCACGGGAGCGCAAATGTAGCCGAAAACCATGGTCGGCGCCGAGGCTGTCGAGTATCCTCCCCGCCTTTCATTTCAACTGGAGAGCAGGCATGAAGATCGGCAAGCGCACGGTCGTGACCATCGACTACACGCTGACGGATGATGCGGGCGAGGTCCTGGATTCGTCCAAGGACAGCGAGCCCCTCGCCTACGTCCACGGCCGCGGCAACATCGTGCCGGGCCTGGAGCTGGCGCTCGTCGGCAAGGAAGCCGGGGATAAGATCAGCGTCAAGGTGTCGCCCGAGCAAGGCTACGGCAAGAAGGACAAGGAACTGGTGCAGAAGATGCCGCGCGACAAGTTCCCTGCCAAGAACGTCGAGGTCGGCATGCAATTCGAGGCGCGCGGCGAAGACGGCGCGCAGGTGGTCACCGTGGTCGAGTTCGACGACGACAGCGTGACTGTCGACGCCAACCACCCGCTGGCCGGCATGACGCTGTCGTTCGAGGTCACCATCCTGAACGTGCGCGACGCGACCCTGGACGAGCTGGAACACGGCCACGTCCACGGCCCCGAAGGCCATGGCCACGGCGGGCATCACCACCACTAACCTCGGCAGGCGGTCGTGGTCCGTGGCGTTTGCCAGGCTCCGCGACGCTGAGCCGGCGGTCCGAAACCATGTACGCGCCGGCCGTCGTAGCAAAACTACTATTACAAACTCACCAACTTCGGTTAGAAGGAATCGTGATTCGGCCCACACGGACAAAAGTGGCCGGGTAGTTCAAGCGTCTCACCGCTCCCGACGTGAAAGCTAGCTGAGCGATGGTCTTTTCCAGCCACATCTTCCTGTTCTACTTTCTACCCCTCGTTCTGCTGCTCTATTACGTGACGCCGTTCCGGGCGCGCACCGCGCTGATAGCGGTGTCGAGCTACGTGTTCTACGGGTGGGCCAACCCGGTGTGGGCCGTGATCATGTTTTTCGGGTCGAGCGTCGACTATGTGTGCGGCCTCTGGTTGGTGCGGCTGTCGGGGCTGGCCCCGGTCGGCGCTGATGGGCTACCGCCGATCATCGGGCCTGAGGTGCCGCGCAACCGGGGCATGAAGCTCGTGCTGGCGGCCTCGGTCGTGACCAACCTGGGTCTGCTGGCGGCGTTCAAGTACACCGGCTTCGTGGCCGAGAACATCAACGCGCTGTCGGTCGGGCTGGGTCTTGGCGAGGGCCTGGTGCCGGTGCTGCACGTGGCGCTGCCGGTGGGCATCTCGTTCTACACGTTCAAAGCGATGAGCTACGCCATCGACGTCTACCGGGGCGACGCGCGCCCCATGCGCCGCTTCACCGACTACATGTGCTTCGAAGCGTTCTTTCCCGACCTGGTCGCGGGCCCGATCATCCGGTACGCGGCGCTGGAAGAGCAGATGCGCGTACGCCAGCACACCGTGGACAAGTTCGCGCGCGGGGTGGCGTTTCTGGCGTTCGGGATGGGCAAGAAGATCCTGCTCGCCAACCCGATGGGCCACATCGCGGACTCCGCTTTTGGCGCCGGTGCGCTGCACGCGTACGACGCCTGGTTCGGCGTGCTGGGCTACGCCTTCCAGATCTACTTCGACTTCTCGGCCTATTCGGACATGGCGGTCGGGCTCGCCCTGATGATGGGGTTCGTGCTGATCCAGAACTTCGATTCGCCGTACAAGGCCGACAGCATCACCGACTTCTGGCGGCGCTGGCACATCAGCCTGTCAACCTGGCTGCGCGACTACCTGTACATCCCGCTGGGCGGCAATCGGCTTGGGCCGCGGCGTACCTACGTGAACTTGATGACCGTCATGTTGCTGGGTGGGCTGTGGCATGGCGCTAGCTGGAACTTCGTGCTCTGGGGCGCCATTCACGGTGGCATGCTGTCGTTTGAGCGCACGCAGGGCAAGTCGTCGCCCTACCGCCGGCTGCCGCGGTCGGTGCGCGTCGGTATCACCTTTCTCGTGGTGTGCCTGTCCTGGGTGTTTTTCCGGGCCAAGACCCTGGGTCAGGCAGTGGTGTACTTCAAATCGATGCTGGGCCTCAGCGCCGTGACAGCCGCTTCGGATGTGGCGGCGGGTGCGCTGTACACGCCCTATCACGGGTCGATGTTCGTGGTGTCGGCGCTGGTGGTATGGGCGGCGCCAAACACCTGGGCATTCACCAATCGCTTGACCGTACCGCGCGCGGTAGGCGGGCTGGCGCTGCTGGTGCTAGCGCTGCTGGTGATGTGGACGCAGACCACCAACCCATTCCTGTATTTCCAGTTCTGAACCATGAGCCAGGGCGGCCCCACCGATCCATCACACGACGCAGATCTGCGTCGCGGGATCTTGCGCACGGACATGCCACGCTGGCTGGCATGGGTTGCCGTCGTCGTGTTCGTCCTGATGATCTACGGCCTGCCGGTGGGCCAGGCGGTGATCGAGAGGGTCAACGGCGAGGACTCGATGCTGCTGGATATCTTCAAGCGGGCGCCGACCAAGGAAAGCTTCAAGCAGTACGAGGACGACATCGACAAGGCGTCCTACATCAAAGAGAGGGTGCAGCCGCGGGTTCAGTACGCGCTGACCAACTGGGGCGGCGCCGGTAACAAGAAGGCGCTGATCGGGCGCGGCGGTTGGTTGTTCTATAAGCCGGGCGTGATGGCGGTGGCGGGGCCGGGTTTTCTCGACGAGGCGTGGAACCGCAGCCGGGCCAAGAGTGCACTCGACGAAGAAAGCGAAGTCATCCACCCGGATCCGCGGCCGGCCATTCTGGACTTTCACAGGGCACTCGCCGCGCGCGGGATCAAGCTTGTGCTGTTCCCGGTGCCTGACAAGTCGAGCGCCCAACCGTTGCAGTTGCACGGACGCGCGGCTACGGCTGGCGCGGCGTCGGCGCGCAACCGCGACTATGATCGCTTCGTAGCTGAGATGCGCGCCGCGGGCATCGTGGTGCTGGATCTGCCGCTTCCCGGCGGTTCGCACGACGGGCGGCCCCGGTATCTGGTTCAGGACACGCACTGGACGCCGGAGTTCATGACCGAAGCAGCAGCGGCCTTGGTGCAGGTGCTGGTGCCGCAGTTCCTGCCGGCGCGTCCACCGCGGCCGGCGCCTCCGCCCCGGCAGGTGTCGCGGCTGGGCGACATCGTCGACATGTTGAAGTTGCCCGAAGGGCAAACCGGGTTTGTCCCGCAGACCGTCACGCTGTACCAGATGCAGGACTGGCAGCCGAAACCAGACGCGCCCGTGCTGCTGCTGGGTGACAGCTTCACCAACATTTTCTCGCTCGAGCAAATGGGCTGGGGCGAGTCCGCGGGGCTTGCGCCGACGCTGTCACGGCTGCTTGATCTCGACATCGACGTCATCGCGCAGAACGACTCGGGTGCGTTCGCCACCCGACAGACGCTGTCGCGCGCGCTCGGCGCAGGCGAGGATCGCCTGAAGGGCAAGCGCGTGGTCATCTGGGAGTTCGCCTCGCGCGAGCTGGCGGTCGGCGACTGGAAGCCGTTGCCGTGGCCGGCGGTGGTGGCCGAGGCAGCGCGATGACGGGGCGGGTCCTGGTGACGGGCGCCGCTGGCGCGATGGGCTCGCGGCTGGTGCATGGACTCGCTGCCGCGGGGTGGGTGGTGCGGGCGCTGGTGCTGCCCGGGGATCCCCTGCGTTCGCGGATCGCGGGCATCGCAAGCGAGGTGGTCGAGGGCGACGTCACCGACGCGGCGGCGATGGCTGCGGCATGTGTGGGCGTCGATACCGTCTATCACCTGGCGGCGGTGATCATTGCGCACGACTCGGCGGTGTTTCGCCGGGTCAACCGCGACGGTACGGCGCACATGGTGGTGGCGGCCGCGTCCGCGGGTGTCCGCCACTTCATCTATGTGTCGTCGGCGTCGGTGACCTATCCGCGCCTGACTGCGTACGGCCAGTCCAAACTGGACGCTGAGGACATTGTCAAATCCGAGCGGGGCTTTCAGTACACCATCGTCCGGCCCACGCTGGTCTACGACCAGACCGGCGGGCAAGAGTTCGCGATGTTTCGCGCGTACCTGCAGCGCTTCCCGGTGGTGCCGTTCATAGGTCCCGGGCATGCGAAGAAGAGTCCGGTGTTCTCGGGTGACGTGGTGGCGGGCCTGCTGGCGCTGGCCGGCAACGATCGCGCGCACGGCAAGACCTACAATTTCGCCGGTGGCGAGGCCATCGAGGTAGCCGAGCTGGCGCGGTTGATGCTCGCGCAGCAGGGAGTGAGCAAACGCTTCGTGCACGTGCCGGTGGCGCTGTGCCGCGCGGCCGCTGCTGTGCTGGGCCGGGTGATGGCTTTTCCACCGCTGACTTTGTATACGATCGCCGCCATGCTCCACGATGCCGATCTGGACTGCGGTCCCGCGGCGGCCGATCTCGGCTATCGTCCGCTTGGCGTGCGTGAAGGTTTCCGCAAGTGCTTTGGTACAAAGGAGACGCGATCATGACCAGATCCGGTATTGCAGTCTGTGTTCTCTTCGCAGCGTGTGGGACCGTGGGTGCGCCACCGGCGGGCGGTGACGAGACGGTAGGTGACGCCGAGGCCGCAGCGATGAAAGACGTCGGCGGAAAGGCGGCAGGCAAGATCGTCTGGTCGAGTTCTCGCGTGGGCAACCACGATCTGTTCGTCATGAGCACCGACGGCTCGGGTACGACACAGTTGACCAAGGGCGACGCGGTCGACTGGTTTCCGCGCTTCTCGCCCGACGGGACGCGCATTCTGTTTTGCCGCAGCAAAAAAGGTTGGGTCAGCGAGCGCGACGCCAACACGCTCAACAAGTGGGACCTGTGGCTCATGAGCGCCGCCGGTGGCGACGAAAAGAAGATCGTCGACAACGCCAGCTGGGGCAGCTGGATAGGCGCCGACGAAATCGTCTACGTGCGCGGGACCCAGATATTCCGGCGCACTCTTGATGGCGAAGCGCAAGCCATCATGAACAGCGAGGGCGTCGCCGCCCTGGATGGCGCGCTCTTGCAGCAGCCCGAGATGTCGAAGGACGGGCGTTTCATCGCCATCACGCTACGCGGATCGAAGCGCGAGACCGGCATCTGGAACATCGCGAAAAAGACCTGGACCACCACCGGCCTGGGCTGCCAGATCAACTGGACGCCCGACGGTGGCCGCATCTACTGGGTCAATCCGACCGGTAACGGCGGCAGCGAGGTGTTCACCATGCCGATTGCCAACGGGAAGCCGGCGAAAAAAATGACCGATGACGAGTTGAAGTTCATCGACATCCCGGGTCGCCGCTCGCACGAGTACTTCCCGCAGGTGTCGGCTGACGGCAAGTGGCTGGTGTGGGCGGCCACGCAGCGCGGGCACGACCACGACATCGCGGATTACGAAATCTACCTGTGGGAGATTGGCACGTCGCCCGACAAGGCCGTGCGCCTGACCTTTCATTCGGGCAACGACCGCTGGCCCGACCTGTTTCTGGGGCGATGACCATCCGTCAGGTGGGCAGGCCGCATCGCATCGCCGTGCTGGGCGCGGGCGGGTTCGTGGGCTCGCACCTGGTGCCCGCGCTGGCGGCGCGGGGTGATGTGGTCATCGACGCGGTGGATGTCACGCTCGACAAGTTGCCACCCACGCCGGCGCATGTGACCCGCATCCAGGCGTCCATCGGGAGCGCCGGTCTACTCGACCAGATCACCGCTCGCTGCGACACCGTGGTGTCGTTGACTGCGCTATGCAATCCGGCGCTGTACAACACGCGCCCGCTGGACGTCATCGACGCCAGCTTCACCGACCTACTGCCCCTGGTAAAACTGTGCGCGGCGCGCGCGCGCTGGCTCATTCACTTTTCGACCTGCGAGGTGTATGGACGCGTGGCGCTGGACAGCGACGGGCGGCCGAGCGAGACGATGAACGAGGACGCCTCGGGGCTGTTCCTGGGGCCGGTGCACAAGGAACGCTGGACCTACGCGTGCGCCAAGCAACTGGCCGAGCGGGTGATCTTTGCGCACGGTCGCCACGGGGGCTTGCCGTTTACCATCATCCGGCCGTTCAACGTGATCGGACCACGAATGGATTTCGTGCCCGGCATTGACGGCGAGGGCGTGCCGCGGGTGCTGGCGTCGTTCATGTCGGCGTTGTTGCGCGGCGATGATCTGCTGTTGGTCGATAGTGGGCGGCAGCGGCGCTCGTTCGTGTCAGTGGCGGAATTCGTCGATGCGATTGTGAGGGTCATCGACCGCCCGCACGTCACCCACGGCGAGATCCTGAACCTGGGTCATCCCGGTAACGACGTCAGCATCCGCAGTCTGGCGCTGGCCCTGGTCCGCGCCTACGGACAGCAGGTGCCCGGTGCTCGCGTGCCTCGGTTGCGCGAAATCACCGCCGAGAGTTTGTATGGCCCCGGCTACGACGACTCGATCGAGCGTATTCCCGACATCGACAAGGCGCGACGGCTGCTCGACTGGGAGCCGCGCGTGACGCTCGACGAGATGCTCCCCGGTATCGTGGCCGACTACGTGGCTCGCTACGGGGCAGCGGTCAACGCTCAGGGCCAGAGGCACGCTGGCGAATGAAGCTTGTCGTCGTGATTCCCGCGTACAACGCCGGCCGCCACCTGCGCGGTGTGGTTGATCGGGTGCGCACGGCGGCGCCGGTCGGGCTTCACCGCATTGTGATCGTCAACGATGGCAGCAGCGATGACACCCGAGCGTTGTCAGCATCGCTTGCGGTTGGTGACCCGGGCGTCACACTGGTGGATCGGCCGCGCAACGGCGGCTACGGCGCCGCGATGAAGGATGCCCTTGCCGCCGCCCGCGCGGCTGGTGCCGACGTTGTCGCGTGCGTCCACGCCGACGGGCAGTACAGTCCCGAGGCGCTGCCGGAGTTGCTAGAAGATCGCGCGCGCCGTGGCCTGGATGTGCTGCAAGGGTCGCGCATCGCCGGCGGCGCGGCGCTTGCCGGCGGCATGCCGGTCACCAAGTACGTGGCCAACTGGTGCTTGAACCGCATCGAGAACGTGACCCTGGGACTGACGATGACTGACTACCACAGCGGCTATCTGGTCTACGGCCCGCGGGCGCTTGCCGAACTGTCGTTCGGTTGCTTGTCCGACAGCTTCGATTTCGATCTGGAGGTCATCGCTTCGGCGCGGGCGCGCGGCCTGCTGGTCGGCGAGGCGCCGATTCCCACCCACTACGGCGACGAGATATCGTACCTGCGTCCGATCCCGTACACGCTGCGGGTTCTGCGCGTGCTGTGGCGCTACCGGCGAGGTGCGTATGCGCGTTCCTAGCTGCGGCGGGCGCTGCGCCCTGGTTGCGATGCTGTTACCGCTGGCGTGCCATTCTGGCGGCCCGCGTTTCCCGTGGCCGGGCGCTGCCGACAACGTCGCCTTCGAGCATGCCGAGGTGCGCACTGTGAATGCCGGTTATCGGCGAACCACGTCGCGGGTGCTGGTGCGTGAGATCGATCGTCCGACGCGCGCCACGCTGGACTACGCGGCCTACAACGCCAACTTCATGAACGCCGACGCCGAGCCGGAAGATCCGGCCGCGGCCGGGGTCGGCGCGCGGCCAGATGCGAGCCATCCGTTCGCAGGCGTGTTCGACGCTGCGACTTTGACGGCGTCGATCCGCAAGACGCCGTTGACCCCAGCCGAACGCGCACATCCACTGGCGTTCGCACCGCTGGTGGAGTACTTGGCAACCAAGAACGCCGACGCCGCCTCCGGGCTTGAGGATGTCGCCGCGGCCGTGCGCGCCGAGTCCTGGGGCCTGCCCGGTGGCCCCCACATCGCGCGCCAGTTGGCCGCCCTGGTGTTCCTGCACGATCCGGGCGCGGACGCAGCGGCCGAGGTGTGGGTGAAGGTCGAGCTGTGGCCGTGGTTCAAGGCTTTTCCTGACGCTCCCGACGAGGACGGCGACGGCTTTCCGGAAGTCTACGGACGCGTGCGCGCCGATCTGATCAAGCCGGCGACGCTCGCTCTCATCCGGGACGACTACGTTGGCAAGCCGTTCGGCGCCGCCGAGGTGAAGTCGTGGGCCAACCAGCTGTCGTCGTACTGGTACCCGTCGTACAACACCGATCTGGTGAAGGGCGCCGTGGTGTGGCCGGACGACGCAACCGAGTCCGAGGTCCGCGGCGAACTGGGCGGACGCACGTTCGACACGCCAGCGGTCGTGATGCGCGGCAAGCCGCAGGGCAAGCCGGTCTACAACGTCTTTCTGCTCAAGACGCCCGACGGCAAGCCGGCCGTTCGCCCCGCCGGGCCGGCAGCGACGGCGCCCACGCCGAAGCTCAAGCGCACCACCCCGACGCCGACGCCGGGCCCGGTCGCCGATGTGGTCAGGCGCGAACTTGCGGCCGCGGGTGGTGGATGGGACAAGTGGGCAGCCAGCGTCGCGCCGTTCGCCGACAGTGTCCGCAAGCGCGAGAAGAGCACGCCCGCGAGTGTGAAGGGGCTGCCCGGGCTCGATGGTTTCCTGTTCTTCCGTAACGCGCTTGACTACGTGGTCGGCGGCGATCTCGAGCAGCAAAAGCCCGGCAAGGCTCCGCTGCCGCTGATCGTTGAATTTCGCAAGCTGCTGGCCGACAACGGTGTCGATTTCCTGTTCGTGCCGGTGCCGACCAAGAGCGAAGTTCTGCCCGACAAGTTCGATCCGGCCGGCAAGCCGTTCGTCGGCAAGGTGGTCAACCCATTTGCGCGCAAGTTCGCTCTGGCGCTGACCCAGGCCGGCGTCGAGGTGCTGGACCTCCTGCCGGCTTTCCTGGCCGAGCGGGCGAAGGACGCCACCGCGAAGGAGCCGATCTACCAGGCGCAGGACACCCACTGGAGTGCGCGCGGGATCGATCTCGCCGCCCGGCTGGTCGCCGCCCGGGTCAAGCAATACCCGTGGTACCGCGAGCTTGCTAGCCACCCGCGAAAGTACACGGTGTCGGACGCTCCTTTCGTACGCCACGGAGATCTGCACTCGCGCCTGGCGCCCGCATTGCGTGGCAAGTACAAGCCCGAGACGCTGGTCGGGCATCAGGTGAAGGGCCCCGATGGCGCGCTCTACGAGGATGACGCCGACAGCCCGATCATCGTACTGGGCGACAGCTTCACCGGCGTGTACCAGTTGACTGACTGCCAACACGCTGGAATCTCGGCGCACATCGCCCGCGAGATTAGCAGCCCCGTGGATCTGGTGATGAGCTACGGCGGTGGTCCCAACGTACGGCAGACGCTGATGCGCCGGGGCGTAGCTGATCTCAGCCGCCGCAAGCTGGTCATCTACATGATGACCGCGCGCGATCTGTACAACTACTCCGAGGGCTGGGATCCGTTGCGGTTGGAAGCCGGCAAGTGACGGCGGCGCCGCCGCGCTGGCTGGCACTGGCCCTGAGCGGATGCGTCGCGCTGTCACTGGCGAGTTGCCGGCGGGCCGATGGCGCACGTCCGGCGCGGCCGCGCACGCTTGAGTTGCTGGCTGCCGGTGGCGCCGTCGATCCGGCGGCCTCGCTGCTGGCTCTCGAGCGGATCGTGTCGCGGGTGCGCGAGGAGCGCAGACAGAAGCCCGTCGACACGATGCTGGCGGTGCTGAACCGTGTGGTCTTCGAGCACCTGGGATTCGCCCGCGAGATCGATGATCAGGATCCGCGTTTCATGTTGCTGCCGTCAGTGTTGGATCTGCGTCGCGGCAGTTGCGTGGGACTTGGCACGCTGTACCTGGCGCTCGGCGAGTGGTTGGGTTTGCCGATTGCGGGCGTGGTGGTGCCCGGTCACTTCTTCGTCCGCGTCACCGACGAGGGTGGCGTTCACAACGTCGAACTACTGCGGGGCGGCGAGGACATGCCCGACGACTTCTATCGCGGCAAATACCATGTGCCGTTGGCGGGCGCGCCCGCGTATCTGCGCCCGCTGGCACACTCCGAAGTGCTGGGTGTAGTCAGCTACAACCTGGGCAACGATCTGCGTCGGCGCGGGCGCCTGGCGGAGGCGCGGGATGCGTATGCGCGCGCAACCGCCAGCTTTCCCGCGTTCGCAGAGGCCCATGCGAGCCTGGGCCTGGTCCTGCAACTGCAGGGTGATCTACCGGCGGCCGAGCAAGCCTACGCAGCGGCACGGGCCGCGAACCCGGACCTGCCGGGGTTGGAACAGAACCTGAAGGTGCTCGAAAAAGAACGGCACGGAGGCGTCGAATGACCTCGAATGAACCGCTTACTCCGGCCGTCCAACTTCGGATAGTATCCCCCGCCATGACGAAACGCGGTTTTCGACTCGCCGTTCTTTTCGCTGTCCCCGCGGCCGCAATGGCCATCGCCAGGCCGACGCCGGCTGTCGCCGACGAGCCCTTGGTGGTGACCGCGAAGCTTGTGGAGATCCCGGGCAAGTTTCCGTCTGACGATCTGTATGACTACGCTTTCGTGATGCGCTACGAGGCCGTGGGCGGGCCGATGGCGGGCAAGTCCCTGCTGGTCGCGCACTACAAGCCGCGGCAGCCGCGCAACAAGATCAAAGACAAGATGAAGGACAAGGTCGGCGGCAAGCTGCGTAGCTTCGTGGTCGGCGATACGCACAAGCTCAAGCTCACCACCGACCTCAAGAAGATCTGGGCGGGCGCCCTGGTCGATGAGTTCGCCGCCACCGATCGCAAGAGCGTTCGCTACTTCTGTCTGGAAGCGGACCCGGGCTGACCCCCGTCGCGCGGTCGGTGGGGTTCTTGCGCGGATGGCCGGTGGCGGTGGTGGCGGTGCTGGCGTTCGGCGCTGGCCTGACCGCGATCGCCGACGGCGACATCTTCTGGCACCTGGCCGCCGGGCGCGAGATGGTGCGCACGCGGGCATTCTTGCACGTCGATCCGTTCTCGCTTGTCGCAGCGGGGCGGCTCTGGGTCGATCTGCACTGGCTGTTCCAGCTTGGCGTCTTTGCCGTTCACACGCTTGGCGGCCTCGCCGGGCTCGTGCTGGTGAAGGCGGCAGTGGTAGCCGCCGGGGCCGTAGTGCTCGTGTACGCGGCAGGGCGCTCAGGCGGGGTTTCGGACGCGTCCGGGGCCGGTCGGATGGCACGCTTGATCTGCACGCTGGCGCTGTCTGCCATGCTGTTTGCCGCCCGCCACCTCTTGCCCGTGCGTCCGGTGATCCTGACGTTGGTCTTTCTCGCCGCGTTCTTCTCGATCCTGGAAGACTTCCGTCGCGGTGGCGCCGTGCGTTCATTGTGGTGGTTGCCACCCCTGCAAATACTGTGGGCGAATTGCCAGGGCCTGTTCGCGCTTGGGCCGGCGCTGATCGGGGCCTTTGTCCTGGGCGCGCTCTTGCCTTCTGTCGGCGACCGACGCTGGCGGCCGCTGGCCGGCATGCTGGGCCTGTGTTTGCTGGCGTCCCTGGTCACGCCCTACGGCTGGCGCGGGCCGTGGCTGGCGGTTGAATTGCTGCTGCGCTTCGATCCCTCCAGCGCCAACGTGTACTCGGCGCAGATCGCGGAGAACGTGCCGCCGTGGATCCTCGAACGCTCCATGCCCGGGCTGTTTTTTCACCTGAAGTGGTTCCTCGGCTTTCTCGCCGCCAGTTTCTTGCTTGGACGCCGCCATCTGATAGCGAGCCACGCGGTGCTGGTGGCCGCGCTGGTGGCCCTGGCGCTGGTGGCGAATCGCAACGTGATCCTGCTCTACTGGCTCGGCGCACCGATTGGCGCCATCCAGGCGGCCCCGGCTCTGGCGGTGCTTGAGCGCTGGCTTCGTGAGCGCGGGCGTTCGGTGCGTGTGGCCGTCGGCGCCGTGGTCGCCGTTGCGGTGATCGCGCTGGCTGTGGTCGAGGTGAAGGCCTTTGCGCGCGAGCCGTCGCTTGCAGCCCCGACGCCGTTTCGCTTCCCGACCGCGTCGGCGGCGGTGCTTGCGACGACCCCGGCGGGTGGCGCGATCTTCTCGGCCGATCACCAGGGCGGCTACCTCATCTGGACCCTTTACCCCCGCATCCGGCCTCACATGGACACGCGTCTCATCTTGCGTACCCGCGACGAATACCAGGACTTCCTCGATCTGCTTGATCACCCCGAGCGCTTCGATTTCCTGTCGCAGCGGTATCGCTTCACGCACGCGGTGTTGCCGGTCGGCTTTCCGGGCCGCTACCTGGGCCTCATCGCGCACCTGGCCGGCAGCGCCGACTGGAAGCTGGTGTTCACCGACGGGCAGGAGACCCTGTTCGCCACCCGCGACGCCACCGGCCCGGCGGTTGATCTGGCGGACCCCGCCACCACGCAACGCTTGCTCGACGGCTGCGCCGCGCGCTTTCCATCGGTAAGCGATCTGGCCGCGAGCTGTCGTGTGCAGACCGCCACGCTGCTCGTGGTGACGGGCCACCTCGCCCTGGCCGCGGGCGCTCTGAACGGCTTGCCCGGCGCCGACGCCCAGGTACTGCTTGCGCGTTGCCACCTGGCGCTGGGCGATGCCGCGGCCGCCGAAACCATCGCCCGTCGCCTGATCGATGGCGATCCCGAAGACACCGACGCGCTCACCCTGCTGGCCTCGATTGCCCTTGCGCGTGGCGACGGCGCGGGCGCTCTGACTTTCGTGCGGCGCGCGCTGCACATCGATCCGTTCCACGCCGGCGCACAGGCTTTGCTTGGCGGCATCGAGGTGGCAGCGCGGAACGCGGGGCCTCCCAGGTAGCGGCGATTGGTGGCGCCTGCCTAGTTGCTCGTCGACGTGAACCGTCTCGCAGGGTGGCCTGCTATTCTTACCGCCGTGATGAAACGTCTAGTCATGTCCCTGATAGCCGCCTTGGTTTTCGCCGCATTTGCCGTCCCCGCGACGGAGTCAGTCGCACACGCCCGGCCTGGAGTGTGCGCGGCGAAGAAAGGCGTTCGAAAGTCCAAGGCCAAGAAGAACCAGCGCCACGCCAAACCCCGGGGCAAGAAAGCGCAGGGCAAGGGCGACGGCACCGGCTCCGCCGAGGATGTTGGCAGCGGTCGGCCCAAGGGTTCGAAGGGCCTGCAACTCTGAACCCAGGGTTGCCCGGCGCTGGCCCTACGGCGCTGGATAGAGACGGTTGCGCGGGATCACCTGTCGCGGCTGGCTCGGGCTCTCCCAGGTGAGGGCGACGTTCGCGTTTAGGGCCCCCTCCCGCATCTCCACCCTTATCGGGTAGCGACGTCCGGCCTCGAGGGGCACCATGGCGGTCCTGGTCCCCACCCCGCCTGAAAACCGATCGATCAGCAGGGCGCCATTCCACCACAGGCTGCTGCCGTCGTCGGAACTCAAGCTGATTGTGTAGTTCTCGGTGAACGGCGCCTCGACTTCGCCGGTCCAGCGCACGGTGAAGAAATCGGCCGGCACGCCAGGCGCGGGTGCGCCATTCTTCCAGTCGAAATTGACCGTCGGATCGATGCGAACCACCGTGGCCGGCGGGGTCAGCGTCGTGTTGCTGAAATACTCCCCCTTGAGACCGGTCCCCTGCGGCGCATCGACGGGCGCATCGACGGGCGCATCGACGGGGCTGACGTCGATGGCGCGATCGGGCGACACATCGGGCGGCGGTGCATCGACGCGGGTGTCCGCCGCCGGTGGGGCGTCCGCCGCCGTGCCCTTGACCTCGACCGGGGCTCCATCGACCACCGGGGAAGTGACAGGCCCGCTGTCGATCGGACCTCCGCCCCCGTCCGGGGATTGAGGTCCGGTGTCGGCCATCGACCCCCGGCATGCACCGGTCGGGTCCTTGATGCTGGGACAGTTGTCGACCTCGTCCGGAATGCCGTCGTCATCCAGATCGGTGCCGCGCTGTGCGCGCAAGGTCACGGTCACTGTCTGTCGCACGGACGGCGAGGGGATGCGCGAGGGGATGCGGCTGGCACCCTCGGCCACCGCAACGGCGTCGCGCATTCCCCGCACCACGATCCGACGCTCACCGGGAAGCGACGCATCGGTTTCGATAATGATCGTGGCCAGAGTCGGACCCCGGCTCGCGAGTTCGCCCTGGTCAGGGACTCGGCGATCCAGGAACACCGCACCCTGTTCGTGAAACCAGCTCACCACAAGGTGGGACGGCCGGGGCACGTCGGGCTCGATCTCGAACCGAATCTCAAGGTTTCCAAATCGGGCGGGATCGCCGCAGGAAGGCCACCAAAACAAAGCGGCCGCGAGCCACGCCGCGAAACCCGTGCAAGGCCCGGATCCATTTCGCGGTCGTCTCCTTGGCTGCCCTCGAACGGCCACTCCCATCCACAAACTATACGTCTTCTCCGAGCAAGCGCGCGCGAGGTCAATCCAGCAGCCTTGGCTCGCGCAGCACCAGCACCGAGCGGAGCCACTGCCGTGCGACGCACGCGCGGGATGTCCCGGGGGCACTAGAGTACTAGAGCCCGCGAATCCAGGCCGACACCAGGTCCACGCCCACCATGTCGACGTGCTTGGTCGCCAAGGGCGGCATGGCACTGTTGGTGCCTCGCTCGCGCATGCGGTAGATGACGCCGCTCTGGTCGGGACTGGCACGGACGATCCGGTCCGATACGACGGCGTTGCGAAACCGCTGCAGCATGACTCCGATGGTCGTGCGATAGGCACCGGTGGCCTCGGGCACGCGATCGGAGGTGCCGATGCGCAGGAGCATGTCGGTGTCGGGCCGCGCGATGCCGGTGGGGTTGTGACAGTGGCCGCAGTTGGCGTGCAGGTACCCGATCGCCGTGCGCACGGCGCCCTCGCCGGGAACGCGGTAATCGGCATCCGGCGGTGGCGGTGCAGTCAACAGACCCGCGGCCACGAGCGAACTCAGGGTGGCCGACGTGCCCGCGGGACGCGACAGCTGCACGGCCGAGAATCCCAGCAGGCGGCCGGGCTCGCCGCTGTGGCATGACCAGCAGCGTTTCGCTGCCGGTACGTCGTGATCGGTGCCCAGGACGTTGGTCGCTCCGTCGGGTACGTAGACCGCGTCCGAGCCGTCCGCCTTCCATAGGAAGGCCCCCATCCAGTAGTCCATCTCGCCCGGTCCGGTGCGCTCGACCAGCCGGGTCTCTAGCGGCTTGCCGTCGCGGCTGAACTCTTTCCACGCTCGCGTGCCGACCGGGAAAGTCCAATGGTCCATGTTCGACGTGTCGATCTTTTCGCCCGGTGGCAACTGCAACCAACGCCGCTTGGTGGCACCGTCGGCCCACAGCACGTGCTCGGGGGCGAACGGAATCAGATCGGCAGCAAGCAGCTTCTTCGCCATGTCCGAGTAGAGCCCCGCCTCGGACAGCAAGTACGGGCCGGCGCCGTCGGGTGTCGGCTTGCGCTGGATCGCATCTGGCGCCGCCTCGGAGGCCGCGTCCTTGGTGTCGGCCGGCTGCGCGTCCATAGGTGGCAATTCGTCGGCGGGCACGTCAGGCGCCGAAAGGCCGGGCGCGTCCCCGGCTTCGGGTGCAGGCTGGCGCATATCCGTCAGGTCGCTTGGGTCGGCACCGGCGGTTTCCGGGAGGCTGGCCGGGGCATCCGGGGTGGGCTGTCCGGGCCTGTCGCCAACCACCGCGGCAGCGTCGGTATCGACCACGGGCGGGTCGATGGGTCCGTTGGCTCCCGGATCGCCGCAGCCAAAAACGAAAACGAGCGGCGCGAGCACAAAGGCTCGCGTCGCTCGTGGGGTGGGGTGTGCGGCTGTCACGCGCACCACGGGCAAGGGCTTGCCGACCTTATGGGGCCACGCACTGGTTGGGCAGCATGTTCATCTTGCCCGGAAGGGTGACGATGAAATTGGCGATGTCCTGAGCGTCGGCGTCCGTGAGGCCACCGAAGTTGCCCATCGGCCCGGCCGGCATCGGCGGGCAGACCTTCTTGTCCATCTTGTCGAGGCCCATCTTCAGCACCTTGATCACGTCATTGGCGACCCAGCCCTTGATGCCGGTGTCGTCCTGGGTGAGGTTCTGCGTGTAGATCTTGGCTGGGAACGGCGGCACCGGCAGGCCGAAGCCGGCGGCGTCGAACTCGCGTGCACCGGCGAAATACAAGGTCTTGTCGAGCGGGTGCGGCGATCCCATGGCGGCGTCCTTGGTGTGGCAGCCGATGCAGGCCACTGCGGCGATGTAGCGCCCGCGCTTGGCGGAAGCTTCGTTGGCCGCGCCCGCGGCGACGTCAGGCACGTCCGTCAGAGCGACCGCCACGGCCGCCGCGGCCGGCGGATCGGTGAACGGTGGCTCGTTGGGCGGCACCATGTTGTCGACCGCCGGGATGGTCCGCAGGTAAGCGACCACTGCATCGGCGTCGTCGGAGGTCAGGTTCGCGTACTCGTAGTACGGCATGAACGAGTGCATCGGCTTGCCGTCGGGCCGCATGCCCTTGGTGAACATGTCCTTGATCTGGGTGTCGGTGCGCGTCTTGAGTCCGTTTTCGTGCGGAGTCAGGTTGCGGCTGTTCACGCAGCCCATGCCGTTGGTCGCGGGCGGAATGATGTCGAACAGGCATTTCACGCCGGACAAGAACTTCGTCATGTCGGGAGCGCCCATCGCGCCGCGAGGGGTGTGGCAATCACCGCAGCTCAGCAGGGTGTTCACCAGGTAAGAACCGCGCGCTGCCGGGCCGGTCAAGGCCACGACGTCAGTCGACGCGTCGGTGGCCACAGCGTCAGTACCAGTCTCGGCCCTGGCAGCATCGCTGGCGTCGGTGCCAGTCTCGCCGCGGGCGGCGTCGGTACCGCCCTCGCTGCGGCTGGCATCGCTGGGCGTGCCCATCTCGGCCGCCACGTCGGCAGGAGAGGTATCGGGCCGTCCCGCATCCATGCCGGCAGAACCACCGCCAGCACTACCCGCCACGCCACCGCCATCCGAACCCGCGCGACCGGCACCGCCACCGGCACCGCCCTTGGTGCCGCCGTCGTCTACCATCACCATCGGACCGTCCTTCTTGCTGTCGCCATCGTCATCGCAGGCCGCCAGAAGCGATGAAACCGAGAACAGTACCGCCAGAGCTCGTGTGCGCATGGATCTGATTCCCCCTTGTTGGCGCGCATATTAACCATCGTTTCGACGAAGGGAAGCAGAATTTTCTCGGGCTAACCTCGGTACCCCCAGCGCGATCGCCCGGCTCGGGGCGCGCCCCTGACGGCGGTTGGCACGATGCCTGCGACGATGTTTCTGGCTGATGTCAACGTCCACATGACGGCCACCCTGGCCACGGGCCCGCTGGTCGCGGACATTCGCCAAGTAGCAGCGCGATCCGGGTCGCCGGTCGGCTAACGGCGCCGGCGGCGCGACCGGGCGTGCACCACGACCGCGAAGGTCAACCACAGGCCTGCTAGCGCTCCGCCGGCCAGCGCGCCTCTGCCACCCACCCCGCACGAGCAACCGCCACCCTGGGTCGCGATTTCGATCCGTTCAGCCTGGCATTCCTTGAGTAGCCCGCAGAAGCCGGTGCCGTCGGTGGCGACATCGCACTTGTAGCAGCCGTTGGGGCACTTGATGGTGGCGCACGGATCGTCCTTGCACTCGCCGGTCGCCGGGACGCAGCGTTGTCCAGCTGAGCACGCGCCAAACCTGCACCGGTCGGCCTTGCACGTGAGGGTGACCGGATCGCAGACCTCACCCGCAATGCAGGTGGCGGTGACCGGGGCGCACTTGTCGACCTGGCATGTGCCGGCGGCGCAGCGCTGGCCGGGCGGGCACGGCGAGGTGCACAGGTTGGTGCACACGCCTTTCTCGTTGCAGAACTGGTCAGGTTTGCATTTCTTGCCCGCGCACGGGTCCTTCTGGCACAGTCCGGCCCGGCACTGCTGACCGGCCGGACAGCCAAGCGAGTAGCAGTCGACGCAGCGACCGTCCAAGCAGGTCTGCGGCGCAACGCAGGTGACGTTGGCGCATTTGTCCTTGCACTCGCCGGTACCTTCCTCGCACGACGACCCCGCCGGGCAGACCTTGCCAACGCACTTCAAGCTCTTGCACACGGGTGGCATCATCGAGGTGTCACAGGCGTAGCCGGTCGGACAGCGGAATTCGCCCTCACCGCACAGCAATTCGCACTTGCACCCGACACACGCGAAGCCGGCGCCGCACGGGTTGCCTTCGTCCTTCATGCCGTTGCAGTTGTTGTCCTTGCAGTCGCAGATCTCCTTGACAGGGCCGACGCAGCCTTCGCAGTCGAGCGGCATCTTGCCTTTGCACACGTTCTTGCCCGCCCGACACTCTCCGGTGTTCAGCATTTCGAGCGATAGGGGCGGGCACGCGCATTCTTTGCCGACGTTAGGCAGGTTCTCGTCGATGAGGCCGTTGCAATTGTCGTCGATGCCATTGCACACCTCCTCGCCCGGGCCGACGCAGCCTTCGCACACCAGTGCACCCGCGACGCACTTGAGGTTGCCTTTCTTGCACATGCCCTTACCGACCATCTCTTCGGTCAGGCCAGGGCACAGGCAGGGACCGCCCACGTCGGGCAGCGGGCCATCGATGCCCTTCATGTTGTCGATGTCGCCGTTGCAATTGTCGTCCTTGCCGTTGCAGATCTCCCCCGGCGGCACCGACTCGGCGATGATGCCGATGAGCGCGGCCTTGGTCGCCGCCGGGTTGAGAAAGTCCACCTTCAGTGACGCCGGGCGCTTGCCGCCGCTGCCCCGGCTGGCGATCTGGTCGTGCACGGTCCCGACCTCACCCAGTTGCACGACGACGTACAGTTCGACACCCGCCTTGTACAGATCCTCGGCGGCCTGGGGTGCGTCGCCGCCGCAGGTCTCCGCGCCGTCGGTGACCAGAATGACGATGTCCTTGCGGCAGCCCATGCGCGGATCATTGGGTTTGACGTAGCGCTGGAAGTACAGCCGGGCATAAAACAAGGACGCCGCCAGCGGCGTCTTTGGGCCGCCCACGCGGATCTCGGGCTCAGTCATGGTGACACCGTCCGAGATCTCCACGTTGTTCAGCCAGCGGTGAATGGTGACCACGTTGGCGCCGGGTGGATCGTAGTCGTTGCTGTCGGGTGGCGGCAGCTTGCCTGTGACCGGCACGACCACAAACTCCGAGGCGATGTCCGGCAGGAACCACGCGCCGTCGGGCGCCTCAATGGCCGCTGTGGTCTTGCAGCCGAGGTTGGCGCCGGTGTCGATGGCGTTGATGTAGTGGCCCCGGTAGCAACCGCGGTCGGTCGCTGGCGTGGTTCGCTGCGGGAAGCGCGCAAGACCGAAGTTGGCCTCATCGGTGCCGACCTCCGTCAGTGTCTCGCGGATGGCTTGCTTGAGGCGGAAGAACCGCGAGTTCATGCCCTGGTTCATGCATAGGGGCGAGCCGTCGCCGCCGTTGAGCAGCATCGACGTCGAGGTGTCGAAGATGAACAGGATGTTGGGCCGCACCGGCTGGGCGCCGGCCGTGCGTGCGAAGAGCAATCCGGCCGCGACCAGGCCAGCGGTGGCGACGAGGTTGACGATGTTTCTTCTACGCATGATGACGGCTCCTCACTGAGCGGGTAGTTTGCCGGTGCGGCAGCAGCGGAATCCGACCGACGGCAGGCGGACCGCTGCCATCGGCGCCGGGATGGCGGCCGTGCACTTGAGGCCGGGCGCGTCGCCGCTGAAGCTGGCGATGTTGTAGGCGCCGCCACGCATCTCGAACGCCGAGGCGGCGGTGGTGGTGACCCATTCGCGCACGTTGCCCGAGAGATCATAGATGCGGGTCTCGCCGGGGGGCGCGCCCGCCTCCGACGCGCACATGGTCGCGCTGCCGGTGGCGACGACGCTGGGAGGCATCTTGAAATCCACGCCGTTGCACTTCATGCCGTCGTAGCTGGCGCCGTAGGGATACGGGTTGACCGTCACGCTGCCCCGGCTACACGCTTTCTCCCACTCGATGCTTGAGCACAGGCGCCACATCGTGCCGACGGCCTCGCAAGCTTTGGCAGCGTCCTTCCTGTCGATGTTGGTCCACGGCATGCGCGACGGCAACGAGCACGCGCGCACCGTGCCGTTTGAACCTGGGGCCTTGTCGGTCGAGTCGGGCCGCGCGCTCTCGTACGCGAACATGGTCACGTCGGCTACCTGAACGTAGACGAGCTTGTCGTCCGTGGTGCGGTCAGCCTCGGAGTTGATCTCGTCGATCTTGCCGTCGCAGTCGTTGTCCCGGCCGTCGCAGATCTCGACGCCGCCGTTGGTTTCGGCGCAGTTCGATTCGCAGCCGTCGCCCGGAATCTTGTTGCGGTCGGCGAAGCCAGGCAAGCACATCTTGAGCGTGCACATGCCGCCCTCGCAGCCGGCGTCGGCACCGGGCAGCGTGCATTTGTTGCCGCACTTGCCACAGTTGTTCGCATCTTTTGCCAGGTCGAAGGCTTCGTCGATCCTGCCGTCGCAGTTGTTGTCCTTACCGTCGCACAGCTCCTGACCGGTGAACTGGCACTCGCAGCCATCTTCCTTGCTGCCGTTCACGTCTCGGAAGCTTGGATCCTTGCACGTGAAGCCGCACACACCCGCCACGCACACCGATTCGGCGTTGGGCGGCACCGGCAGGCAGGTGATGTCACACCGGCCGCACGAGGTGACCTTGTCCTGTAGGTCGCTTGCCACCACGTCGTCGACGATACCGTTGCAGTCGTCGTCGAGGCCGTTGCAGATCTCACGGGCTATCCTGATGCAGGCGTCGGGCCGCGCAACCGCGTCGGGCAGTACCAGGATGGGGCCGGTGTCGGGCGGCGCTGGCGGGGCATCGGCGCCTGCCTCGGGCGGGCCCTTGGGGATGTCGATTTCCAGGTGGCGCGGGCTGCAGGCCGCGGCGGTGCAGATCGACAGGCACGCGGCGAAGAAAGGCTTTGACAGCAGTCTCCTCCTGGCCTGCTGCGGTACGGTCCGTTCTGTCATGGTGCGATGGTCCAATGCGAGTTCTCGCAGCTACCATATACCTCCCTGCCCTCCACAAACCAGGGCGCTTTCGCGCCGGGGTTCCGGGCTTGAGGCACACACGAACTTCGTGCCCGGAGCGTCTCGAGCGGAAGCCGACATCACCGAACTCGACCCCGGGCGGGCTTGACTCCGGCTGGTCTCCGTAGGCCAATGGCGCCAAGCTCGATGGAATCGCTCAGCATCCGGGATCCGCGCCAGGGCGACGTGCCGGCGTTCTTGCGCCCGGCTGCGGCGCTGCTTGGTGATGCGCGCGATCTGGTGTTCGTCTGGCTAATGCTGAAGTGCGCCCTGGTGGGGATCGCGGGCGTGGCGCTGTTCTTCGCCGGGCCGCACCTTTGGTACCTGGCGCCGCTCTACTGGCTTCTACTCGGTGCGTGGACCATGGACCGGTTCATCCTGATGCTCCACTGCACGTCGCACCGGCCCTTGTTCAAGGCGCGCCACCGGGCGCTCGCGACCATCATCCCGTGGGTGCTTGGGCCGTTCCATGGCGAGACGCCCGAGACCTATTTCGTCCACCACATGGGCATGCATCATCGCGAAGAGAACCTCGGGGACGATCTCAGCTCGACCATGGGCTACCACCGCGATCGCTTGTCGCACTGGCTGCACTACTGGTTGCGCTTCATGGTCTTGGGGCTGTGGCAGCTTGCCGGGTACCACCGACGGAAGGGCAACACGCGTCTGCTGCGACGCCTGATCATTGGCGAGGGCGCGTTCTGGCTGGTGGTGGCCGGGCTGTTGCTGGTGAACCCGGCGGCGACCTTGGTGGTGTTCGTCGGCCCCGTGGTGCTGGTGCGCACCTTGATGATGGCGGGCAACTGGGGCCAACACGCCTTCGTATGCGCGCAGCAACCTGGGAATCCCTACCGCTCCAGCATCACGTGCATCAACACCCGCTACAACCGCCGCTGCTTCAACGACGGCTACCACATCCACCATCACGTGCAGGCGCGCTGCCACTACACCGAGCTGCCTGCCGAGCTCGAGCGCAATCTGGCGCGCTACGGTGCCGAGGACGCTCTCGTGTTCGACGGCCTCGACTTCTTCCAGGTGTGGCTCCTCTTGATGCTCAAGCGCTGGCGGCGGCTGGCCCGCGCCGTGGTGCAGCTGCCGGGTGCGCCGGCGCGGGACGAGAGCGAGATGATCGCGTTCCTCAAGCAGCGGACGCAGCCGATCGAGCCAACGTCCGCTCGGGCGGTGTAGCCAAACACCGGCAGCACCGCTTGCGGGGTGCATGCCATCCCGGGAAAGCGCCGCATCGTGCTCGGCGCGCCAGGGCCGAGTACTCGCCGGACCAGCCGGGACCCAGGCGTCAGCCAACGGCCCAAAGAGCCACCAGCGGCCCATCGCGGCCGGCGACTGGATCGGTGGCGGGCACCGCAACACGGGCGATCTGGCGATCTGCGGCGGGGCGCTCGCCGGGCTTTCCGCGCAGCAGATCGGGGCCGGTGCCGTCAGGGTAGGCGCCGACGCAGGCAAAGTCCGCGCTTGCACCCAGGTTCTTGTGGGCGACGCCGGCCGGGATCACGACGACATCGCCGGCCGACGCGGTGACCACCACTCCGCTGTCTCCGCCAAGCAGTACGCGCGCGCTGCCCGCGTAGATGCCCAGCACCTCGTGCGCGGTGCTGTGGTAGTGCTGGAACGAATAGACGCCGTTGCGCCAAGCGCCGGTCCAGCCGTGCTGCGCGAACAGCCGCTCGAACGCGGACGCGGGGTCGCGATCGGGCAAGGTCACGGCGGCCGGGTAGATGACGGCGGGCAGCCGGCTGTTGGGGAACGTGCCATCGTCTGACAGTCGGTGCGCCACCGGGGGCATCCCGCTGCGCGCCGTCCCGGCTGTCCGCGGTGCGTGCGCGGAGGTGGTCATGTCGTGGCGAAAGGTAGCGCGGGCGGGCGGGGTCCGTCCATGTGGAAGGAGGCGCGACATGTCGGCAGTGAGCGAGGTCTGCGGCGCCTGTCGGGTCCGCAAGGTCAGTTCCCGAGCGCGTCTTCTCCCGGCCGTGTCATGCCCCGCAGCGACGCTCGCATCACCATCGTGAACTGTCCGCTGGCGGCATCGTGCACCTGGTATTCGACCGTCACTGGGCCCACGCCAGGCGCGTAGGTGGTGCGGATGACCCGGAGGGGATCGGTGCGATTCTCTTCCACGGTGGCGCAGTTGGTGAACGTGCCGGCAGCCACCGTCACGGTGCGACCGACCATGGCGACCTTCGCGCGCCCGCCCGAGATCGGCCAGTCGGCGCCGGGTCGAATGGGAGACTTCAGGATGTAGTCGCCGATGGCCAGGCCGTCACGTCGGGCGATTCCTTCGGAGAACAGCGCGTAGTTCACGCGTTCCTCTCCGGTCTGAATAACCACGGCGCTGCCATTGTTTTCGGTCACGGCGTAGACGGCGAGGATGCGCTCGCTACCTTTCTCGACGTCGTAGGCCCATTTCCAGCCGGGCAGAAGCGGGTAGTACGATGCTGCGTCCTCGGGTGGCGGTCCCGCCGGCGCAGCCGCCGTAGCTGCGGTCTTGCCCGCGCAGCCAAGCGCCAGCAAACCTCCCAGGACGACGGCGCGAATCTCGTGCATGTCGCTCAAGATGCCCGAGCGAGGCGTGGTGGTAAACAAGCGAGTCGAGGCCGCGGCCCCGCATTAGGATTGATGTACATCAGAAAACTGAGGCAAGGTACTCGCCGGTGCTTCCATTTTGCTTGTTTGCGCCTGGCGCATGCCTTGCTTGGAGCGCTCCCGGTCGCATGCAATCCGGTAAGTTGCTCGTTGGCTCGGCGCTGGTGGCGACGCTCATGTTGCCGGCGAGCCGGCCGGCCCTCGCGCAGAAGCTGGCCCCCTGGCAGCGTCCGACCACAGCCCGCCTGGCCCAGCGAGGGACGGCGGCAGCCCGGGTCGATCGAATGGCGGCCGAGGCCGCGCGACTGCGATCCGACCTCGACCGCACCAACGCCGAGATCGAGACGCTCAAGCGGTCACGGGGCGGGGTGCGTACTGACTTCCGCCTTCGCCAGAAGATGGCCGACGCCGAGGCTCTGGCCCGGAGGTTGACCGAGGCCGAGGCCGACCTGCGCCGCGGGCGTGGTGGCGTCGGTGCGGCGACCGGATCGGCGGCGGGCCTGCTGGGCGCGGCGGCCGCACCCTCGCCGCAGGATGGACCCATCGAGTTCGAGGCCAAGGCTGATTTGCTGGCCGATCAGGCGCGCCGCCTCACCATCGAGGCCGATTCGCTGGCGCGCGCGGCCGGGGCGATTCGTACGCGGCAGGCGTTGCGGCGACGTGCCGGCTTGCTGGAACGGGATCCCTTCGCGGGCCTGGATGCTTCTCGCCGCAGCATGGTCTTCGCCCGGACCAGCAGCAAGGTCGGCACGTCGGCCGTTGAAGGCCCAGGCAAGGTGCCTCCGAACGAGAGCGGTCCCGCCGCCGATCCGGGGGCCGCGAGGTCTCCGGTGGCTGACAATGTGGCTCCCCAGATGGGGCCGCCGGCCGGGCCGCCACCGGCTCCGAGCGGCTCACCTTCGATCGCTGGGGGGGCCGCTGCTGTAGGCGCGCCTCCATCCACAGCGCCAGGCGCCGGCCCGCCGCCGCAGGCGCCCCCGCCGACCTCGACGCCGCTGTCGCCACCAGTTGCAGCCATGACAAAAACCCAGGCGCCTCCGACCGTCCAACCGGTCTCACCCGGAACAGCGCCATCGGTTGCCGTCACAACCCTCACCTCCACCGTGCGTACGCTGCTCGACCCGCAGACGCTGGCCGAGATCCGGCGCCTGGAGACTTCGGGGAAACCGTTGGCCGATGTCGAGGCCATGGAACGCGCCGCGGTGGCGTTGCGCGCCCGGGCCGAGGCTCTGCAGGCGCAGTCGCGTGATCTGCGGGCCCGCGCCCGGCCCTGATCCTGGCCACGTTCGTGGCCGTGACCGCGGACGAGGCAGGTCATCGGTGTACTATGCGGGCGACATGCGCCCCTGCGCGGTGGCCCGAGCGCTGGTGTCGGCACTCGTCGTCGTGCTGGTGAGCCCAGCCGCCCGCGGGCAGGGGGTTCGCTACGGCCTGCGTTTCGAGGCCGGCGCCGAGCACGACACCAACGTGGCGCGTGTCGAGCGGCTCAAGGGTGAGGTCGACAAAGACGGTCCGCCCCTGGTCGCCTCGCCGCTCGGGCGTTTCGTGGCCAGCGGCGATCTCGTGGCCTACCCCGGTGGGCGCCAGATCTTTTCGCTGTCGGCGAGCCTGGCGGGCAAGAAGTTCGCCGACCAGGCAGCCCGGCTGGAAGACGTGCTGGTCGGGCAAGCAGCGTCGAGCTACGGCGCATCCTTCGCTAGCAGCACCACGCTGTTGATCGGCGCCGGCTACTTCGATGTCGTCCAGCGCGAGGGTAGGTTCGCTCGCGATTTCCGCTCGGTCGCACCGACGCTGCGTCTCGATCAGGGGGTGGGCGCTGCCGGTCTGATCAGCGCCGGCGTCGGGTACCGCTGGTTCACCTACAAGCCGTTCCGCGACTATGACTTCGCCGCGCCGACCGCGTTCGTCGGCTACCGGCACCTGATAGCCGCCGGCCTGGACGAGGGTGGTGCCGACTGGGAATGGAATACCTCGGCCGGCGTCGAGTCGCGCGCCTTCGCGGGCGCCCTGTGTCCAAGTGCCGAGAATTGCCCGCCCACCATGGTCACCGGAAGTCGCGCCGACCGTTTCTGGACCGGGCACACCGAACTCACCCGCACCGGGCGATTCCTCCTCGGCGGTGGCGCCGCCGTGCACGTCAACCGATCGAACAGCTACGGCGAGAGCCTGGTGCGCGGCCTCCTGCACGTACGTGGGTCGGTGTTATTGCCCTGGCAGCTGGCGCTGACCACGAGGGTCGAGCTGGCGCTGACCCGCTATTCGGACAAGATTCCCCTGTCGCGCGATCGCGCCACCGGTCTGCCCGTGGTGAGCATCGAGGACGAGGGCCGCAGCACGGTACGCGCCGAGCTGGTCCGCCCGGTGGGCGCTGCCTTGGATCTAGGCGTCCGTTACAGCCTCTACACCAACGAGCTTCGCGCCGACCAGGTCAGCTTCCGCCGCCAGACGTTTCTGTTCTTCGCGGCGTTCGCCATCGAGAAGTGACCGCGCGGCTACCGGTGCTTGTTGCGCATCGCGATCGAGATGTTGACACCCAGGTAGCGATCGGTGGCGCCACCGGCGATCTTGTTGCCTTCCATGACGTCAGTCTTGGCCGAGTGCATGTTGAACACGATCTGGCGGAAGTCGCCTACCACACGCGCCTCCAGGCCGTTGAGCAGGAACGGCAGTCCGATCGCCACCCCCGCATAAGCCTGGCCACCGCGATGGGTCGCGTACTTGAAGTTGCCAGGCTCGGCGATCTCGCCGGCCTTCAAGATGTAGAGAAAATCACCCCCGGCCAGCACGCCCACCATATCGTTGACTTCGTAGCGAATGCCGGCGCCGACGCGAACGTGGTCGTACTTCACGCCCAGCACCGCTGAGGCGACATCGCGGCCTGCCTTGGCATCGCTGACCGGAACGACCTGATAAAGCATCCGTCCATAGGCAACGTTGCCTTCGATATCGAGCGTGCCCAAACTGTAACGGCCCTTGACGCCGCCGTGGAAGCCGTACACGTCGGTCCGGTACTTGTAGAACTTGTCCTCCGACACCAGGATTCCGGTCGGCACCCAATCGACGTCGACCGTGACACCCACGTATTTGATGAAGAAGTAGTCCGCGGCGAACGCAACCGCCGGGACGGCAGCGAGCTTGTAGTTCTGCGCCATCCCGGCCATCGCGGTGCGCACGTTCTCCTGGTAGGTGAACTTGCGATTCATCACGTGAGCGCCGATCGACACATCGAGCCCAGCCGGCAAGAGGTTGCCGGACGAGCCAGCCGACGAAGCGGAAGCCGCGATATCAGCGTCTGCTTCGCCCCCATCCTCTTTCGCGGGCGCATCGCCCTTGTCATCGCCTTTGGCGTCCTTCTTGGACTCTGCTGCAGCCACTCGCTTGGCGCCGCCACCCTTGCCCAGCAGCGGCGGCAGCTTGTCGCCGATGCCGGCCTCGATGTCGGAAAGCACCTTCTGCGCGTCGGCTCCCGACCAGCTCTCCTCGCCGGTGACGCCGCCGTCGGCGCCGCGCACGGTCAGCTTGGCACGCGGCTTCTTGCCGCCGCTCATGCTGCCGCCCACGAACGCTCCCGTCTTCAGTTCCTTGGCCACCGCCGGGTAGGCGTCCGCGATCTGGATGAGGCCGAGGTCGGCCTCTACCTGCGCGACCTTCTTGTCGGGGACAACATCCAGTCCCGAGATCTTGCCAAGCGCGCCGAGCACGATTTGCCGGAAGCGATCCGAACTCGGCCCGCTGAACTGCTCGACCACCACCTTCTTGTCCTGCGCCACGGCCGGTGATGAAGGGCCAAGAATCGAGGTGACGGCTACGGCCAAGGCGGCGGAAACGATTGTCCGCACCGAAAGCCCAGAGTGCGCGCGAATCATGCTGCTCTCCTCGCTCCTCGTCGTAGGTGGTGACAGAGGAGCCGTGTGGGGTGAAGGGAATTTCTATGCCCCAGGGTCCCAAGGTGTCAAGGCCAGACCCCTTCGAGTCATCGCGATCGTTGCTAGTTTCGCGGCGCGCGGGCTCGCGCCAAAGTTGGCATTGACTTATGCGATCGGGGCGCGAAGAATCGCCGCCCGGGTCGAGGCGCACGAGCGCAGAACTCGGGGTCGGATCCCGGCTCGACCAAGACCAAGAGCAAGAGAGGGAATTCGACAACATGGGAAGCGAAGCCAGGGCGCCGTCCAAGCCGTCCAAGAAGACCAAGTTCATCTTCGTCACGGGCGGTGTGGTGTCGTCGCTGGGCAAGGGCCTGGCGGCCGCATCCATCGGGTCCCTGCTTGAGGCCCGCGGCCTCAAGATCACGATTCAGAAGCTCGACCCGTATCTCAACGTCGATCCCGGGACGATGAACCCCATGCAGCATGGCGAGGTCTTTGTCACCGATGACGGTGCCGAGACCGATCTCGACCTTGGTCACTACGAACGCTTCCTGACCGGAAGAACCAGCAAACTCAACAATGTGACCTCGGGCCAGATCTACCTGTCGGTCATCCAGAAGGAGCGTCGCGGGGAGTACCTGGGCGGCACCGTGCAGGTCATCCCGCACGTCACCGATGAGATCAAGTCGCGCATCCTGGCGTGTGCGACCGGCGTCGACGTGGCCATCATCGAGGTCGGCGGCACGGTCGGCGACATCGAATCGCTACCGTTCCTCGAAGCCATCCGCCAGCTGCGCTTCGAGATGGGCCACGGCAACGCCATCAGCGTGCACGTCACGCTGGTGCCGTACATCGGCACGGCGGGCGAGCTCAAGACCAAGCCGACGCAGCACTCAGTGATGAAGCTGCGCGAGATCGGGATCCAGCCTGACATCCTGTTGTGTCGCTCGTCGCGCACCATCGGGACAGCGCTGAAGCAGAAGATCGCGCTCTTTACCAACGTCGCACCCGACGCCGTGTTCTCCGCCGAGGATGTGTCGTGCATCTACGAGGTGCCGATCCGTTTTCACAAGGAGGGTGTGGACGAGAAGGTCGCCGAGTTCCTCAACATATGGTCGCGCGCGCCCGAGTTGACCGGCTGGGAACAGGTTGTCGAACGCCTGAAAGGCTCGCGCGAGGAAGTCGACATCGCGCTGGTGGGCAAGTACGTGGACCTGGTCGAATCGTACAAGAGCCTCAACGAGGCCATCATCCACGGCGGCATAGCCAACGAGTGCCGCGTGAATTTGCACCACATCGACTCGGAGGAGATCGAGAAGAAGGGCGCGGCCGCGAAGCTAGACGGCATGGATGGCATTCTGGTGGCGCCCGGCTTCGGCACCCGCGGTACCGAGGGCAAGATCGCGGCGGCGAAGTACGCGCGCGAGAACCGGGTGCCGTACTTCGGCATATGCCTGGGCCTGCAGATCGCGGTCATCGAATTCGCGCGCAACGTGGTCGGGCTCAAGGGCGCCAACTCGACGGAATTCGAGCCGACGCCGGCGCATCCCGTGATCGACTTCATGCCCGAGCAGCGCGCCGTGGTCGACAAGGGGGCGACCATGCGACTTGGCGCCTACCCATGCGTGCTGGCCAGCGGTTCCAAGGCGGCCGCGGCGTACGGCACGGCCGAGATCTCCGAGCGCCACCGCCACCGCTACGAGGTCAACAACGACTATCGAGCGCAACTGGCCGCCAGTGGCCTGCTCATCTCGGGTCTGTCACCGGATCAGCGTCTGGTCGAGATGGTGGAGCTTCCCGAGCACCCGTACTTCGTCGCGTGCCAGTTTCACCCTGAATTCAAGTCGCGGCCCAAGAGCCCACACCCTCTGTTCCGCAGCTTCATCGCGGCCGCCCTGCGAGTTCGCAAGGACCGCGAGAAAGCTCGTCGCCCGGCCCCGGCTGCGGGCCCCGCCGATCCGGTCGAAGCTCGCCCGAGCGCCTGAAGTCGCGCCCAGAATCGGATCCAGGCGGCCTGACCCGGGCGGTCCTGATCCGCGTTGCGTTGTCGCGGCGAAACCTTCGTCTTTTTGAGGCGTTGTCGTCGTCGAAAGCAATACATATACCACCCATGACTTTGAGCTTTACCGGTTCGCTTTTGAGGTGTTACATACAGGGCGAAGGCGGCGGAATTTCCGGCAACGATGTCGATGGAAATCAGGCAACAACTGAGGCTCTCGCAGCAGCTGGTGATGACACCCCAGCTGCAGCAGGCCATCAAGCTGTTGCAGCTCTCGCGGATGGAGCTGGTCGATATGATCCGCGACGAGATGCTGGAGAACCCGGTTCTCGAGGACTCGGTCGAGTCGTCGGCCGAGCAGCAGAATGACCCCAACGACTTGCCAGCCGAGGCGGCCGCGGACGCCCAGGTGGAACGCATCGGTGAGACCGAGACCCCGGTGATCCAGCCGGCCGAGCAGAAGCTGGAAAGCACCGCCGAGGTGACGACGGACACGCGGGCGGACGAGGCGGTCAAGGAATTCGACTGGGAGGGCTACCTGGAGAATCAGGCCAGCTCGCCGCCGATGCCTTCGACGCGGCCGTCGGGCGACGAGTTGCCGTCGCTTGAGTCGACGCTGACCCGGGGCACGTCGCTGTTCAAGCACCTGGAGTTCCAGCTCAACATGAGCCACCGATCTCCCGAAGAGGAGGCGGTGGCGTTGCTCATCATCGGCAACCTGACGACCGACGGCTATCTCGACCAGCCGCTGGAGGAGATAGCGGAGGAGGCCGGCGTCGCTGTCGATTTCGTGGAAGCGGTGCTCAAGAAGGTGCAGGCCTTCGATCCGCCGGGTGTGGCTGCGCGCAATTTGCAAGAGTGCTTGCTGCTGCAAGCGGCGTTCGTTGGCGCCGACGACGACGTGCTGGTCGGCATGGTCACCAAGCATCTATCCAATTTAGAGAAGAAGAACTACGCCGCCATCGCCAAAGATCTGAACCAGCCGGTCGACGAGATCTACGAGGCGGCCAAGGTCATCTCGGGCTTTGATCCGAAGCCGGGGCGGCAATACACCGACGAGGAACCAGCTTACATCTCGCCCGACGTGTTCATCCACAAGGTGGGCGACACGTATTTCGTTGTTGCCAACGATGACGGCCTGCCCAAGCTGAAGATCTCGGGGTTCTACCGGGCGGCTCTGCAAGGTGGCAGCAAGGCACGCGAGTACATCCAGGAGCGTCTGCGCAGCGCCCAGTGGTTGATCCGGTCCATCCAGCAACGGCAGCGCACCATCGTGCGAGTCACCGAATCGATCCTGCGCTTTCAGCGCGAGTTCTTCGACAAGGGACCGGCGTATCTGAAGCCGCTCATCCTGCGCGACGTGGCCGAGGACATCGGCATGCACGAATCGACCGTGTCGCGCGTGACCACCAACAAGTACGTGCACACCCCGCAGGGCATTCTCGAGCTGAAGTACTTCTTCAACTCGGGCATCACGCGTACCGATGGCGACGATCTGGCGTCAGAGGCCGTGAAGCTCAAGATCAGGCAGATCATCGGCGCCGAGGACGGCAAGCATCCGCACTCGGACCAGAAGATCGTCGAGCTTCTGGCCGAACAAAGAATCGCGATCGCGCGCCGGACGGTTGCGAAGTACCGCGAGCAACTTAGAATTCTTCCTAGCAGCAGGCGCCGCGTGGCCTTTTGAGGTCTTCCTGAACTTGGCCGCGCTGGCTGCCTGTCGACCCTGAGCCAAAGGAGATCACCGGATGCAGCTGTCGACCACGTTCCGTCACATGGACGCCTCTAAGGCGGTCCGTGAACACGCCGAGCAGCGTCTGGAGCGAGTTCGCAAGTACTTTCAGCGAGACCCGATCGCCGCGCACGCCGTGTTCACCGTGGAACGCGGCCACAACCACACCGCTGAGTTCAACCTGACCTTGCCCAACGGGCTGGTGATCCAGGCCCGTGAGACGACCGAGGACATGTACTCGTCGATCGATCTGGCGGGCGCTCGCATCGAGCGACAGGTGCGCAAGTGGAAGGAGAAGATCCAGGACCACAAGCCCCACGACGGCTCGGGGATCGCCGCACGCACGCGCGTGCTATCGGCCGAGGACATGGAGCCGCAGCGCGGACAGGGGCACCTTGATGGGTTCGAGGATGGCGCGCCGGCCCGCGGGATGCCTTCGGGCGGTACCCGCGATCGCAAGGCCGTCACAGACGCCCAGGACGGCATGGACCGCCATGGCGGAAAGGCCGTGCGACCGGACGGGGCTTCACCCACACCGCCGCCGGCGCCAGCCATCTCGGTGATCAAGGAACAAACCTTCACCGTGCGGACGATGCGCGTCGAAGATGCGGTCATGCAGATGAACCTGCTGGAAAACGACTTCTATCTGTTCACCGACGTAGACAGCCGAGCCGTTTCGGTCGTATACCGCCGCAAAGATGGCAACTACGGTCTTATCGAAACGGGCGGGCGGCTTCCCAGTTCGTGAGACGATCGCTGTTTGGTTCCATCACAGATCATGAAGGTCATCGACTTCCTGCGCCCCGATCTGATCGTTTCTCAGCTGTCGGCGACCGCGAAGAACGACGTGCTGGCTGAGATGGCCAGCCACCTGGCGAAGCACCAGCCGGGAGTCGACCCGGCGGCGCTGAGGAAGGTGCTGGAGGAGCGCGAACTCCTGGCGTCGACCGCCATCGGCGACGGCATCGCCATCCCGCACGGCAAGCTGGACGCCATCGGGCAACTGGTGGGCGCGCTCGGGCGGTCGCAGGCGGGACTGGAATTCGATTCCATCGACGGCAAGCCCACCCACTTGGTGTTCATGCTGGTGGCACCGTCGGCGTCGACCGGGATTCACCTGAAGGCACTGGCGCGCTTGTCGCGCCTGTTTCGCGATGCCCAGTTTCGGCAGCGCCTCATCGATGCGCCCGATGCGGGTGCGATGTTCCAAGTGATAAGCGACGAAGACGGCAAGTACTGAGCACCGGCGGACGCGACCCGCCGGACGGGGGAGGCCTTGACAGCATGAGCAGCACGACGCCGGGTCGGGTCGCGACGTTGACGGTGCGCTCGCTTCTGGGCGAAGGCGCGGAACTGCGCCTGGTGCTGCTGGCCGGTGATGACGGACTTGGTCGGTTGATAACCCGGCCCCGGGTGCAGAAACCCGGTCTGGCCCTGGCCGGTTTCGTGGGCCAGGTGCACCCGGAGCGGGTGCAGGTGCTGGGCGCCACCGAGATCTCGTACTTGGCCAGTCTCTCGGCAGCCCAGGTCCATCAGGGCGTCGAGATCTTCATGGCCACCGGTCCCGCGTGCGTCGTGGTGACCAAGGGGCTCGATGTGCCGCAGGATCTTATCGACGCAGCCAACCGCCTGGGGGTGCCGCTCTTGCGCACGCCGCTGTCGTCGTCGGCGGCCATCGATGCCATCCAGAAGTTCATCGAGTTGCAGCTGGCTCCGATGGTCAGCATCCACGGCGTGCTGGTCGACGTCCTGGGTATCGGGGTCCTGATCCTGGGCAAGAGCGGCATCGGTAAGTCCGAGACGGCCCTGGAACTCATTATGCGCGGGCACCGCCTGGTGGCCGACGATCTGGTCGAGGTGCGGCGCTTTTCCGGTGACGTGCTGGTCGGCTGGGCGTCCGAACTCATCAAGCACCACATGGAGGTGCGCGGCCTTGGCATCATCAACATCAACGACATGTTCGGCGTCGCGGCCGTTCGCGATGACAAGAAGATCCAGCTCGTGCTCGAGCTCGTGCGCTGGGACGAGAGCGAGACCCCCGAGCGCCTGGGCCTCGACGAGATGACCTACCCGATCCTCGATGTGCAGGTGCCGATGCTGCGACTGCCGGTCAGCCCAGGCCGCAACGTCAGCTCGCTGGTTGAGGTGGCGGCGCGCAACCGGCTCTTGCAGGTGCGTGGGCACCATTCGGCGCGCGAGTTCCAGGAGCGGCTCGACCGGGCGCTTGAGGATGCGCGGCGGCGGCGCTTCGACGGGGACGTCGAATGAATCTGGTTGTGGTCACCGGCGTGTCGGGGGCGGGCAAGTCCACGGCGCTGCGGGCGCTGGAGGATCTGGGCTACTACTGCGCCGACAACCTGCCGATGCCGCTCTTGCCGCAGTTCGTGGAACTCCTGGCCCGGCGCGACGACATCACGCGCGCGGCCCTGGGCGTGGACGCGCGCAGCGGTCACTTTCTCGAGGATGCCGGGCCGGTGCTGGCGGGCGTGCGCGGCGCCGGCCACGGGGTCGAGGTGATGTTTCTCGATGCGCCCGACGACGTGCTCATCCGGCGCTTCTCCGAGACCAGACGCAAGCACCCGCTGTCGGGAACCAACATCCTCGACGGGGTCCTGACCGAACGTAAGTGCCTGGTGCCGCTGCGGCAGCAAGCCACGGTGGTGCTAGACACGGCCGACCTGACCGTGCACGGGTTGCGCTCGCTGGTACTGGAACGCTATGGCAGCAGCAATGGCACCCTGGCGGTGACGGTGATGTCGTTCGGCTTCAAGCACGGCCTGCCGCTCGAGGCCGATGTGGTGCTGGACGTGCGCTTCCTGCAGAACCCGTTCTTCATCGAGGCGCTGTCGCCGTTGTCAGGGCAGGACGAGGCGGTGCGCGATTTCGTGCTCGCCAGCCCCTATGCGCAGGAGTTCCTGGAAAAGGCCGAGGGGTTGCTGCAGCTGTCGCTCGCGGCGTTCGAGCGCGAACGCAAGTCATACGCGACGGTGGCCATTGGTTGCACCGGCGGGCGTCATCGATCGGTGGCCATAGCGGACGAGCTTGGCCGGCGGCTGGGTGGCCCGTCCAAGGTGACGGTCCGGCATCGGGATGTCGGTCGCGTCGAGACCGCCTGATCCGGGTGTATCCTCCTGCGCCCATGCCCTCGACGAAAGAAAAAGATGCCCCGGTCGGCGTGGTGGTGGTGACCCACGGTGGCGCTGCCGACGCCCTGGTGGCAGCGGCGTTCGACATCGCCGGTAAGATCCCGCTGCTGGCGGCAGTCTCGGTCAAGATGGCCGAGGAGTTTCCCGCCATCGTCGAGCAGATCTCGCGGGCGTGTGACGATGTCGATCGCGGAGCGGGGGTGTTGATCCTGGTGGATCTGCACGGATCGAGCCCGTTTCACGCCGCCATGGCCATGCTGGACGGCACACGGGCCGCCGAGGTGCTGTGCGGTGTGAACCTGCCCATGCTGATCAAGCTGACCACCATCGACCGCCGCCTGACTCCGCCGGTGGCGCTGGCCGAGGAGCTGCGCGACAGTGGTCGTCGATCGATACGGCTGGGGTCTGAACTGACGGGTAGGGTCGCGGTCGGGGAGTCGAGGTAGTGGTGGAGGGCGCGGGCGATGAGGTACGGCAAACATTGCGGATCCGGAACCGACTGGGACTGCACGCGCGCGCGGCGGTCAAGTTTGTGCAGCTCGCAAGCAAGTTCCGCTGCGAGATCAAGGTCAGCAAGGACGGCAACGAGACCAACGGAAAGAGCATCATGGGCCTTTTGACCCTGGTGGCGGCGTGCGGCATGACCATCGAGGTTGCGGCGGCGGGGGTTGATGCGAGATCGGCTGTCGCCGCACTGGCCGAGCTGGTGGCACGAGGCTTCGACGAGGGCGTCGATGAAGGAGGTTCTGCAGATGGGCATGGTTAGGCTGACAGGGGTGGGAGCTTCGGGCGGTGTGGCGCTGGGCCCGGCGCATTTCCTCGGTGGCCGCGTCGAGGTGCACGAGCGGCGCATCGCCGCTCACGAAGTTGATGGCGAGATCGCTCGGTTTGCCGAGGCACTGACCCGCAGCGACGCGCAGCTGGCCCGCGTGCAGCAGCAGCTTACGGCGCAAGCCGGCGACGATCACCAGGTCCGCATTCTGGAAGCCCACCGCATGATGCTGACCGACGTCCACCTGGTCGATGAGACCCGGCGGATCATCCGCGAGCAGAGCGTGTCGGCGGAGGGCGCGCTGAAGCAGGCCCTGGAAAAAATTCAGGCGGTGTTCGCGCGCATCGAAGATCCCTATTTTCGCGAACGGCGCAGTGACATCGATCTGGTGGGCGAGCACATCCTGCGCAACCTGGTCGGCATGGAGGCCTCGGCCCACGAAAAGGTGCCGAGCGGCGCGGTCGTGTTCGCGCATGACCTGTCACCGGCCGACGTGATTCAGCTGGGTCGAGCCGGCGTCACGGGCTTCTTCACCGAGGGCGGCGGCAAGACCTCGCACACCGGAGTCGTGGCGCGCGCACTGGGTCTGCCGGTGGTGGTTGGCGTGTCCGACTTCGCTCACCACGTTCACCCCGGCATGACCGTCATCGTCGACGGCACCCGCGGCGAGGTCATCCTCGATCCCGACGGGCCCGCTTGCGAGCGTTACGCCGCCCGGGTCGCACGCGAGCGCGCCCGCGATGTGCATCTGGCGGCCGAGCGCGCGGCGCCGGCCGAGACCATCGATGTGCGTCGCATCCACCTTGCCGCCAACCTTGAGCTGCTGGAGGAAGTCCCGGCTGCGGTGGAACTGGGCGCCGAGTCCATCGGCCTGTTTCGCACCGAGTTCCTGTACCTGGAACGCCCGGACCTGCCGACCGAGCACGAGCAGTACACCCACGCGGTCGCGGCCCTCAAGATCATGGGCGGGCGCGTGGCCACGTTCCGTACGCTGGACCTCGGCGGCGACAAATTGCCGGCATCGGTGCGCATGCCACCAGGAGACAACCCGGCTATGGGGCTGCGGTCGATCCGGTACTCGTTGCAGCGCAAGGACATCTTCAAGGACCAGCTGCGGGCGCTTTATCGGGCGGCCAAGGTGTCGCCGTTGCGTATTCTGTTTCCGATGATCTCGGGCATAGCCGAATTGCGCGAGGCCAAGACCGTCTGCGCGGATGTGTGCCAGGATCTCGCGCGCCGGGGTATCGATCACGATCCGAACGTGCCTCTGGGCGTGATGATCGAGACACCGAGCGCCGCGTTCATCACCGATCTGCTGGCCGACGAATGTGACTTTCTCACCATCGGCACCAACGATCTCATCCAGTACCTGCTGGCCGCCGACCGACAAGACGAGCACGTGGGGTACCTGTACCACCCGCTTCATCCCGCGATCCTGCGGGTGCTCAAGCACGTGGTTGGGGCGGCGGGACGGGCAGGTAAACCGCTGGCCATGTGCGGAGACATGGCGGGCGATCCGTGGCTGACCTGGGTGTTGCTGGGCCTGGGCCTGCGCGACCTGTCGATGGCGCCGCGCCAGTTGCCAGTGGTCAAGTCGATCATTCGCGCCACGCGCATGGCCGACGCGGATGTCCTGGTCGACCAGATCTTGCAGCTGCGCACCGAGACCGAGGTCGAAGAGCTGGTCTACGCCGCCATGAAGCAGCACTTCCCGCGCGAGCTGGCCGACAGCGACGACGATCGCGCCTGACCGTTGTAGAGTAGGGTGCTTGCCGGTCGCGACGCGCGCCGGGAGACTCGATGAAGCTTGCACCTCTGGCGCTCCTGCTTGTCACCGCCGCCGCTGTCGCCGGCTGCTTGCAGAGCGATGCCGCCATCGATGGCCGCCTGTTGTTTTCCGGCCGTCAGATCGAAAAAGCTGGCTTCGTGATCATCGACGGGCGCTCCCACGTCACGTTCGAGGACCGCATCGCTCACGCGAGCCCCGGAAAATCAGGCGCCGCAAATCTCTGGATCACCGATTGGGAGACCGGCGAAAAATGCCGGCTGGTGGCCAACAAGTCGGATCGCTGGCACCTCGACAGCGGCAAAGACGGGCTGCGCTTCGCGATCAAGAACGAGCGCACCACGGCGACCGGAGCGGTCGGCACATTGGTGCGTTTCACCATGGGTTGCGAGGATTTCGAGGCCATCGAGGACGTGTCGGGTTACGGGGTGAGCAACCTGTTCGACGACAAGACCCGCGCCATCGTCTCGACGCGGTTCTATTACAAGACCGAGCTGCCGGGCTCGCGCCTCACCAATCTGCACCTGCGCAACGATGCCGGCGACGAGCGCGTCATCGAAAAGCTTTCGGGTCTGGTGCAGTTCACCGAGCCCGATGGGCTCTACATGATTCTGGGTGAGGATCGGACGCTGGTTCGCCTGGCCGCGCACGACGCGCCCATCGAGACCCTGCGCACCCACGTGACCCGTATGCAGCTTCGCGGCGACGAAAAGTACGCGATTCTCGGGGTTGCGGATCCGGGTGCCATGGGTGGGCCGGTGGTGCCGAAGGCAATCGTGCTCAAGCTCGATGACAAGAGCGAACGGCCGCTGCCGGGCAAGAACCCGAGTTACTGGCTGGGTTTCTGGGGCGCCGAATTTGCCTACTCGGAGGCGGCTACCGGGGGAACCGGTGCTCGGTTGCATTTCTTCAACGTCGATACCGCCGCCGACCGCGTGTACGTCATTCCCGCCGGTCTGGCGGACGTCACGGCCGCAGTGCCACGGTCATCGAAGCATGCTGAGTCGCTGCTGATCGACAGTCAGGGGCGGCTGGCGCTGTTCGACGCTGCCGCCGAGCCGGCGGTGAGGATTCTCAATCTGCGCGCCTACTCACCCAGCTACACCCCCGATGGCAAGTTCCTGCTGTACGTGAAGCCCGATACCTCGGCGACCGAGCTCGAGGGCGAGCTGGTGGTCCAGGATGCGGATTTCAAGCAGCCGCCGCGCGTGATCTCGCCCGTGGGCGCATCGGTGCAAAACGGCGGTTTCTTCTTCATCCTCGGCGCCGAGCCACTGGTGTTCTGGGCACACTTTGGCCGCGACGCCGCCAATCTGTACTACTCCAATCACGAGACCGGCGCCGTCCGCAGGGTGGCGCGCGGCATTCGCGAGGTCACCGTGACACCGCGGCGGATCATCGGCGTCGTGCGCGTCTCCGAACAGGATCTGGTGGGCGATCTGGTCCAGATCGACGCCCAGACCCTCGACAGCACCCGGCTCGCCCGCAGCGTCTCGGATGTCAGCATCTACGGTAGCCAGATCGCCTTCATTGTGCGCGGGCGTCTGAGCTCCGAGCGCGACGGCCTGTGGGCCACGACGTTGAAAGAAATCAAGACCGACGCCGGGAACTAGCTTGAGACTCCTCCTGCTCATCGCGGTGCTGCGGGCGCAAGCACCGCAAGTGCCAACCGCCGTCGAGCGCGCTGCCGCTGAACCGGTGCCCGCGGTTGATCCGGTGCCGGCAGCTGATCCGGCGCCCGCCCCGGCCGCCCCGCTGCCGCCGGCACCGAAGCCTCGTGGTCGGATGCGCGGGCTCGTGGTGGCCAAGGGCGTGCGGGATGCCCTGGTGGGCGTGTCGGTCGCAATCGACGCGGTTCCTGCCGGAGAGACCGACGTCACGGGGCGTTTCGACATCGAGTTGGACCAGGGCGGCCACCGCCTGCTCCTGCAGTTCCCGGGCTACGACCCGCTCGAAGTGGCGGCCGACGTGGGCCCTGACGGAGCCGCGGGCGGGGTGCCTGAGCGGACCTTCCGGCTTGTGCCCCGGCAGAGCGGCGAGCGCTACGAATCGGTGATCATCGCGCCGGATCTGCAGGCACCCAAGACGTCCCTGCGCGGGGCGGAGATCACCCGCACCCCGGGCTCGTTCGGTGATCCGTTTCGCACCATCGAATCGCTGCCCGGCGTGTCGCAGGTGGTGTGGCCTCTGTCGATCTACGCCATCCGCGGTGCCAATCCCGGCAACACCGGATTCATCGTCGATGGTGTCCGACTGCCGGGGTTGTTTCACTTCGCGCTCGGTCCTTCGGTCATCCACCCGTTCTTCTTGCAGCAGATCGACTTCTACCCGGGTGGCTACCCGGCCCGATACGGCCGCTACATCTCCGGCATCGTCGCGGCGCGCACCCAGACGCCGGGTACGGATCGCGTGCACGCTTCGGCTGACGCCCGTCTGTTCGATGCGGGTGGCATCGTGGCCGCGCCGTGGGACGAGGGCCGTGGGGCGGTCGCCGTGGCGGGGCGTTACTCGTATACCGGCCTGCTGTTCTCGAACCTGCAGAAAAATGCCGATCTCGGCTACTGGGATTACCAGGCGCGCGCCCATCACACACTCGGGCCGGGACGCGTGACCGCGTTTGCGTTTGGATCGTCAGACGAACTCGCCCTGAACCTCGACGATGGGAGACAAGTGGCGCGCAGCCAGTTTCATCGGCTTGATCTGCGCTGGGACGGGGTGCTCGCAGGTGGGCGGGTCACGGTCGCGGCGGTGGGCGGTCGCGACACCTCGGCTGCGTCGATAAAGCAGCTCAACAACCTACCCATCCGGGCCCAGGGCTGGAGCTTCGCGCCGCGAGCGGGCTACCTGCGGCCGCTGGCCTCGTGGCTCGATGCCGAGGCCGGCGTCGATGGCGAAGTGCAGTGGTTTCGGCCCCACTCTGATCGCCCCGACGTTGAGCAGCAGGATCTGTTCCGCCAGCGGCGCGTGCTGTCGGGCGGTGGCTACCTGACCATGGAGGCTCGGGCCGGCTCGCGCCTGGTGGTCTCGCCCGGCATGCGGGTGGACGCCTTCGTCGAGAAGGGCATCACGAAGTACGAGCCCGAGCCGCGGCTGCAGGTTCGCTTTCGTCCTGGCGGCGATGTGTGGCTCAAGGCCACCGCGGGTCGCTTCGCGCAGATGGCGAGTCTGCCGGTATCGATTCCGGGGTTCGAAGGATTCGGCCTCGACGAGTTCGGTACGCAAACGTCGCTGCAGGGTTCGAGCGGCGTCGAAGTGGGGCTGGGGGAGTACCTGTCGGTGGACGCGACCGGCTTTTTCCAGCGCTTGCGACTGACCGACCTGCGCAGCACCTTCGCGACCGACATCACCAAGGAGGATCTGCTGGAGGTGCGCGACGGCGAGAGTTACGGCGCCGAGTTGCTCATCCGTCGTCCGAGCCGCCACCGCCTCAATGGCTGGATCGCTTACACGCTGTCGTGGAGCCAGCGTCTGGTCGAGGGCCAGTTGGTCCCGTCGGACTGGGACCAGCGCCACATCCTGAACGTGGTCGGATCGTACCGCTTCGACCGGGGCTGGTCGGCGGGCGCTCGAGTTCACTACAACACCGGCCGGCCGTACCCGGTCTACGACCAGCGCTCGACCCGCGTCGACTACATGCGCATCCCCGATTTCTATCAGCTCGATCTACGTGGCGACAAACGCTTCGTGTTCGATCGCTACGTGCTGGACGTGTATCTCGAGCTCGTGAACACGACGCTGACGCGTCAGATCGTCGATATCAAGCGCACCCCCGACGGCACCCTCGATCGGAAGGGCTTCCGGATCGTGCTGCCGTCAATCGGCGTTCACGCCGAGTGGTAAGCAGGCATGGCGCCAGCGCCAGGTGGTAAGTTATGCGCCTCAAGCGAGGTATGAATGACACGCAAGCTTGGCTTTCTGATTGTGCTGACTGCATCCACGCTGGCGACGGGGCCGGCCCGGGCTAGTGATGTGCACGGCTTCTACGCCGCGGTCACCCGTGTGATGCAGGAACCAGCCGCCGACCCGAAGGAGATCTGGATCTTCGGCGCGTTCGCGGTCTCGGGCGATTTTGGCACCGGCGACGACTACACCCAGCGCGCCACCGGCTATCTGCGGTTCTCGTGCCCGGCGGGTCAGGACGCGGTGTGCAAGCTGGAATGGAAGGACATCGCGGCCGCGGCCGGTACCGTCAACTGTGTGGGCTTCGGGGCGCGCGCTCGCCTCCAGGCCAGGGTGCGGACCAACCCGGCCGCCGATCCAGGCGCCGAGCCCTACCCGGTGAACGGCATCGGTGTGATAAGCACCGCCTCTGGCCCCGGTGGTGGTGGTGGGATCTGTCCTGGCTTGCGCATGCTGTCCGCCGAAGCCGACGGCGGCGCGCCAGACGACGCCATGACCGGCGATGGTGCACCACCGGACGCGGTCGCTCGCGACGGTGCGAATGACGTCGCATCGACCGATGCTGCCGGCGCTGACGCCACCGCCACCGATGCGACGCGGGCAGAGGTGGCCGCAAGCGACAGCGCCATCGCCGATGGCGGGCGCGACAACGCCGCGACCGATGCGGGCGGCGATGTCCCGGCGATCGTGGCGCCGCCGCCGCGCGATGCCGCCACTGACGCGGCCCTGGACGGCGGCACCACGTTGGACGCTCGGCCGAGCATAGAAGCCCGCGACGACAACACCGTCAACGGCAAGGCCGACAGCGGTTGCGACTGCGCGCTGGGCCGTCGACGTGTGGGTGGCCGGGGCGCGATCCTGCTAGTGCTTGCCGGGGCCGGCGTCTTGGGCATGGCCCGGCGTCGTCGGGTTCGCTAGCTGACCGCCGGCCTTCACCCACGCCCGTCGCGCCGCGGACCAGGCGGTCAGGGCCGTGACGTAGCGGGCGGCGCGCTCGGGTTGCGCTGCCGCGGTGTCGGTTCGTTCGTCGGGATCGAGCGTCAGATCGTAAAGCCGGGTGCGGCCTGCTACCGGGTCGTGCAGCAGTTTCCAGCGGTCCTCGCGCAGGCCGAGGCGAGTTTCGGCCCAGTCGGTGAAGAAGCGTGCCACCCGCGGACGGCCGTCCAGCAACGATTGACCCTCGATGGTCGCGCTCACCGGCAACCCGGCAAGCTCCAGCAGAGTGGGCGCAATGTCGATGACGCTGGCGATCTGGGGTGCGCGCACGCCGGCCAACAGACCGGGCGCTGCGATCACGAACGGCACGCGGACGTTTTCTTCGTACAGGAAGATGCTGTGGCCAACGTTGGCCTCGTGCTGTCGGAAAGCCTCGCCGTGGTCACCGTAGAGCAGCCACAAGGTCCGATCGCCGAGCCCGCGGTGTTCGACGCCGTCGATGAGTGCGCCCAGCGCCCGATCCCCGCGCCACAGATCGTTGCGGTAACGATCGATCTCGTCGGCGACCGGAAAGGGGCCGGTGAGGGGTGGCCCGGGCGACGAATACGGGTGGTGGCCGGCGATGGGCAGGTAGAACGCCAGGAAATTGCGGTCGCGGGGTGTCTCGTCGATGAACGTCAGCACGCGCTTTGCGGTTGCGAGATCGTCGGTGCCGAAGCTCGACTCGTGGACGCCGCCCACGCAGCCGGCGTCGCACAGCACATCGAACCGCCGGCCGCGCACGATGTGCTCCATGCCGAGGTAGAGAAATCGCCCCGAGTGAAACAGCCCGGTCCGGTAGTGAGCCGCAGCGAAGCTCGCGGGAAGTCCCGCGCACGGCAGACGGTCGGCGGCGTAGTCGACGGCCTCGGTGTTGGGCGCTGGGGCGGCGCCGCACAGCACCGCCCACAGGCCCTTGATGCTCTCCGGATAGGCCGCGTACGCGTACTCGAACACCACCCCGCTGCGCGCCAGACGTGACAGGTTGGGCATGGCATCGGGGCTCGCGCCATGCAGGCCCAGGTAGCGCGCTCCGGTCGATTCGAGCGCAACGACGATGATGTTGCGCCCGCGGGCGGCACCGCGCAGGAACGACAGATCGCGCGCCGGGCCCTCGGCGACGGCCGCGTCCGCGGTGCGGTCACGATCGGTCGCGCCACCGCCCGAGCGCCGGACGGCGAGGCTGCTGACCAGCAGAGTGATCAAGGCGTTGCCGTGCAGGCCGGCGGGATCGATTCGCCGCCGCGCGATTCGCCCCGCGGTGACCAGCCCCAGAGCCGCAACCACCAGCACCACGGCGGTGATCGGTGTGCGCGCCAAGCGGGCACGTCGTCCGACAACCAGGCTGACCGCCGCGGCTCCGATGACCAGCAGCATCGCGATGACGTTTGCGACGGTCACATAGGACAAGATCGAGTCCGCCATCGCGCCACCGGTACCGCCGAGAAGCTGATAGGTCAGCGGCGTCGACAAAACGCGTGCGACAGGTACGTTGATGGCGACGAAGCCGGTCAGCGCGGCGTAGGCGACGATCAGCATGCGGGCGCCGGCTCTTGGGAGGAACTTCCCTACCGCAGCCGCCAGTAGCCCACATCCGAGCGCCGCGACGGCGTCCTCGGAAAACAGCAAGGGCAGGGCCCACGGTGAACGCAACCAGGCGCCGCCACCGTCGGTGAGGCGCAAGACGACCAGTGCGAGTTTGGCAGCAGCGAACACCGCCGCGACGGCGAGAAAGGCGCGGCCGAACGCCTCGTGGAGCGGGATCCTCGCGGGGGCCTTGGCCCGGTTCTGGTTCGTCATCGATCGTGTTTCCGAGGGTCGGAAAATCCTGCGCGTCTCCGCCGGGTTCGCGCTAGCGCCTTCCGACGGGTCGGCATGCCAGAAGCCGACAAAAAGTTATCTGAGGTTTATTCTTGACCCGCGTTCGACGGTCAGACTATATGCACGCCAGCCGACATGGCGTCCCTGTTTCGCCCGCATCACAACGTACTCGCCCGACTGTCGCTATTGTTGCTTGCGGGCGGTGCTGTGGGCGGTCTCGGTGGTGTGTTCTTCTACGTGCGCAGCCCGCTTGCGCGTGGCATGCAGGATCCGATCGAGCAGCCCATCCAGTTCGATCATCGCCACCACACCCGCGACGAGGGCATCGACTGCCGTTTTTGCCACAACACCGTCGAGAAGTCGCCACATGCCGGCATTCCAGAGACGCAGCTGTGTCTCAACTGCCATTCCCAGATCTGGAACCAGAGCCCGCTGCTTGAGCCCGTGCGCAAGAGCTTCTTCGAGGGCCGGCCTATCAATTGGAAGAAAGTGAACGACGTCCCCGACTTCGTCTATTTCAACCACTCGATCCACGTCGCCAAGGGCGTCGGCTGCGTCACCTGTCACGGCCGGGTCGATCTGATGCCCGCGGTCGAGAAGGCCAACCCGCTGACCATGAGCTGGTGCCTGGACTGCCACCGGAATCCCGAGAAGAACCTGCGACCGGTTTCCGAGGTCACCAACATGGAATGGAAGCCCGAGGGTGATCCGGTGGAAGTCGGCCACGCGCTCAAGGAACAGAACCAGGTCCTCACGCGCACGAGCTGCACCACGTGTCACCGGTGATCCAATCATGAGCCACCATCAAAGCGCGGGCAGCGAGAGACGATCGGGCGCGTTGACCATCGTCAAGCGGGTGGACCCGCCGCGATTCTGGCGCAGCCTGGAGGCGCGTTCGCGTTCCCCTGAGTTGATCGAGGCCAGCAAGGGCGAGTTTCCGCAGGGTGCCGACCAGCTGGCGGACGAGCCCTCCCGCCGCAGCTTCATGCAGCTGGTGGGCGCATCGACAGCGCTGGTGGGCGCGGCCGCCTGCCAGCGGCCCAACCAGAAGATTTACCCGTACGTCAGGCGCCCGCCCGAGGTGACCCCGGGCAACCCGCTGCACTTCGCCACCGCATATTCGCTTGAAGGCTACGCGCGCGGGCTCGTGGTCGAGAGCCACGGCGGCCGGCCGACGAAGATCGAGGGCAACTCCGATCATCCCGATAGCCTCGGCGCCACCACTGCGCTCGACCAAGCGTTGATCCTGGGCCTCTACGATGACAACCGCGCCCGGCAGATCACCCACCGGCGCGAGCCTGGCCTGGGCCCGGAGCCTGCGGCGTGGCGGTCGATTCTCGTGATGATCGCCGAGCGCTCCGAGAAGCTGGCGCAGAAGAACGGCGCGGGCTTGCGTTTCCTGGTCGATCCGAGTGCGTCGCCGCTGCAGGCTGATCTGCGCGCACGCCTGTCCGAACGCTTCCCGCAAGCCAAGTTCGTAGCGTTCTCGGCCGTCGCCGCCGAGGGTGCGGCCCTGGGCAACAAGCTCGCGTTCGGAAGGCCGCTGGAGACGCGCCACGATCTCGCGCAAGCGCAGGTGATCCTGGCACTCGACGCCGATTTCCTGGGCGACGGGCCCGAGCAGGTGAAGCTGTCGCGCCAGTTCGGTGCAAGCCGTACCCCCGGGCCGGCAATGAGTCGGCTTTACGTCGCCGAGCCGTGTTTCACTCCCACCGGTATGCTGGCCGATCACCGTCTGCGCCTCCGCGGCTCGGAGATCCTGGCGCTGGCCCAGGCGCTCGTGGTCGAGTTGGCCAAGCAGCCGGGCCTCGACGGCCTGGCACCTCTGGCCGGGCTGCCTCGTGCCGCCGCCTCGGTGGACGCCAGGTGGGTGGCGGCGCTCGCGAAGGATCTGGCGCGTACCCGCGGCAAGTGCGCCATCATCGCGGGCCGACGGCAGCCCGCCGCAGTGCACGCGCTGGCGGCGGCGATGAACAGCGCGCTCCGCAACGTCGGCGCGACCGTCAACTACGCGACGCCACTGGCGATCGACGGCGGTGTCGAGGCGCTACGGGGCCTGGTCGAGGACATCGCCGCTGGCACGGTCGACACGCTGGTCATCACGGCGAAGAATCCGGTGTTTGGCGCGCCGGCTGACTTCAAGTTCGACAAGCTGCTGGCCCGGGTGCCCTTGTCGATCTACTGCGGGATGGCCGAGGACGAGACGTCGGCTGCGGTCACGACCTTCGTGCCAGTGGCGCACAGCCTGGAATCCTGGGGCGACGGCCGCGCGCTCGACGGCACCGTCTCGATCATCCAGCCGCTCATCCACCCGCTTTGGAGCCAGGTCACCGACACCGACGTCACCGCCGCTTTTCTGGGCGAGGGTGACAAGGGCAGCCACGATCTCCTGACTACATTCTGGAAAAAACGCGCGATCGGCAGCGGCTGGGCCACCGACGTCAGTTTCGACGGCTTGTGGGAATCGTGGCTCGCCAAGGGTGTCGTCGATCGCACGGCTGCGCAGCCCGAATCGGGTCTGGCCACGAACCCGGGCGCGCTTGCGGGTGCACTCGCGCCGCTGGTGGCGAAGGCGGTCAAGGGCGACAGCATCGAGATCGGCTTCGCGGTGTGCCCCAAGGTTTTCGACGGCCGCTACGCCAACAATGCCTGGCTGCAGGAACTGCCCCACCCGGTAACCAAGATCACCTGGGACAACGCGGTTCTGATGTCGAAGGCCACGGCGGCACGCCTGAACGTCGAGACTGGTGATGTGGTGCGGATCGAGGCGGGTGATCGCCACGTGACCGGGCCCGCGTACATCCAGCCTGGCCACGCTGACGAGGCGGTGACCGTGGCGTTAGGCTACGGACGCACCGTGGCAGGTAAGCTCGCCAAGGGTGTCGGCTTCAATGCGGCGGCACTGCGCGACAGCGCTTCGCCCTGGTTCGCGCGCGGCGTGAATCTGGCCCGCACAAGCCGCACCATCCGCTTCGGCATCACCCAGGACCACTGGGACATGGAGGGCCGTGACCCGGTGATCGTCGCGACGCTGGCCGAGTTCCACAAAGAGGGCTCCCACGTCAACGAGAAGCTGGAGCAACAGCGCCGGCCGCTCGAGACCATTCACGAGCCGGTCGATTACAGCCAGCAGCCTTACAAGTGGGCGATGGCCATCGACCTGTCGAAGTGCTCGGGCTGCAACGCGTGCGTCGTCGCGTGTGTGTCCGAGAACAACATCCCCATCGTCGGCCGCGAGAACGTGCGCATCGGCCGCGAGATGCAGTGGCTGCGGCTCGACCGCTACTACGAGGGGCCGGTCGAGGATCCTGAGGTCGTGGTGCAGCCGGTGATGTGCATGCACTGCGAGGCCGCGCCGTGCGAGTACGTCTGCCCGGTCAACGCCACCGTGCACAGCGATGAAGGCCTCAACGAGATGGTCTACAACCGCTGCGTCGGCACGCGCTACTGCAACAACAACTGCCCGTACAAGGTCAGGCGCTTCAACTTCCTCGACTACCACAAGGAGCCCTCGCACGTAGACAAGATGGCGACCAACCCGGACGTCACCGTGCGCAGCCGCGGCATCATGGAGAAGTGCACCTATTGCGTGCAACGCATCGAGCGCAAGCGCATCGACGCTCGGGTCGAGGGCCGCAAGATCGCGGATGGCGAGATCGTCACGGCGTGCCAGCAGGTCTGTCCCACCGGCGCAATTGATTTTGGGTCGCTCAACGATCCCGGTGCGCGCGTGACCGCACTGCACGCCGATCCGCGCCGTTACAATTTGCTGCACGAGATCGGCACCCGCCCGCGCACCGCCTACCTGGCGCGTATCCGCAACCCCAACCCGGAGCTCGCCTGATGTCGGCCCCCGGTCACGCCCAGGGCAATGATGCCGAGGTGGTGCTCGATCCCCTCGATCCACGCCCCTTCATCGAGGGCAAACAAACCGACAAGTCGCTCAACGACAGCCTCTTCCGGCACGTCTGGATCGTCCCCGGCAAGGGCTGGCTGGCGCTGTTCACCGTGGCGCTATCGATGCTCGGGCTGCTCGGCCTCGCGCTTGGCTATACGCTCTACAAGGGGATCGGCGCCTGGGGTAACAACAACCCGGTCGGCTGGGCGTTCGACATCATCAACTTCGTGTGGTGGATCGGCATCGGTCACGCCGGCACGCTGATCTCGGCCATTCTGCTGCTGTTCCAGCAGAAATGGCGTACGTCCATCAACCGCTTTGCCGAGGCCATGACCCTGTTCGCGGTCATGTGTGCCCTCATCTTCCCGATCTTCCACACCGGACGGCCGTGGTTCGCGGCGTACTGGCTGATGCCGTACCCAAGCGTGCAGGGCATCTGGCCGCAGTTCAAGAGCCCGCTGGTGTGGGACGTGTTCGCGGTATCGACCTATTTCACGATCTCGCTGTTGTTCTGGTACCTGGGCCTCATCCCTGACCTCGCGGCCCTGCGCGATTCATCCACCAGCAAGGCCAAGCGCACCATCTACGGCATGGCGGCCATGGGCTGGCGCAGCTCGGGGCGCCACTGGGCCGAGTACAAGTGGTCCTACCTGTTGCTGGCCGGAATCTCGACGCCGCTGGTGCTATCGGTGCACACCATCGTGTCGTTCGACTTCGCCACGTCGGTCTTGCCCGGTTGGCACACGACGATCTTCCCGCCGTACTTCGTCGCGGGCGCCATCTTCTCGGGCTTCGCGATGGTCATGACCTGGATGATCCCAGCCCGGCACTTCCTGGGCTTGAAGCACGTGGTGACCATGCGGCACCTCGAGAACATGTGCAAGGTGATGCTGGCGACCGGGATGATGGTCTCGTACGGCTACATCATGGAGCACTTCATAGCCTGGTACAGCGGCAACCAGTACGAGTCCGACATGTTCTTCAAGGTGCGCTGGCAGGGCCCGTTCGCGCCCATCTTCTGGCTGATGGTGGTGTGCAACGTGGTCACGCCGCAGTTCTTCTGGTTCAAGAAGCTACGCACCAGCATCGTCTTCATGTGGTTCGCAGCCTTGGCCATCAACATCGGTATGTGGTGCGAGCGCTTCAACATCATCGTCACCGCCCTGCACCGTGACTTCCTGCCGGCAAGCTGGGGCAACTACGCGCCGACCTGGGTCGACTTCTGCCTGTTCACCGGCACCATCGGCCTGTTCTCGACGCTGTTCCTGCTGTTCCTGAAGTTTGTACCGGCCGTGGCGGTCACCGAGATCAAGGAACTGCGCCACGACACCGAGCACGAGACCCACGCAGCGGCCGCCGGGGGAATTCACCCGTGAGTGCGGACGTGGCCTTCATCGGGCGCAAGTTCGTGCTGGCGGAATTTCCGTCGGCCGACGCCCTGCTCGATGGCACGCGGCGGATGCGCGAAAAGGGCCACGCCAAGATCGACACGCACACGCCGTACCCGATCCACGGCCTGGAAGCGGCGCTGGGAATCAAGCGCGTGATGATCCCGACCATTGTTCTGGGCGGGGCGATCATGGGTGTGGTGTCGGCGCTGGCGATGATGATCTACATGAACGTCATCGACTTTCCGCTCAACGTCGGTAACCGCCCCGCGCTGGCCGGCCCGGCGTTGATCCCGATCACCTTCGAGTTGGCGGTCTTGCTCGGTGGTTCCTCGGCGTTCTTTGGCCTGCTCATCGGCCTGCTGAAATTTCCCGAGCCCTACCATCCTCTGTTCGAGCTGGAGGCGTTCCGGCGGGCGTCCATCGATGGGTTCTTCCTGTCGGTCGAGGTCCCCGAGGCACAAAACGCCGAGGACGTGGCCTTGCAAGCCCGCGAGCTTGGCGCCAACGACACGCACATCGTGGTGGAGTCCGAGCGATGAAAGGCAGTGCGCGCCTGGTCCTGATGCTCGCTTGCGCGGCGCCGGCGCTGGGTCTGGGCGGCTGCGACGAGGACATGATCAACCCGATGGCGGCGCGCCAGCCACGCGTGCAGAGCTACCGCGAGAGCGACTTCTTCGCCGACGGCATCGCCATGCGGGCGCCACCGGCGGGCACGGTTCCTCGGGAACGGCTCACTGGTACGCCCGGGCTGAACACGGGCAGGATCGCGGGCGCCGACGGCAAGGATGTGTACCTGGCAACCATTCCGCTCAAGGTTGACCGCCGGTTCATCGAGCTCGGCCAGCGCAGCTACAACATCACCTGCGCCACTTGCCACGGGCCGGTCGGTGACGGCGACAGCATCGTGGCCCGCCAGATGTCGCTGCGGCCGCCGCCGTCTTTCATGAAGTACCTCGACAAGCCGCCGGGCTACATCTTCGCAGTCGCCACCGAGGGCTTCGGCTTGATGGCATCGTACGCGGCCGAATTGCCCCCTCGCGAGCGCTGGGCCGTGGTGGCTTACATCCGGGCGCTCCAGCTATCGCAGACCGCGACCCTGGATCAGGTGCCGCCGGATATTCGCGCGACGCTGGAAAGGCAGACGCCGTGACCGCTCCATCGACCGTAGCCATCGACGCCCCCAAATTCGAGGGCGGCCAGGGCCTGATGAGGCTGGCGGGCGGTCTGGGGGCGGTAGGAATGTTGGGCGCCCTGGCCGGCGTCTTCGTCGATGCCAAGGCAGCTTTCTTCTCGTATCTGGTGGCGTTCACCTACTGGGCCGGCATTGCGCTGGCGTCGCTCATCATGCTGATGATCTTCCACGCCTTCCGAGCCAAGTGGCCGGTCGTGCTGCGGCGGCCGCTTGAGGCGATGGCGGTGACCACCGGTCTGTTCGTCCTGCTGGTCATTCCTGTCGTTGTTGGGCTCAAGCACATCTACACGTGGGTCGAGCCAGCCGAGCACTTCACCAACCACGAACAGCTTGAAATCCTGCACCACAAGGCTGCGTGGCTGCATCCCGCGCGCTTCATCATGCGGACGTTCGGGTACCTCCTGGTGGCAGCGATGCTGGCGCAGCGTTTCTTTTCATTGTCGACGAGGCAGGACGAGTCGGGTGATCAGGAGCTGACGGTCAAACAGCGCAACCTCAGCGTCGGGGCATTGCCGCTGATGGCGTTGGTCATCACGTTCGCCGCCTTCGATTGGTTGATGACCCTCGACCCGTTGTGGTTCTCGACCATCTTCGGCGTCTACTATTTCGCGGGCAGCTTCTGGTCGGCGCTGGCGATTCTCACGCTGGTCATGATGAAGGCCAAGGGCCGCGGTCAGGTCGGCGCCTTTGCCACCGTGGAGCACCAGCACAACCTCGGCAAGCTTCTGCTCGCGTTCACGGCGTTCTGGGGCTACATCGCGGTGTCGCAGCTCTTGCTTATCTGGATCTCGAACCTGCCCGAGGAGATTCCGTTCTATTTGGTGCGGTTCAAGGAGAGGTGGGCGGCCGTCGGCATCGGGCTCATGGTGATTCACTTCTTCGTGCCATTTGGCTGGCTTCTGTCGCGCAACCTCAAGCGCACACCCCGCCTGGCCGTGGTTTGCGTGCTGGTTCTGTTCGCTCACTTCGTCGACATCTACTGGCTGGTCATGCCAGCGCTTAGCCCTGACCGACTGGTGTTTCCCTGGATGCTACCGTTTGCGTTCTTCGGCGTCGGCGGTCTGGCAGCCGCTTTCGCGGTCTGGCGCATCCGCGGCCGTCACATGATCCCGGTCAAGGATCCCTTTCTCGGCGCTTCCCTGCGCTACAGGCAGCCGACATGAGCGACCCACACCACGTCCCACCCGTATCGACCGCCGTCGTGCAGGTGCCTGGCGAAGATGGCATCCAGATGGGCAAGATCGTCGGCATTGGCATCGTGTCCCTGGTGATCTTTGCCCTCTCAGCCTTGATTGCTCACCTGGTGCTCAAGAACTACACGGCCTATTTACGGGCTGAGACCGGCGAAGCCCCGCGTGGTCGCATGATCGGCAAACCCGAGATCGGCATTGTCGATCAAGTTCACTTTGACGACGACCATCGTCTTGAGATCTGGCGTGCGGCGCGCAACAAGCATCTGTCTGGTTACGGCTGGGTCGACCACGCTCGCGGCGTGGTCCACGTACCGATCGACAAGGCTATGGATCAGGTAGTCAAGCAGGCGGGAGGCGCACCGTGACGGTGTCGCAGATCGAGCTGTTCGGCGCCTGTGCCGGCCTGGCGCTGGGGCTCTACGCGGCGCCCGCGCTTGCCTACGAGCGTCGCCATGGCCCGCTGCCCGCGGTGGGCGGCACCGGCCCGGCGGCCGCCGCCAACATCGATCCCATCGAGAACCTAGGCGAGCGCGTGCCTCGAGGCCTGGTGTTCTCCGATGGCCACGGCCAGCGGGTGGACCTGGATACCGTGCTCGCTCGCGGCAAGCCAGTGATCCTGACCATGGGCTATTACCACTGCCCGCTGCTTTGCAACTTGATCCACGAGGGTCTCGCGCGCGCTATCAAGGAGGCGAACCTGGTCCTGGGCCGGGACTTCCTGGGCGTCGCGGTCAGCGTAGATCCCAGCGAGGATCCCAAGTCCGCTGCCACCAACGAAGGGCGTCTGCTGCGCTCGCTCGACCACAAGGAGACCGCCGACTGGCCGTTCTTGCTTGAGCGCGGCGGCGGCCAGGTGCCCAACGTCAAGGCGCTCGCGAGCTCGGTCGGCTTCCGCTACACCTACGACAAGAAGTCGAAACAGTTCGCCCACGCTGCCGTGGTGGTCATTCTCGCACCGGGCGGCAAGATCGCGCGTTACCTGTACGACGTGAACTACAAGGCCCGCGACCTGCGCATGGCGCTGGTCGAGGCCAGCGAAGGCCGCGTCGGCACCGCCCTCGATCGGGTACTGCTCGCTTGCTTCAAGTACGATCCCATGGCCCAGCGCTACACCCCCTACCTGATGTCCTTCGTGAAGATCGGCGCCGGCAGTTGCTTCCTGGCGCTGGCTGGCTTGCTCACGGTGCTGTGGCGTAAAGAGCTGCAGATGCGCCGCAGGAGGACGGCATGAGCGAGTGGTTCACGTTCTTCAACGAGCTGATGCGGAAGATGCTGTTCCTGCCCGAGCAGGCCAGCACCCTCGCGTATCGCATCGACTTCCTTCACTACTTCGTCTTCATCGTGACCATGGTGTCGTCGATCGCGGTCGGACTACTCGCGGTCTCGTTCTTCTTCAAGTACCGCGCCAAGGAGAAGCTGGCCTCCACGCCGATCGTCAACGCCAGCCACAGGTTCGAGGCGACGGTGATCGCGGTGCCTCTGGTGTTCTTCTTCATCTGGGCCGCTATCGGGTTCCGCGACTACATGTGGTACACGACGCCGCCTCGCAATACGCTGGACATCTACGTCACCGCTAAAAAGTGGATGTGGCATTTCTCCCATCCCGATGGTCCCAACAGCAACGCCAACCTGACCGTCCCTGCCAATCGACCGGTCCGGCTGCTGCTCACCAGCCGCGACGTGATCCATTCGTTCTTCGTGCCCGAATTCCGCATCAAGCAGGACGCCATCCCGGGGCGCTACACCGAGATCTGGTTCGAGGCGACCAAGCCGGGCCGCTATCGTATCTATTGCACCGAGTACTGCGGCACCTGGCACTCGAACATGGTGGGCGAGGTGATTGTGCTGCCCGGGCAAGAGTTCGACAACTGGATCGCCAAGCAACGATTGGGCCTGTCCGATCGGGTCGATGTCAGCGCGTCGACCGACAACGGTGGCGACTTCCGCGGCGATCTTGCATCCTACGGGCGCAGGCTTGCCGGCGTGCAGGGCTGCCTGAAGTGCCACTCGCTCGACGGGCAACCCCACATCGGGCCCACCTGGGTGGACCTGTACAAGCGCAAGACCGTGCTGGTCTCGGGCGAAACCATCATTGCCGACGAGGGTTACCTGACCGAGTCGATGATGGATCCCTACACCAAGGTCGTGAAGGGCTTCCAGCAAGTGATGCCTAGCTTCCGCGGTAAGCTGGCGGCGCCCGAGGCGGCGGCCCTGGTCGAGTTCATCAAGACCCTCCGGAGCGACAGCCTGGAGAACACGCCCTCGAAGGAAGCGGTCTATGGCCCAGTTGAGCGTCGTTAACGAAAGCGAAGGCTACCTCAAGGTCAACTACATGAATGCCGACCGCGGCATCATGAGCTGGGTCCTTACGCTCGACCACAAGCGCATCGCGCTGATGTACTTCGTGCTGACGATGGTGTCGTTCTTCATCGGCGGCATGCTGGCCGAGGCCATCCGCATCGAGCACCTGACGCCGGGCGAGACCATCATGGGGGCGAACACGTACAACCGCATGTTCACCCTGCACGGCGTGGTCATGATCTTCATGTTCATGATTCCCGCGGTGCCCGGTATCTTTGGCAATTTTTGCTTGCCGCTGATGCTGGGTGCGAAGGACGTCGCCTTCCCCCGGCTGAACCTGTTGTCGGTCTACGTGTACGCAGTCGGCGCCGGGCTACTGGTCTACGCCATGGCGTCGGGCGGGGTCGACGCCGGCTGGACGTTCTACGCGCCCTATAGCCTCAGCACGCCGGCCACGATATTCCCGGCCTTGCTCGGCGTGTTCATCATTGGCTTCTCGTCGATTCTCACCGGCCTCAATTTTATCGTCACGGTGCACACGCTGCGCGCGCCTGGCATGACCTGGATGCGCATGCCGCTGTTCGTGTGGGCGACCTACGCCACCAGCATCATCCAGGTGCTGGCGACGCCGGTCATCGGCATCACGGCGATGTTGGTTGGCATCGAGCACGTGTTCGGCTTTGGCTTCTTCGATCCGACCCGCGGTGGCGATCCGGTCCTGTTTCAGCACATGTTCTGGTTCTACTCGCACCCGGCGGTCTACATCATGGTGCTGCCCTCGATGGGCGTGATAAGCGAGGCAGTCGCCGCCGTCAGCCGCAAGAACATTTTCGGCTACAAGATGATCGCGTACTCGTCGCTGGGTATCACCTTCGTTGGGTTCTTCGCCTGGGGCCACCACATGTTCCTGTCCGGCCAGTCGGCGCTCGACTCGGGCGCCTTCGCCATCATTTCGATGCTGGTCGGCGTGTTCACCGCCATCAAGGTGTTCAACTGGGTGGGCACCATGTACCGCGGCTCGATCGCCGTTAATGCCCTCCTGTTCTATGTGTGTGGCTTCCTGTTCTTCGTGGTGTTCGGCGGCATGACCGGCATCGCGGTCGCGACGGTGTCGCTCGATGTCCACTGGCACGACACGTACTTCGTGGTGGCGCACTTCCACTTCATCATGGTGGGCGCCGTGCTCATGGGCGTTCTGGCGGCGATCCACATGTGGTTCCCCAAGATGTTCGGCCGCATGTACCACGAAGGCTGGGCCATGGTGGCGGCCGCATTGATCGTGCTGGGCTTCAACGCCACCTTCATCCCGCAGTTCCTGCTGGGCAACGCCGGCATGCCGCGACGTTACTTCCTGTATGACGAGAAGTACTGGATGCTCAACGTCGCTTCGACCGCGGGCTCGACGTTGCTGTTCATCGGTTTCGTGATCGTCGCCATCTACCTGATCTACGCGCTCAAACACGGCCCCATCGCGGGGTCGAACCCGTGGGGCTTGACCGGCCTCGAGTGGCAGACGACCTCACCGCCGCCCAAGCACAACTTCATTGGCCAGCCCACTGTGGAGGAGGACCCGTACACGTACCAGAAGAAGGGCGAGAAGGTCGAACATGTCGTCATCTGAAGCGCACCAGGAGCACGAGCATCCGTGGTACCTCGCGCACCACTTCGACAACATCAAGGTCCAGAACTACGCCGTCCGCATGGGCATGTGGCTGTTCCTCGGCACCGAGGTGCTGCTGTTCGCGGGCCTGTTCCTTGGCTACACGGTGTACCGGTACTTCTACCCGCAGGCGTTCGAGGAGTGCTCGCAACTGTTGTCGGTGGGGATGGGCGCGTTCAACACAGTGGTGCTCATCGGGTCGAGCTTCCTGGTCGTGTGGGCCTACCACTCGATCAAGCACGATCAGGTCAAGAAATGCGCATGGCTGCTGTTCCTGACCATCGTCTGCGCCGGCATCTTCCTGGTGGTCAAGTACTTCGAGTACATGCACAAGATTCACGAGGGCCAGCTGCCCGGCAAGATGTACACGTTCGAGGGCGTCACGGCGCCCGGCGCGAATATGTACTTCTCGATCTACTTCCTGATGACGGGGCTGCACGCGCTGCACGTCATCATCGGCGCCACCATCCTCGCGGTGCTCATGGTGCGCGTGATGAAGGGTAAATACGGGTCGCACCACAACGTGCCGATCGAGCTGGGCGGGCTCTACTGGCACCTCGTCGACCTGGTGTGGATATTCCTTTTCCCGCTCCTGTACCTCATTTGACGATCACCCGAACCGGAGACTGCCGTGGCTGATACGACGATGCACAAAGGCTCTCACGGTCACGGTCACGCCGATGCTCATGGCGATGATCACGGCATGAAGGGTTACATCCTTGTCCTCGTGGCACTGCTCATCGGCACAGTCGTCACGGTGGTCACCGGGAAGATGGATCTGGGCTCGTTCAACCTCGCCATCGCCCTCATCATCGCCACCACCAAGGCCACCCTGGTCGTGCTCTACTTCATGCACCTCAAGGACTCGACCGGCGTGAACCGGTTGGTGTTCGTGGTGTCGATCATATTCGCCTTGGTGCTTATCGCGGGCGTCTTCGGGGACATCATGACCCGGAATCCCGTCAGCCTGCCACACGGCGGCCCGGTGCCGCGGACGGGGACGCCTTCGAGCGCGATGCATCTGCCGGCCGCTCACCACTGACCGCATTGCCTCCTGGCCGCTTGCGGCGGGCAAGAACCAGGTACAGAAGCGGCGCTGCGACCAGCGAGTAGGCCAGCACGTGGCCGATGTCGCCCTCGGGGCCGAAACGCTCGGTGGCATCGTGGAACGCCTCGCTGCCCGCGATGAGCCCGCTCTCGGAGAACTCGTGCATGCTGTAGACGACGAGTTGGATCAGGAACACGAGAAGAAATACCGCCGTCACGCGCAACACGGCGCCGATGTGCAAGCCGCTGCTGTAGCGGCTCCACAACCACGCAAGTCCCCCTGCCAGCGCAAGGCCTGCGGCCGACGCCAGCACCAGGCTCGTCGAACTGACCGAGAACGCCTGGACCCCGAGAAACAGGATGGCCTCGAAGCCCTCGCGCGTGACCAGCACCGCGGTCAGTAACGCAACTCCGGCGATGGCCTTGCGCGACGGCGCGGCCTGGTTGCCCCCGGCGACGCGGGCCACCCGGGCTTCGATCTCGCCCTTGAGTCGCCGCCCCATGCGCACGGTCTGCCACAGCAGCAGGCCGACCAGCACCGCCGCCACGACCGCCGAGATGCCCTCGATCACGGCCTGGTTGGGCCCGCCCTCGGCCGATTGCATCCATCGCCACCAGCCCCACGCAGCCAGGGAGCACGTGATCACCGATATACCCAGTCCGATGTGAACCCCGCGTACCAGCCCGTCGCGGCCCGTCTTGCGCAGGTAGGCGATGATGACGCCGACAATGAGCAAGGACTCGAGGCCCTCGCGGAACGTGACCAGTACAGCTTGCGACAGCACCTTCGAAGTCTAGCCGATGGATATGATTTTGAGAATCCATTTCAATTCGCCCTGACTGACGCCCCGGCGCCTCGGCACTGAAGCCGCGAGCAGCCTGCCGCGGTCCAAGGTGTATGCTCGCGCAGGCCATGGTGAAAAAGCCGCGAATTGCCGCTCTCGCGGCCATCGGGATCGCAAGTGCGCTGCTCGGCGCGCCGCCCGCCCGGGCCGATGAGGCCGCCTCGCACTACAACGTCGGGCTACAGCTCAAACGGCAGGGCAAGAACGCCGAGGCGATTGCGGAGGTCGAGAAGGCCATCAGCCTGCGCTCGGACTACGCGGCGGCGCACTTCACGCTCGGGAACCTGTGGCGTGTGCAGGGTGACTACCCGAAGGCTGCCGCCGCTTTAGAGCGGGCCGTGAAGTTGCAGCCGAAGGACGCGCTCGGGCACGCCAACCTGGGCGCGGTCTACGTGCGGATGAAGCGCGTCGACGACGGCATCAAGGAGATGGAGAAGGCCATCGAGCTCAAGCCGGACGACTTCGAGGCGCTGGTATCGGTCGGCTTCGCATACCGGCAGAAGGGCGATCTGCCCAAGGCCATCGGTTACCTCAAGAAGGCGACCGAGGTGAAGCCGGATGATCCGGTGGCCTGGACCAACCTGGGTGTGGCCAGGTCGAAGACCGACGACAAGGACGGCGCCATCGCGGCGTTCAAGAAGGCGATCGCGCTCAAGCCGGGTGACGCGCAATCACACTTCAACCTGGCGACGGTCTACCGGCGGCAGCGGCTCACCGACCAGGCGATCAAAGAATACGAGATCGCTCTGTCCTTCGACGCGAAGCTGGCCGGCGCGTACTACGATCTCGGCATCCTGTACTCGCAGCAGAAGCGCCCCGACGAGGCGCTGGCGGCGTTCAAGAAGTTTCTGGTGGTCAGCGCCGCCGACGATCCCGGCGCGCGCAAGGACGCCGAGGAGCGCATCAAGACCCTGGAAGCTGCGGGCGTGGGCAAGAGCAAGTAGCTAGAACCGAATGCCGACAAAGGCGCGTAGCACCTGTGCTGACGACGCACTCTCGGTCGGCATGCGGCCCACGGTGGCTCCTCCCACGGGTGTCGCGCCGGGACGGCTGAGAGCGCTGGTCGGCCACAGGACGCCCCATACGATCCCGGCGAACAGGCCGTCGGCCGGGTTGCGGTAGTTGATACCCAGGTTCATCTCGATGCCGTAGGACAGGGAATTTCCTGGCGTCGACACCGGTACGGGCGCCAGGCTGTAGATGAAGGCCGCCGAAAATCCCACCTGTCGAGTCTCGGCCAGGCCCAGCCAGTAGGTCATCTGCGGCTTGAGGTAGATGGCGTTGGTGACGGTGCCCAGGATGCGGCGGAACAGGATCTCGTCGACGTGGTAGTCGGGATTGAACTTGAAGTCGGTGATGCGCCGATCGCCGGCCGGCTGCGTGACGAACTTCCAGCGGTAGTTGAGATAACTCCCGGGATCCTCGGCCTGGTCACCGCTGGCGCCCCCGGTCTCGAAGCCGATGACCAATGCGTTGGAGTACAGGCGTAGGTCGGACGCCAGCACCCAGCCGATTTGCTCCAGCCGCATCTGCCGGTCCTTGTCGGCACCCAGGACGCCGCCCGGGTTGTCGACCTTGCCGACCACGCCCGAGGTCTCGGCCTCGACGGTGAACGCCTTCCATTGCAGGCGCATCCACAGGCTCGGCAGGAACACCAACGCGTTCATCTTGCGAAACGTCGCCGGATTCGCCAGGTCATCCCGGGTGGGGACGTCGCCTTTGACCTCGCCGCCGCCGCTGTCAGTCGCGGGCTTGATGTCGAAGATTTCGTTGCTCTGGCTGCGGTAGATGATCTGGGCTCCGTAGTTGAAAACCAGGTCGCCCTGCGCCAGCCGCTCATCGCGCTGACGCTCGCTATCGATGTGGGTCACCGAGGCCATGAGCTGCGTGACGTCGTCGTTCTGAGACAGGTCCAGCGGCAGACCGCCGGGATCGCGGCGCCCCAGATCGATCATGCCGATGTGGTGCCCCTGCGCGCCAAAGTCCCACGCCGCCGCCAGCTGGTGACCATAAACCTGGGTGAGCGCCATGATCCGATCGACGTTGGTGCCGCCGTCGCAGTCGGGACAGGCACCGTTGTTGAACGCTATGCCGCGGCCAAAGTGCCAGGGCATGCGGCCAAAGCGAACCGAGCCGAAGTCGCTGTCGATCTCGCCCCAGGCGCGCTTGGCGCGCACACTGGACATGAGGCTGCCGCGGCTGAGCTCGGGCGGATCCTGGGTGGTGTAAAGCGACGAGACGGGCGCTTTGCCGGAACGGTCCTGCGGCCGGCGTGGATCGATCAACGAGTCGGGGGTCGACCCCATGATGGTGTTGTCGAGGATGTCGAACTGGGTTTGCACCCGCACCTGATCGGTCACGTTGATGGTCGGCTCAAGCCGGAGCCGAAGGTTTCCGCTACCGAGGTTCTTGTCGCTGCACGATCCCGGTTTCATCCCGCACTCGAGCGGCAGCGGGAACGGCGGGATCCGGGATTTCATGTCGGCCTGCGAAGACGGGATGTAGCCCTGTCCGAGGTTGAGCTTGTGGAGAAAATCAGTGCGCAGGCGCAGGTAGCCGTCGAGCTCGATGATCTGGGTGCGGCGCCGTTGCTGGCTGGCGTAGCCACCGAGCGGCGCCAGATCGCTCGCGCGCTCGTCTTCCTCGGGAGCGGCTTCGGCGGGACCGTCCTCCTTGGGCTCGTCCATGGGCTGCTGCGGGCCCATGCCGGGTGCCATGCCACCGGGCTGGCCACCATACTGGGCGCGTGCAGCGGGCGCCCCCATCAGGGCGGCCAGGCCCAAGGCAAGTGCGACCAGCCGGTTGGTCAGGGTCCTGGTCATGACTGGCACAACTCGAACAACACGCCTCCGGTGGCCTTGGGGTGGATGAATGCGACCAGATGGCCGCGCGCCCCTGCCCGCGGCGCCTCGTCGATGAGCGGAACTCCAGCGGCTTTCAGCGTGGCCAGACTCGCAGCCAGATCGTCGACCGCGAAGCAGATGTGATGCAGCCCTGGGCCGCGCTTGTCCAGGAAGCGAGCCAGACTTTGGTTGCCGGCCGGGCACACCAGCTCGATCGCAGTTTCGCCAGCGCCCGCGTGCAGGAAGACCACGTTGGTTTTCTGTGCGGCGACGTGTTCGCGAGTGCCGGGGGCAAGGTCGAAGAGGTCCGCCAGGCGATCGGTGGCGCCGTCCTTGTCCGCGACCGCGATCGCCACATGATCGATATGCTTGACTCTGATCATACGGAAACGGGTGCTGAAGTCCGGACCTTATATCAGCAGGAGCCTTCGCCGGAAAGCCGTATCATGGGCCGCGCGATGACCTCTCTGGCGCGAGATTGCGGCCAGCTCTTGGTGGTTGGTTTTGAGGGTGCGGTGGCGCCGGCCGACCTGCAGGAACGCATCGGCCGATCGGAGGTCGGTGCCGCGATGCTGTTTCGGCCCAACATCGTGTCGCCCGAACAGGTCGCCGATCTGGTGAGCAGCCTGCGTGCCGCCGCACCGCCAGACGCGCCCCTGGTGTGCGCGGTGGATCAAGAAGGCGGTCTGGTGCAGCGGCTGCGCGAACCGCTGACGGTGTGGCCCGACATGCTATCGGTGGGTGCCGCGGGTGATCCAGAACGGACCTTCGCGGTGGGGCATGCGCTGGGCATGGAACTGTCGGCGCTGGGCATCGGGTGGAACTTTGCGCCCGTGTTGGACGTTCACACCAACCCGGCCAACCCGGTCATCGGCAGCCGCGCGTTCGGCACCACCCCTGCGACGGTGGTGGCTCATGGACTGGCGTTCTGGCGCGGCCTGCGTGCGGCTTCTGTGCTTGGCTGCGGCAAGCACTTCCCTGGCCACGGCGACACCCGCTCCGACTCGCATCGCGACCTGCCGGTCGTGAGCCACGACCAAGCGCGGCTCCGCGCTGTCGAGCTGGCACCGTTCGCGGCGGCGGCTCGCGCGAACATGGAAGCGATGATGACCGCGCATGTGATGTTCCCGGCGCTTGACGCCGCACGGCCGGCCACGCTGTCGCGGCGGATCCTGACCGACCTGCTGCGCGGCGAGCTGGGCTTCCTGGGCCTGGTGGTCAGCGATGATCTGGGCATGAAGGCGGTGGCGGATCGCTGGTCCATCGAAGACCTGGTCGTCGAGGGCGTCCTGGCCGGCATCGATCAATTCTTGATCCGCGAGCCAGTGGCGCGGCAGATCGCCGCGTTCACCGCGCTGGTGCGTGCCGCCGAGACCCGGGCTGACGTGCGAGCCCGGGTGGGCGAGAGCGCTGCCCGCGTCGCGGCCTTCAAAGCCCAGCATCGGGTGGCGGGCCCCGCCGATCGCGCGTTGTTGCCCACGCTGCTTGGCACCACGGACCACCGGGCACTGGCGGCGTCGTTTCCGCGCCTCGGCAACGACATCGCGGCCGGCTCGGACGCCAGCCGCGGCTGAATCTCGATCCGGCATTCGCGGCCGCTGCCTTCGCCGCTGCTTCAGCCGCGCTGGGCAACCACGGTGCGGCGCCAGCGCAGGGTGAGCAGGGACTCGAGCAGAACCACCGCTATGACCAGGCCCGCGAGACCATGCCACAGTTCGACCCGGCGTCTGGGCGCCTGGCCGGTCGCCAGCGCCTTCTTGGTGCCGCTGTCGGGCCGGCGGTCGGGTGGCAGGCGGGCAGGGTCCGACTCGCGCGGATCGAGGTTGACCACGAAACCGTCGGCAGAGCGCGGCGTCGCAGCGCCGTTGAAGCCAACGGTGCGGACCCGGTACGCACCCAGCTGATCGGTATCGGTGAAGATGATGGTCCGTGTGCCGGCACCACGGTCGTGCTGCGACACCCAGATCGCTCCATCGGGCTTGACCACCTCCAGCCGGCGTACGTCGGCACCGACCTCGATCTGGCGTGGTTGGCCCGCGGTCAGAGTTGCCACGCCGCCGTCCTCACCGGCGCCCGTGAGGCGACGGGCTGCCTCGACCATCAGCGGCAGGAAGCCGGGATGGATCGGCAGGTCGGTCCAGTCCCGGTCGATTGAGGTTGCGAGCAGCAGCACGCGGCCCTTGCCGACCTGGCGCTCGACCAGCGCCGGAGCGCCGTTCTCGAAGCGCATCACCACGCTGCGACCGACGCTGTCCGGCACAGGGTCAAGCAGCATCAGCTTGAAGAAACGTACCTTCGCCAGACCTTCGCCCTCGGGCGGGTAGTTGGCCAGGAGCGGGTGACGCCGGTCGAGCGGCGCCAGGCGTTCCGCCGGCCGGGTGTCGACGGTCTCGCCCTGAGTCTGGCCCGGTAGCGCCGAGGCGGTGCGCGCGACGGCGAGCGGCTGGGGCAGCACCTTGGCGAGTCGATCGTTCCACACCTGAGGCTCGACGTGGTTGCCGACCGACAGGAACAGACCACCGCCGGCTTCGACGAAGGCCGCGAGTGCGGCTGCCAGCGCGGGGCTGGGCTCGGCCACATTGGCCAGGAACACTACGTTGTAGTTGGCCAGACTATCCACCACCACGTCGTCGGGCAGCATGGTGGTGACGCTGGCGCCGCCGTCGCCACTGCGCAAAGCGGTCTCGAGGAAGTACACCTCGTCATCTTTCTGCATGGTCCGCGCGTCTCCGTTGATGACGAGTGCCCGCAACCGCCGACCAAGCTCGATGCGAGCCAGCCGCCGATCGTCGAGCGCGAAGTCGTCGGCGTCGATCTCGACCTGCGCGTCGTGGCTGCCGTCCGGTACCAGCGTGTTCCAGCGCTGCTTGGTTCGGCTGCCAGGGGCGAGATCGACCAGGGTCTTGGCTAACACGGCGCCGTCCACTTTCAGGGTCACGCCCAGGTTCGTGACGCCTGCCGCGGAGAAATCCGCGATCTCGGCAGTGACCGTCACGCCACCGACGCCAGACTCGGCCGCGGGCTCGACCGTGACGTCGAGGACTGCCCGGTTTATCCAGGGGCGGTCGGCCGACACGTCGAGGATCTGCACGTCGGGCGCGCTCGCTGGCGGCACACCCGGATCGTCCCCCCAGCCCGCGGCCTGCAGGTCGGTGATGAGGAAGATGCGCCGCTCGGCGCGCAGGGACGCAGCCAGCACCAAGGTCGCCCGCCGCATGACCTCGGTGAACTCACCGGGCCGCACGCTGGGCTGCGCGTTTTCCAGCGTCTCGAGCATGCGCGCCTTCTCGGTGGTCAGCTCGGCAACCGGATTGGTGGCGTTGCCACATGTGAACAGCAGCGCCATGTCGGAGTCGCTGGGCAGTTGCTGGATGATGGCGCGCGCCTTGTCCCGGGCCGCCTCGAACATCGATCCCGAGCCCGCGCTGCGTCGCATGCTGGCCGAATCGTCCAGCACGATGACTGCGCTCTGGGTGGTGAAGCTGACGTCGGGCAGGTCGGCGGCGCGCTCGGTGAACGGGCGTGAAAAGATGAATGGCAGGCTGGCGGCGATGGCAGTGCGCGCGAGCAGAAGCAAGATCTCGCGCAGGCGGCGCCGCGCCGACACACGTTTTTCCGAGCGCATGAGCAGTTGCATCGCCGCGAAGCGCACCGGCACCGCGCGACGCTTTCCGATCAGGTGCACGAGCCACGGCAACGCCGCCGCCAGCAAACCAAGCAGCAATGCCGGCGCAAGAAAGCTCACCGTCGACTACCCTGCCGGGCGTTCAGGAACGCCCGCAGCACGTCGGCAGGGCGATCCGCGGTGGTCGCGAAGCGGTACTCGACCCGCGCCTCCAGGCATGCTTGCCGCCAGCGTTCGCGGAAGGCGGCTGATTCTTGCCGGAACGCCTCACGCAGATCGGCGGCCTCGGCCAACAGCGTGCGTCCATCGCCAGGCTCCATGGCTTCGAAGAACGTTAGATCATCGAACGGCAGCTCGACCTCATCGGGATCGAGCAGATGGAACAGCACGACGTCGTGGCCGTGAGCGCGCAGTTGCCGGAGCCGGTCAACCGAAGCACCGCGGGCCACCGTTGGCTGTCCGGCAGGGCCTGCCACTGCATCGCCGTCGGCGTCGAGCAGATCGGAGAACACCAGGACCAGACTGCGCTTGCCCGCCAGATCACCCAGGTGGCCCAGGGCCCGCGCCCAGTTGGTGCGGCCCGCGGGCTCTGCGGTCTCCAACAAGCGCAGGAGTTCACGCACCTGACCGCCGCGGGTCGATGGTGGCAGGTAAGCGCGCGGCGCCTCGTCATAGAGCAGGAGCCCGGCCGGATCACCCTGCTGTCCAAGCAGGTAGCCGAGCCCACCCGCCAGATAGCCTGCGTATTCGAGCTTCGAGACACCTTTGCGCCGGTAGCCCATCGACGCCGACGCGTCCACCAGCAGATACGTGCGCATCTCGGTCTCGTCCTCGAAGCGCTTGACGTAGTAGCGGTCAACCCGCCCGACCGCCTTCCAGTCGATGCGCCGGATCTCATCACCGGGCGAGTACTCCTTGTGCTCGGTGAATTCCATCGATGTGCCTGCATGCAGGTTGTGGTGCATGCCAGCGAACGCGCCCTCGACGATCACGCGCGCTCGCACCGACAGCGACGACAGCCGCGCCAGATCGAGCGGGTCGAGCGCCAGCGGCCGCGCAGCAGCGGCACCTGGCCCGGGGCTTTCGCGGTCCCCCATCTGGGCGCGCCTCCGCGCTACTCGGGCCGCACGTTGTCGAGAACGTGCGTGACGATGGCGCGCGCGTCGATCGCGTCGGCCTCGGCGTGAAAGTTAGGCACCACCCGGTGGATCAGCACCGGCATGGCCAGGGCGCGAATGTCTTCCGTGGCGACGGCATAGCGGCCGTTCAGGATCGCCCGCGCCTTGGCCGCCAGCACCAGGTTCTGCGACGCACGCGGGCCGGCACCCCACGACACGTATCGTTGTACGAAGTCCAGGGCAGGGCCGCCGTCGTCACGCGGCGGGCCGGCGCCGTCTTTTCTGGGCCGCGACGCCCGGCACAGTGCCACCGCGTGGCGAAGCACGTGATCGGCGATGGGCACGCGCAACACCAGATCCTGCAGTTCGAGAATGCGTGCCGGCGACAGCACTTTGCGCAGGGTGGGCCGGTACGCCGCCGTCATCTGGCTGACGATTCGAAGTTCTTCGTCGGCGCTGGGGTAGGTGACGTCAACCTGGAACATGAAGCGGTCGAGTTGCGCTTCGGGCAGCGGGTATGTGCCCTCCTGCTCGATCGGGTTCTGGGTGGCAAACACCAGGAATGGCAGCGGTAGATCGTAGGTGGTACCACCCGCCGAAACCCGGTATTCCTGCATCGCCTGCAGCAGCGCAGCCTGCGTCTTGGGCGGTGTGCGGTTGACCTCGTCGGCCAGGATCACGTTTCCGAACAAGGGCCCCTTGACGAAGCGGAACACGCGCCGCCCGGTGGCACGGTCTTCCTCCAGCACGTCCGAGCCCGTGATGTCCGACGGCATCAGGTCGGGCGTGAACTGGATGCGCCCGAACGACAGGTCGAGCACATCGGCGAGGGTCTGGATCAGCATGGTCTTGGCCAGGCCGGGTACACCCACGAACAGCCCGTGCCCACGCGCGAACAGCGCGATCAACAGGTGTTCAATGACGTTGTCCTGGCCTACGATGCGCTTGCCGATCTCGGCCTGCAAGGCGCGGCGGGCGTCGTGAAGCTCGTGGGCGGCTTCCAGATCGCGATCGGGATCGGTGTGCCCCGTCGCTTCTGGACCATCGCCGACAAAGCCGACCGGTGTCAGCGGCGACTGCGGCGGCCAGTCATCGCCTCGCAACGCCGGTGCTTTCACGAACTCGGACATCGGCGACAGAATGCCATGCGCCGCCCCGTGCAGCAAAGCCGTCTGTCAGGCGCCAAGCGGGCGGCTACCCGGCCGGCGACTCAATGTCCCTTGCATCACTGCGCGGTCACTGCGCCGCTGGCGTGGACTCGCGGCAGTCGCGCACGGCACGCTCGCGCCGGCCCGCCGGCCGATCGGCGCTTGCGGGTAGCTTCTGATAGGCCTCGGCCAGCGAGCAGTGCACGGTGGGATCGAAGGGGTTGGTGGCCAGCGACGCTTGCAACGCATCCACCGCGCGGCCTGCGTCGCCCAGGGCCAGGTGTGCCTGGCCCGCGATCAGGTTGGGCCACGGCAACTCGGGATACAACGTCTGCGCCTCGCCCACCGCCTTCAACGCCCGATCGGGCTGGCCGAGCGCGAGGTAAGTGCGGCCGAGCTTCACCGAGAACAGCCAGCTGCTGGCACCGCCGGACTTGGCGCCCTTCTCGTATTCCACCACCGCGGCCTTGGGCCGGCGATGCAGCAACATCATGTTGCCGAGCCGCAGGTAGCGTGCGCCCGCGTCCATCGTCAACACCTCCTCGTCCTCGCTGGGTCCGCGCTTCGACGCGATGGCGCCGGGCTTGCGGAACCTACGCGTGACCGGATCCATGCCGGGGAACGTCTTGTATTTGCGGGCGACCATGAACGCCTTCCAGCTCTTCTCGAACTCAGCCCAGGAGCCGCCTGCGGCCGCCGCAACCGCCGCGCGCGCGTCCATGCCGCCGCGCACGCTGGCGATGGCCGCTCTCAAAGCAGCCATCCCGCCGCGCGCATGCAGCGACGCCACCGCGGTCGCCACCTCGGCGAAGGCCAGGCCCGCGTCCTCGGCGCGCGGCAACTTGGCCATCGACGGGTGCATGGCCTCGAATGTGATCAGCTTCCCCGACGCCAGCGCCTTGGCCAGCAGATGCTGGGACGATGGTGGCAGATCGCCACCCGCCGGCTCGCGCCAGCGCCGTTCCAGGAACTTGGCGAGTCCCTCCTGCAGCCACACCGGCGTGGCGTCCTGGGACAGCGCCGAGACCACATAGTGGACCAACTCGTGCGACAGGCTGTCGAGCCACGGATAACCAAGCCGCAGCGCCCGCGGCGTCGTTGCCATCAAGCGCGCCCACTTGCACAGCGCGATGGTTCCGGTGCGCTCGACTTCCGCCTGGGTCAGAGTAGACACTGACGCCAGATCGCTGGCGCTGCGGTAGATGTCGACGTGGATGGTGCGGCTGGGCGCAAACCCGAGATCACCGCTGAGAGCGGCAAGCTGGGCCTCCAGGGCATCGAGCGCCCAGTCGGCCAGCACCTCATCCTCGGGTGGGTAGCGCAAGAGGAAGTGTGCGGAACGTTTTTCGCGGTGTCCCTTGATGGCCTTGTCGGCGGCGGCAGCCAGCGCCAGGAGTCCGGCCATTTCGCGATCTTCAGGCGCACGCGCGATCGCGGCGCGCAGCTTGGCGACCGCGGCAGCGTAGTCGCCCGACAGGAAGCGTTCGAAGGCTTGCAGGAAAAGCACTTCGGCGTTGCCAGGTCGGGCCAGTGTCAGCGTGTGCAGGGCCCGGTCCGCCTCCGCGAAACGCCAGTCGTCGTACAGTTTCTCGATGGCGCGGCCTTGATCGCTGGACAGATGCCCGCTGTGCGCCTGCGGATCCGGCCTGGCCGCCGCCGCCGTTCGGGCCCCTGCCAGCAGCAGCGCCAAGGTCATGGCAAACGACGCCGGTCTGGACGCGCTCACTTGACCAGGCTCTCGTAGTACCGGCGCACTTCGTCGCGGAAGCGTTCGGGCGCCTTCTCCCGCATGGCTTCCAGTAACTCCTGGCGCCACTCGCGCGGCGCCTTGCTGTCGTCAGCGCCTGGGATGCGCACCGGCTCGCGCCGGTTGTGGCCACGGCCCATCTGGCGCTCGTTGCGCATCTGATCGCGCAACTGGGCTAGCCGATCGGCAGCCTCCTTCGCTTTCGTGCTGCCTTCCTTGGGGTTGCCGTGCGACAGATCCTGCGAAGCTTCGCCCATCTGATCACCTATCCGTCGCAGTTCGGGCTCGGCCTTTTCCATGCCTGGTATCTGGCCGGCCTTCTTGCCGGCTTCTTGCGCCAGATCCTTCGCACGTCCCTGCAACGAGCCTTGGCGCTCGCCCATGCCTTTCGACCGATCGCGCTGCTCGGGTGACATCTGTTCGCCGGCGCGCGGCACGAGTTTGTCGAGATCCGCCGCGATCTCCTGCGCCACCGCCCCGGCCTCGCCAACGTCCTTGTCGTAGCTGTCGAGCGCCTGCGATGGCTGCTTGCGTCCGGCCTTGCGCTCGTCAACCGACCGGCGCACGCGGCGCAGGCTCGACACGATCCGCTCGGCTTCGCGCTTGGCCTCGCCCCATTCTTTCTGCGGCAATAAACGCCGCAGTTGCTTGGCGCCGTCCTGGGCGCGTCCGAAGTCGTCCACCGTATCATCAGGCAGTTCGCGTGGCGTCTGCGCAGCCAGCTTGCCGCGCAGTCTGTCGATCTTTTCGTTCATCTTGTTGATGAAGTCGTCGATCTTGCCCTGAAGTTTCTTCGTTACCGCGGCGTCCATCTCGCCCGACAACGACTTGCCGTCCTCGGCCAGCGCGCGCTCGTCACCCTCCAGGTCACCGATCTTCTTCATCAACTCGGCCGCGGCCGGGTTCTCTTTGGGAAAGCGATCGCTGGAAAAGTCGCTGGCATTCTTGTCCAGCATCTGCTGCAACGATTTCAGCGAATCGCCCAGTTCGGCCAGCGCATCTTGCAGTGACTTCGCGTCGCCCTTGTCGAGCAGCTGATCCAGCTTGTTGGTCTTCTCCAGAACCTCCTTGAGGTCGGGCAGGTTTTGCCACTCGGCCGGCACTTCATTGCGCGCCTTGACCGCCGCGATCTTCGACGCCAGCTCGTCGATGCGCGCGCGCAGCTCATGAATCTCGCGCTCGATCTGCCGGCGCAGTGCCTCGTCCTTGGTGGCCAGGTAGCGTTGCAGGAGATCCTGCAGCCGCTTGTGTGCGTCGGTCAGCTCCTTGACCAGCGCCGCCAGATCCTCAAGGCGCTGTCGTCCGATCAGATCGTCCAGTAGCAGCACCGACGTTTCCAGCTCTTGTGCGTGGCGGCTGCCGTCGGCTTGCAGCTTGACGAAGTGGCTTGCGACCAAGGTGCCCTGGTCGGCCCGCCCGCGCATGCCCATGAGCATCTCGCCCTCGGCCCGCAAGTGCTTGCCCAGCTTGTCGGCCATCCCGGCCAGCGACGACAACAAGCTTTTCGACGCGCTGCCGGCGCGGCGCTCGTCGTCGATCACGCGGCCCAGGCCCGCCAGAAAGCCCTCCTCGGCCTCATGGATCGCCATCCAGGTTCCCAGCCGTGCCGTGGTCTCGGTCACCGGCGCAACCGCCTGAAGCGGCGTGTCCAGGATTTCCAGCCGATCGGCCAGGTTGGCGATCATCTTGTCCAGGATGTCGCGTTCTCGTTGAAGCTGCTCGTCCAGGTTCTCGCGCGGATTCTGGATGACAATGTAGAGCGTGCGCGAGGTGCCAACCTTGGCGCCCGAGACCTGATCGTTGTCGCGCGCTTCGATGTGGTAGGCGACCGTTTCGCCCGGTCGCAGCGACGATACCGTGGGCTCGAACATGGTACGACCCTGCAGGCCGCGGGTGCCGCCGCCCTCGCGCAGGCGCAGCCGTTGCTCGGCCTGGTCGCCAACTCGGTAGACCAGATCAAGTGGACCTAGCCCGAAGTCGTCGGTGGCCGAGAACCCGACTTCGACTGGGCGGGGCGTCGGCAGTTCGAGCCGGTCGGCGGGGCCCTGGATTTCGACCCGGGGCGGCTGATCCGCCTCGGCGATGATGCGGTGGGGGCGCACCTCGCGCACCGGTCGGCCGATCAACGGGGACAGCCACACCCGATAGCTGCCGCCGTCCCGGACTTCCATCGCGGCGTGAAGTCTGCCGCCCTCGATTCGAGCCGGCAGCTCGCCGCCCTCGCCGGCATCGCCCAGCAGCAGCAGTGCCTCGCGGGCGCGCCGCATGAGTGGTGCTTCGATCTCGACGCGGGTGCCCTTGAGCGCGACGATGTCGCCAGTCGAACCTTCGACCGTGCGCACTGGCAGCTTGGTGTACGCCGGGTACGTGTAGACCAGCTTGGCATCGCCGAACAGCGGCTCGGCCGAAGCCACCGCGCCTTCGAAGCGCGTCGGGCGTCGCAGCAGCGTCGCCAGCCCCTTGCCCACGGTTTCGGGCAACCACAGCAGGCTGGCGCCCAATGCCCCGCCCATCAACAGAAGCAGCGCGCACGCGGCCAGAGCGCGCGAGAACGGCACGATTCGCCGCACATCCAGCGCCGCCGTCGCGTCGGCTACGTGTCCGAAGAACGCCTGCTCCATCGCCGCTGATCCGTCGGGCGCCAGGCCACCTGGGGTGCCGAGCTCGACCGCCGATAGCAGATCGCTCGCCAGCGGCGGGTGACGCCGGCCGACCAGCAGGGCGACACGGCGCTCGCTGCGCAACCGTCGCACCGGCCCGAGTAGCCCGCCCAGCAGGCCGCCGAGGGCGAGCGTTGTCAGCACGGTCACGGTCAGCTTGGGCCAGAAGCCCGCCGGCCCGATCCGCAACGCCAGCAGCGCCAGCAGCAGCACGGCCAGCACAGCGGCCGCAACCGTAGCGCCGCCGATGCGCACGCTCGCCTCAAGCAAGGCCCGGCGCCTGATGGCGCGCAGGAAAGATCGGATGCGCTGCTGCTCGCTCATGCGCCGCTGCGGGATATTAGCGTGAACTGCCGCTGGTGCCCCTACATGGACAAGTTTGTCGCGGCCGTGACAGCTGGCACCGACGGTCGGTCTGACGATTGCACAACGTCCCCATCACCATGCCAACCACAAAGGAAATCGGGACCACGAAGGCTCGCAAGACAAGATCGCCCCAGACTGGTGGGGCGGAACTGGAAGGCCTCATTGCCCGGGCGCGCAAGGGCGACCGGCGGGCCTTCGATGCGCTGGTGTCGGAAGCGCGGCCGCGCGCGTTCGCCGTGGCGCTCAAGGTGCTGCACAACCCCGACGACGCCGAGGACGCTGTGCAAGAGGCGTTCGTGAAAGTGTGGCGCTATCTGGGTCGCTTCGAGGGGCGGGCGTCATTTTCGACATGGATCCACCGCATCGTCATGAACGCCAGCCTGGACCAGCTGCGCCGGCACGGCGCGCGCCCCGAGGGCCACGTCGAGGAAGAATCCGACGCCAGCTTCGAGCACGATGCCGCCCCCAGCGTCCACGACACCCCCGAGCATCACGTTCGCGCGGCCGAGGCCGGTGTCATCGTGCACGCGGCGCTCGACCGGTTGCCGCCGGCTCACCGCCAGGCGCTGGCGCTGCGCGAACTGGAGGATCGCTCGTATGAGGAGATCGCGGTCGCCGCGCACTGCCCGGTCGGCACAGTGATGTCGCGGCTGCACCACGCGCGCAAGAAGCTCACCGCCGAGCTGCGCGCCGCCTTCTCGCCTGAAGAACTGGCCCTGTGCGCGGCCTGAAACTGGCAACGCGGTAAGCCCCGCCGGCGCTACCCGCCCCGGCGGGCTCTACCTGGAGGCGCCGCCTCGGGTGTTGGCTTCGGCGAAGGTGGCCCGGTTCGGTCACGGGCGCCATATTATGATGCCGGCCCCGAGATGCCGTCCGCCGCTTCGAACCGCTCGCTGCCCTGGCACCTCGTGCGCGAGCATCGCTGGTTGGTCGGCGTCGTTCTGGGTCTGCTGCTGGTTGGTGGCAGCTACCGCTGGACCGCTGGTTTTCTAGGCGCGCGCCTGGCCGAGTCGGCGCTGGCCCGGCGGCTCGGGGTGCCGGTTGCGGTGGCGAGCGGGCGCGCGGGCCTGGGCACACTGACGCTTTTGGGGGTTGTGGTCGGGGGCGCAGGCGATCGCGTGCCGCTGGCGCAGGTGGCGACGGTGCGCGTGTCGTTTGCCGCGGCGTGGGGTGGGGGCACCGTCGATGCGTTCGAGCCCCACCTCGATGTGCGTCGCGGCGGCCCTGACGACAACGTCGCGCCCCTGATCGAACACCTCACGCGGGTGCGCGCCGCCGCCGCGAAGGCCACCGCCGGTGCTGGCGACGGCGCCGGTCCGCGCCGCCTTCCGGCGGTCACGCTGAACGGTGGGTCGCTGCGGCTCGCTGACGGTGTCGGTGGTCGCTCGCTGGTGGTCGGGGTTTTCGACGCGTCGTTGGCCGCCGACGGCAACATGCGCTTCGAGGCGCGCCAGATCTCGGGTGCGGTCAGGGTGCGCGGCCGCGAGGGCGATCCAGTGTTTGGCGCTGGTGCCGTCGAGGGCCAGATCCGGCTTTCCGGCCTGCGCCCGTTGGGCTATCCCTCGGTGCGCGTGCACGAGGGCTACCTGCGCGTGTCGTCCACGCTGGCGCTCACCGGCATCACCGGCACCGTCACGCCGGCCCCGCCCTCGGGCGCTGCCTCTGCCGCCGACGGTGGCGAGCGCGTGGCCGTCGATCTGGCGGGCAGCTGGGCGGGCGCCAGGCGCGCTTTGTGGACCGCCACTGGCAACATTCGCCCGTCGGCCGCGAATCTGGACGGCAGCATCGTGCTGCGCGCCGAGCGCTTCTCATTAGACAAGGTGGCCGACGTGTTGCCAGCATCGGTGCTCAAGCCGGCCAGCACATTCGTCGACGCCAACCTCGATCTACGTTTTTCTGGCGAGCGCGTCGGCTTTTCCGGCGGCATCGAGGTCGCGGGGCTGAACCTGCGGCACGACGGCCTCGCGCGCGAGCCGGTGCTCGACCTTGGCTTCGGCCTGCGTATCGAGGGTGCCGTGGATATCAAGCGCCGCCGCCTGGAGGTAGCGGCGCTCGAGGGTCGCCTGCGGCATCTCGTCGGCCGGCTAGACGGATTCGTCGAGCTCGTGCCCGGCTCGTACCGCTTCACGGACGGCAGCGAGATGCCCATGCTGCCCAAGATCGAGCTGCATGTGAAGGTACCGAAAGTGCCGTGCGCCAAGCTGCTGGGCAGCGTGCCGTTGCCACTGGTGCCACACCTGCGCGGCTTCGAGCTCGTCGGTCAGTTCGAGGCCGACATTCGCACCCGCATCGACTATCAGAACCTGGAGGCTCTCGAACTTGGCGGCAAGGTCGGTATCGACGGCTGCCGCGTGGTCAAGGCGCCCGCCGAGGTGGCGGCGCTGGCCGGCCCCGAATCAGTCTCGCAGGTGGTCGACGTGCCCCCCGCGGCGCCCGGGGTGGCGCCGGGCGAGCCGGGTTCGACCGAGATCATGGTGTTCGCCATCGGCCCCGACAATCCGGACTTCGTGCCGTTCGAGGGCATCTCCCCTCATCTCATCAACTCGATCATGACCACCGAGGACTCGGGCTTCTTTCGTCACCATGGCTTCGTCACGCCCGAATTCAAGACCGCCCTGCGGCGCAACCTGGCCGGCGGCGGTTTTCGCCTGGGCGCCTCCTCGATAACCATGCAGATGGTGAAGAACGTGCTGCTGTCGCAGGAGAAGACCCTGTCACGCAAGCTGCAGGAACTTTTCCTGGTGTGGTTTCTCGAAGGTCAGTTGCCCAAGGAGCGCATCCTCGAACTCTATTTCAACGCCATCGAGTTTGGCCCGCGCCTATACGGCATCGGGCCCGCGGCGCGCCACTACTTCGGCAAGACGCCAGCCGAGCTCAGCCCGCTCGAGGCGGCGTTCTTCTCGTCGATCTTGCCCAGCCCCAAGCGTCGCTACATCCAGTTCTGCCACGGCAGCCTGTACCCGCCGTGGGACAAGTACGTGCGCCGCATCCTGGCCCGGGTGCACGAGCGCGGCCGCATGACCGACGAAGAGTACGCCGCCGCCGCCGCCGAGACCGTGACCTTCTCGGAAGCTGAGCGCACGCTGACCGAGAAGCAATGCCTCGACTGGATCAAGAAGATCACCACCCGCGTCGAAGCCGATCCCCCCGACAGTGAAGCACCCTGAGGCCTCGCCCCGTAGGACCCGCGCTTCACGCCGATCCGTGTCTTGTCTCGGGCGCGGATCTCTGCGAGTGTCGCGCGCATGAGCAGCAAGCATGTGCTTCATTTTATTGTGGCGGGCGCGGTGTGGGTTTTGCCCGTAATGGCGGTCGCCCAGCAGCCGGCTCCACCACCCGCCGCTGGTCAAGCGCCACCCGCCGCTGGCGACAAGGCGGGTCAGGCGCCGGCAGGCCAGCCGGCACGGCCGCCGGCACCCAAGTGGTTGCAGCTATGCAACGACGACGTGCAGAAGTTCTGCAAGGAGGCGCTGCAGAAGAACACGGTGCCGCAGTGTCTGGGCGAGCACGAGAACGACCTCTCGGAGGCGTGTCGCGAGGGCTTCATCGCGAAGTACAAGGTGGTCCAGCTGTGCAAGGGTGACTTCGAGAAGTTCTGCAAGGAGGAGATGGCCAACGGCGGCAAGGGTCTCGGCAGTTGCGCCCGGGCGCACGAGAAGGAATTGACCGAGCCGTGCCGCAAGGCCCTGGTGCGGGGATCGAAGGACGAAAAGAAGAAAGATGCGGCGGAGGCCAAAACAGAGACCAAGGCGGACGCCAAGGCAGAGGCCAAGGCGCCCGTCCCGGCGGCCGAGGGCAAACCCGCCCGATCGGCCAAGCCGGCCAAAGCGGCCGCCGCGAAGAAGAAGTAGCGACGGGAGGCAGGGCTGCCAGCTAAGCTCTGGTCACCCAGATGGCGGGGACCGAGGAGCTGGACTTGCGGGACATCGTCATCGACGATGCGGGCCGCAGCCGAGGTAGGGGCAAGGGCAAGGCGAAGGCCAAGTCGAAAAACCGTCGCTCCGCATCGACGCCCGGCGGCGAGGGAGCGGGGCCGACGCTGTGGCGCCTCATCAAGTTCGTTGTGCGTATGGGGCTGGTGGTCGTGATCGTGGGGATCGCCGCGCTGGCTGGCCTGTTTTTTTACTACAGCAACGATCCGAACCTGCCCAGCATCGGCAAGCTGGCCGACTACCGGCCCCCTCAGATCACACGGGTCCTGGATCGCCATGGCGTCGTGGTCGGGGAGATCGGCAAGGAACGGCGCACCATGGTTTCGATCAGCAAGATTCCCAAGCATCTGATCGATGCCGTGGTCGCCGCCGAGGATCCCGAGTTCTTTCGCCACCAGGGCGTCGACTACCGGGGCATCCTGCGAGCGATCGTGCGCTTCGTGCCGGGCTGGTTGTCGGGCGGCACCACGCCCGGGGGATCGACCATCACGCAGCAGGTGGTCAAACAGTTGGTGCTGTCGCCCGAGAAAGCCCTGCGGCGCAAGATCCAGGAAATCATTCTGGCGCGCCAGCTTTCGCAGCGGCTATCGAAGCAGGAGATCCTCGAAATCTATCTCAACCACAACAACTACGGTGCTGGCCACTATGGCTGCGAGGAGGGCGCCAAGTACTACTTCGGCAAGTCGGTGACCGACATCAACCTGGCGGAGGCGGCGGTGTTGGCAGGGGTGCCGCAGATCCCGTCCAAGCTGGACCCGCGACGACACCCGACCGCGGCCAAGAACCGGCAGTGTTACGTGCTCCGTCGCATGGTCGAGCAGCAGATGCTGGATCGCGCGCAGGCGGAGACCTTGTGCGACGCGCCCATCGTGCTGGCGCGCGAGCCGCCGCCACGGGCGAACCTGGCGCCCGAGGTCGTTGGCTCCGTGCACGGGCGCCTGCTTGAGACCTGGGGCGCGGCCAAGCTGGACACGCTGGGCCTGACGGTCAAGACCACCATCGACATGTACCTGCAGGGCCTGGCGCGCGAGTCGCTCGAGCGCGGGCTCGAGAGTCTGGACGTACGGCAGGGCTTCCGCGGGCCGTCGCAGCGGCTGTCGGGCAAGGCGCTCGACAAGCACCGGGCCGAACTGCATGCCACCCACAAGATGGGTCTATCGGACTCCGCCATTGTGGAGGGCATCGTCGAGCGCATCGAAAAGAACGCGACCGATCCGCGCCAGGGGCGACTCTACGTGGACGTGGGTAGCGCCGTCGGTGTCGTGGATCTGATCGAGGAATCGCGCTACACGGCCGGGCCGACACCCCTGCTGGATCGCTTCAAGCCGGGCGATCTCGTGCGTGTGCGCGCGGCGCCGGACCGGGCGCAGCGCGAGGATCGGCCGAGCTCGAAGCAGCCACCGTTGGCGCTGGAACTGGGACCGCAGGCGGCGATGGTGGTGATGGACCCGCAGACGCGCGAGGTGCTGGCGCTGGTCGGCGGTTATGACTTTCATCCCGGTGGGTTCGATCGCGCCCGGCGCGCCGAGCGGCAGGCGGGCTCGGCGTTCAAGCCGTTCGTGTACGCAGCCGCCATAGATTCGAAAAAGTACACCGCAGCGAGCATCGTGAACGATGCGCCCGAGGTGTACGACCTGTGGAAGCCGCAGAATTACGAGAAGGAGCAGTTCCGCGGTCCCGTGCGCCTGCGAACCGCGCTGGCGGATTCGATCAACACGGTGGCGATCAAGCTCTGCGCCGACGTCGGATTGCCGATGGTGCGCGAGATGGCGGGGCGTGCCGGGTTGTATTCGCCCATGCCCGACGATCTGGGCCTGGCGATGGCACTGGGTGCGGGTACTGTCACGCCGCTGGAGCTTGCCAACGCCTACGCAACCTTCGCAGCGGCAGGCCGGCGAGGTGAGCCGCGGCTCATCCTGGACATCGGCGAGCCGGCCGCGGCGACGCCTACCACGGAGGCATCGATCCGTCCGGAGACCGCGTACGTCGTGTTGTCGCTCATGCGCAGCGTGGTCGAGGACGGAACCGCCAAGGCCGCCGGCGCGCGGCTGAAGCGGCCCATCGCGGGCAAGACCGGGACGTCGAGCGGGTACAAGGACGCGTGGTTCGTCGGTTTCACTCCTGACCTGCTGGCCGCGGTGTGGGTCGGATTCGATGACAACAAGAAACTCGGACGAGGCGAGGCCGGCGCCAAGGCTGCTCTGCCGATCTGGATCGATTTCATGGCCAAGGCGCTGACGGATCGGCCGGCCAAGGACTTCCCGCAGCCGCCCGGCGTGACCATCATGCGCATCGATCCTGCAACCGGGCTGCTGGCCCCGCCGGGTGGTCGCGGTATCGATGAGGTGTTCGTGGCGGGCACGGCGCCGACCGAAGTTGCTCCGTCGCCAGGCGAGGACAGGAGCGAGGATCGGTTGCTGCTGGAATAGTGATCGCGTCGCGGTCGCGGCTATTCGGCCACGAACGTGAAGCGGGTCGCGTAGCAGAACGGAACCACGTGGCCATCGATGGTCGGCGGATCGTAGTGCCAGTGCTGAATCGCGCCCGCGATGGCGATGTCCGCCGCTGGCTCGATGCCCTGGAGGATCTTCACTTTCGACACCGAGCCGTCGGCGGCCACGCAGATCTTGACCATGACTGACCGTCGCTGGCCGGCGTTGCGCAGGTGCAGCGGCAGACTGGGTGGCGGGCAGTAGGCGCAGGTCTTGGCCCCGATCGCAGGTGGCAGGATGTGCTCGACCGGCGGCAGCGATTCCGTGCCCGGCTTGCACGCGTCGCCGACGCAGGGGCGGTCGCCGACGCCTTTGCCGTCGATGTCGATTCCCGTGCCGCTCCCTTTGTCGACGGCGATGCCGGCCCCTTGCGGATCGTCCGTTTGCACGTTGGAAACCGAGGTGGCCGGTGCTTCCGTGGCCGGTTCGGGTGCAGGTGCCACCACATCGGTCGCGGCGATCGGCTTTCTCCTGACGGGCTTGGCAGCGTCCGGGCGTGTCGTCGCTTGTGACCCGGCTGGCGAGTCAGGTGGCGCTGGCGTCGGGAACACCGGTATGAATCTGAGGGTGACCGTCGGCGGTAGGACCTCGTCCACCTGCCAAACCGAACTCACGATCGCCACCCCGATGAGCGCGGCGTGGATCAGGAACGCCAGCGCCAGGCCGACACGGCGCGAGGTAGGGCCGCCCTCGCGGGCAGGCGACAGCAGTCTCTCGAATGGCATCGGAACCTCCTTGGCCTACGGCCGGTGGATGTTCATTCGACACCGGCCGCGCAGCCTCGTGGCAACCAGGCGGCTCTAGCTAGGTATCTGGCTACGCGCCGCTGGTGGGCCGGTAGCGCAGCACCAAGAGCGTCACGTCGTCGTGTTGGGTGGCCATCCATTCAGTCACCGATTCCACCAGGCGCTGCCGCAACAGTGCCACCGGCTGCGACTGATGTTTCTCGACTTCGGCGACCAGTCGGTCGATGCCGTATTCCTCGCCGGTGGCGTTGCGGGCCTCGGTGACACCGTCGGTGTGCAGAACCAGCAAGTCGCCGTCGTCCAGGCGCGCGGTGCGGTCGGCGGCGCTGGCTTTGACCGAGCGCACGGCGCCGACCCACGGGCCGGGCGTGCTGATCCGCTCGACTCGACCGGTGGCGGCACGGCACACGATCATGTCCTCGTGGGCGCCGGCGAACGTCAGGCGGCCGTCGGGTTGGAGGTGCAAGAGCGAGAACGTCACATGCTCGTCGCTGCCGAGGCGGTGGCGAATATTTTCGTACAGGACGCGGTTCAGCACTTCCAGAATGTCCGACGGCTTTGAACCGGGATTCTTGCGTACCAACGCACTGACGATGCTCTGGAGCATCATCATGATGAGGCCGGCTCGCACGCCGTGTCCGGCGACGTCACCGATGCCGATCCAGCAGCCTTTGTCGGTGGGAATGACGTCGTAGTAGTCGCCGCCGACCTCGGTGGCGGGCAGCATGGCAGCCGAGATCTCGAGTGGCGCCACCGACAAATTGCGCGGCAGTATCGACGTCTGGATGCGCTTGGCGATCTCCATCTCGCGCGAGCTTCGCAAGCTTTGGTGGGTCAGTGTGATGAGCGGGCCCAGGTAGAAGTTGACGAAAAACAGGCTGATACCCATCGCGATGACGCAGCCGATCCCCGCCACGCCGAGGATGTTGCGACGGAGTTTCTCGCCCGACTCGAGCCGCGCGGTCGAGATGACGGCGGCGACACGACCGACTGCGCGGCCCTCGATGGCCGTGGTTGCCCACGCTACGAAGTAGCCCGCGCCGGCGCGGATGTCGCCAGGCTTACCCGCGAACAGAGCGGTCACAGGTCCGGGCATCTTGCCGTGGGTCGTGATGACCTTGCCGGCCGCATTGGTTGCGACCAGGGCCAGTACGTCAGGGTCGCGCCGAAAATCGCCGAAAGCGGCGCCGACCATCTGGGGATCGTCGATCGCAATACCGACTTCGGCCGCCTGCGACAGCTCGATGGCACTGCGCTTGGTCTTCCATTCCAGATCGGCGCGCATCGACGGTGTCAACCAGGAGAAGATCCCCGAAACCAGGAAGAAGATGAAGCCCGACAGAACGACGATAAGGAAGATCACGAACACGGTGAGCAGCACCTTGAGGCGCAGGCTGGACAGCAGTTTCCGCTGCGGATCTCCGCTGCTGAGCGCGGTCAGTTCCCCGGTGGTCTTGGACAGCAGCGGCCTGCCGCCGGCACTGCCCATACCGGGACGGGCTACCGCCGGTATCTCGCTGGTCCGTGTGGTGTCGCCGAAGTTCGTCATGAGGGTGGCGGGAGGATATTCGGAAGGAAAATCGGCACTTTCGCCGCCCGCTTGAGGATACCGCGGCCCGAGCTTAACCAACCGCAGGAACGTCGATCTGGCCGGAATCTTCCTTCGCCTCGGGAGGGTCGCAGGGCAGCTCGAGAGTGAAGCGGGCGCCTTGGCCGTTGCCGTCGCTGTGGGCCGTGAGCAAGCCACCCATCTCGGTCGCGGCGCAGGCGCTGGCGTGGAGGCCGAAGCCATGGCCCTCCTGTTTGGTGGTAAAGCCGTAGTTGAAGATCCTGGCCATGGTCTCGGGCGCTATCCCGCAGCCATTGTCCTCGACGTCGACGGCGAAGCGGCTGTCCGGCTTGCCGGTCAGGCGGATGGTAACCAGGCGCTCGCCGTCGATGCCCTTGAGGGCGTGACGCGCGTTGGACATCAGGTTCATGAGGATCTGGAACATCTTGTGGCGGTCGACCGCCACAGCGGGCAGAGATTCGAACTGGCGAACCACCTTGATGCGGTGCCTTTCGTAAGCGGCCCAGTTGAACTTGATGGCCTCCTCGAGCAGATCGGCCACCGATAGCGTCTCGATCACTCCGACCGCGTTCTTGGCCTGGCTTTGCTGGCGGCTCACGATGATCTTGATGTGGTCGATGTTCTTTTGCAGCGCCTTCAGCTCGGTCAGGATCTGCTGGTGCTCCTCGCCGGCGGCCACGCTCAGCGACTCGAAGTAGGCGGGCAACCGCTTACCTTTCGGATCATCGGTGAGGAAGCTGGCAAGGTCGTCCCTGTGGCCGCGGAGCAGTTCCACCGCCTTGCCGAGGCCGGCCAGCCTTGATTGCTGGACCGTGTCCATGACGACGTTGGCTGACACGTTGACACTGGTGAGCACGTTGCCCACGTTGTGCAGCACCGTCGTGGCGACGTCGGCCATGCCGGCGCGGCGGGAGGTGTCGATGAGCTGCCTTTGCATGCTCGACACCTTGTCGAAGCTTTCGAGCAATCGGCCGTTGGCCAGCTGCAACTCGGCGGTGCGGTCGAACACCCGTCGTTCCAGCGTGCTGGTGAGATCTCGCAGTGAACGCAGCGTGGCCTCGGTCAGGCGCACCAGCGGACCAAGATACAGGTTGACGAAGAACAGGCTGCCGAACAGCGCGGCGACCGTGGCTGCCGCCAGCACCAGCAACATCCGCTGCCGCAGCACGCGGCCTTCGGCCAGGCGCTTGCCCGAGATCACCAGCGCGACGCGACCCACCGAGCTCCCCTCGATCCGGGACGAGGTCCAGGAAACCAGGTTGCCACCCAGATCGGCCAGGCCGCCCTCTGGGCCAGCGAATAGTGCGGCGGTGTCGCGCGGTATTTCACCGTGCCCGGCAAGCCGGACGCCTTTGGCATCGGTGACGACGATGGCGGCGACGTCGGGGTTGTTGACGTAGTCATGGAAGGCTTCGCGGATCAGCTTCTCGTCCGCGACGGCCATGCCGAGATCGGCCGCCTGGGCGATCTCGCGGGCACCGCTGACCGCCTTCCAGGCCAGATCGTCGCGCACCGTGGTGGCGAAGCGATCAAAGATGCGCGACAGCAACACGATGGTGACACCCGACACCGCCGCGAGCAGCACGACGATGAAGATCGTGAGGGTGGACTTGAGCCGGAAGGGCGACAGCAGCGCGCCGCTGCGCCTGGTACCGTCGGCCACGGCAACCGCTGGCAGGTAGGTGCTCACGGGGTTGCCCTTGATCGAAGACTCGGCCGAAGCGTAACGGCGCTTGAAGGGGGATGAGAGATTCAAGAGCGTGAGCGCTTCCGCCGATGTCGGGAGATAACCACATGGGAGCTGTTTCCCAAATCGGGGTGATGCGGTCACTCCGCCCGGTCGATTCGCATCAGGAAGTCGCGCCCCCGCCGCCGAATCGCATCCTGATTGTCGATGACAACCGCGCCATCCACGAGGACGTTCGCAAGATCCTGAACCCTGCGGGAACCGCAGTTTCGACGGCCGATGCCCTCGAGGCCGAGCTGTTCGACGACGCGCCGGCGCGACCCGCGTTCGCGCGCTTTCGCATCGACTCGGCGTTCCAGGGCACCGAAGCGCTGGCGGCGGTCAAGCAGGGCATGGCCGAGGGTGCGCCGTACGCGGTGGCCTTCGTCGACGTGCGCATGCCACCGGGATGGGATGGCATCGAGACCATCAGTCACTTGTGGCGCGAGGATCCCGATCTGCAGGTCGTGATCTGCAGCGCGTATTCGGACCACAGCTGGTCCGACATCATGAGGCGACTGTCGCCTACCGACGGCCTCTTGATCCTGCGCAAGCCCTTCGACAGCGTTGAGATTCGACAGCTGGCGCATGCCCTGACGGCAAAGTGGGCGTTGCGGCGGCAAGTACGTGTGCGTCTGGCGAATCTGGAAGACGCGGTTCAAGAGCGCACGAGGGAATTGGTGGTGGCGAATCAGAAACTGCAGGAGGAGAGTGCCGAGCGCCAGACCCTGGAGGCTAGTCTGCGCCTGGCCCAGAAACTGGAGGCGGTGGGACAGATGGCTTCAGGCATCGCGCACGAGATAGGCACGCCGGTGCAGTTCATCTCGGACAGCGTGACGTTTCTGCAAGACGCCTTCCGGCGGCAGGCGGCGCTGTTGCGCTTGTGCACGCGGGCCCTGGAGCGGGTAACGGACACGTTACCCGCGGGCGAAGCCGCCGAGGTCCGGGCAGAGATCGCGCGGGCCGAGGACACGGCTGACCTGCTGTACCTGCAGGAGGAGGTCCCCCGGGCGTTCGCCCACACGTTCGACGGCACCGCGCGAGTGGCCAGCATCGTCAAGGCGATGCGGCAGCTCGCTCACCCGGAGCGCGGCGCCCAGGCGCCTGCCGACATCAACCAGGGTATCCGCAACATGCTGGAAATCACCCGCAACGAGTACCGCTACATCGCCGACACGGAAACCGATCTTGCCGACCTGCCGCCGGTGGTGAGCCACATGGGCGACCTGAACCAGGTGCTGCTCAATCTGATCGTGAACGCAGCTCACGCGATCGGAAAGGTTGTCGACGAAACCGGCGAACGCGGCTGCATCCGCATCCGATCCTTCCGCGACGGCGCCGATGTCGTGGTGAGCGTCGCCGACAACGGTTGCGGGATTGCCGATGACAGCCGCGACCGGGTGTTCGATCCGTTCTTCACCACGAAGGAAATGGGCAAGGGCACCGGCCAGGGCCTGGCCATCGCTCGCAGCATCGTCGTCGATCGCCACCAGGGAACCCTGACCTTCGATAGTGAGATCGGGCGGGGCACCACGTTCTACATGAGGATCCCCATCGCCGGGGTGTCGGCGGGCGGCAACAGTAGCTGACACGAGGGGGCGTCGCGTTGGTGTGGATACGCGGGGCCTGCAAGGTGCCGTCAGTCTTCGCCGCCGGCACCGCCATCAGGCACACCCTCGAAGGTGGCCTCCACCTTCCAGGTCTTGGCCACCCAGTCGAGCAGCGGCGATTCGTCGCTGGCGACCGAATCCGACAACGCGAGATCGAACACGGTACCGTAGATGATCTCGCGCGCCTCCTGCCGGGTGATGGTGTGCAGGAATGTCTTGAGGTCGGCTTCGCTTGCGAACTTGGCGTCGGAGGTGTCCATCGCGGCTCGATAGCTGTCCTCGCCAAGTTCGTCGACGACGTCAGCCAGGCTGTCCTGTTCCTCGTCCGATACGGCGCGGTCGGCGAGGGCCACTGACTTGATGAGGGCCACGAGGGCCACGCGCTCGTCCTGGTTCAGATCGGCAAGTTCCATGGCGGCATTGTATCGGACCAGCGGCCCGCAGCGACCTTGATTCGATTCGGGCACCAACCTGCAGGCTCACGCCCCGAGGATCAGCGTCACCACGCCTCCGACGGTCACCGCGACCGCGGCGGCGCGTGCCGGGTGCCAGCGCTCTTCGCCCATCGCGATCGCCACCGGCACCGACACCAATGGAGACAGCGACGACAGCGTGGCGGCCACCGCCAGATCCGTGTGCGCCAGGCCGTAGACGTAGCAGATCGAGCCCAGGCCCGCATCGACGAAGATGGCCGGCAACATGCGACGCCACGTCGACAAGAAGGACGACTGAGTCGGCACGGCCAGGGCCCCGACGGGCACGGCAGGGCGCGGCGGCCTCAGCAGCAGCACCTGTGGCGTCAACAGGACCAGGGCCATGGTGAAGCGCACCGCGTTCACACGCCAAAACGGGATGCCCTCGGCCCCGGCCTTGACGGTGATGGTGTTGCCCGCCCACAAGAGCGATGCCGCCACCGCAAGCAGAACGCCGGTGGTGTCGAGGCTGCGGCGCCGCTCGCTACGGCCGGTGCGGCCCGCCAGGCGCAGGAGTGCGATCACGCCGCCGAGACACAGCGCCACGCCGAGCACGCGCGTCGGCCCGAAGCGCTCGCCTCGGACCACGGCGCCGTAGATCGCGGACCACAGTGGGTACACCGTGCCGATGGACAGCGCGGTCGAGATGCCGAGCCTGCGCGCGGCGCCCAGGAAGACGCTGTCGGCCATCGCGTACGAGCACAAGATCGAGGCCAGGAGCCAGGCCGCCCGCGCTGCGGTGACGTCAGCGAGCGCGTTACCGCCGTCCACCAGGATCGTGATGACGACAAAGGTCGGCGCCGCCACCAGCGCACGCATCAGGTTGATGCGCGGGCCGCCCACGCTGCGCGAGGCCTGGGCGTAGCGCGCTGATGCAAACGCCCAGGTGATGGAGGACCCGAATGCCCCCAGAGGGCCCAGTGGGGACATCGGCCGGTTCTACAACGCCCGGCGAGAATCCCGCCGCACGAGGCAGGGAAATTTCCTAGCGGTGGATCACAACACGCTTCATGAGCACCGCGGCCGCGGGCTTCGAGGCGTTGGCCGGGTCCTTGGGCACGCGCGCGATGCGCTTGATAAGTTCCACCTCTTTGCAGCGCCCGAAGATGTTGTAGCCACCGTCGAGGTGCGTGGGGGCGCTTTCCGTGATGTAGAACTGGCTGCCGTTGGTGTTGGGGCCGGCGTTGGCCATGGCCAGAGTGCCGACTTCGTGCTTGAGCGACGGGTCGACCTCGGTGGCGAACTTGTAGCCGGGATCGCCTACGCCTGCGCCCATCATGTCGCCGCCCTGGATCATGAAGCCCGGGATGACACGATGGAAGCTGAGCCCGTCGTAGAACGGCCGCTTCTCGACAGCGCCGGTCTTGGGGTTGCGGAATGGCTTGAGCCCGCGCGCCAGCCCGACGAAGTTCGCCACCGTCAGCGGAGCCTTCTTGTCGAATAGCTCGCAGTTGAGCTCGCCCATTGTGGTGTCGATGAGCGCCTTGAGCGGTCCGGTGCCTTTGATGTCGGCGATGTAGCCGGCTAGATCTTCGACGCGTGGTTGACGAACCTCGCTGTCGGCGGCCGCCGGAGTCGGGGCAGCGGCAGGAGCCGCGGTGGGCGTGGGAGCGGGTGGCGGCGTTGGTGCCACCGCGGCCGGTGGCTCGGTCGGCGGCGCTTCCCTGGTCTTGTTGCAGGCGGCGGGCAGCGCCGCTACCGCGGCCAGGGCAGGAAGAACAACGGTGACGAGGCGCAGGTTTCTCATGGCGGCCGGACGTTATCACGACCTCCGGGGCAGTTTCGACCGACTCAGATCTGCGAGTACCCGGCTGGCGTCAGCACGAGATCGGTGATGTTCGACATGATGTCGCTGTCCCCGTAACCGGGCATGGCCTTCAGCTTCTGCCATTCGGGATCCCCGATGAAAGCGGCCCAGTTCTTCTCGCGCGCTGCCAGATCCGGGAAGGTCAGCATGTAGACGAAGTTGGGCAGGCGCGGGCCAATGATCGTCCGGCCGAAGAACACCGGCTGCAAGCCCACGCGGCGGAACAGCTCCAGCTCGCCGAGCTTGGGGAAGAACATCGCCATCTTCTTGGCGTGGCCGGCCTCGGTCGGGTTCTCGTAGGTGCGCAGCTCGAAGATGCGCGGCTTCTTCTCGGGTATTTCCAGCTTCGGGATGCTGTCGAACGCCTGTAGCAACTGGCTTTCCATGCGCACGTAAGGTGGCGTCGCGCCGGGAGCGCCCAGGTACGCCTGCGCCGCCGGCTTGTCCTTGTCCTTGTCGATCTCGCCGGGCAGCTTTTCCTGCACCTTCTCGAACGCCGCCAGCGACTCGAACGGCGTCAGCATGTACAGCGTCGGCACGTCGGGGCCGAACTTCAGGTTGAACACCCCCACCGGCTTGACGCCCAGCCGGTTCAGCGCCGGTAGATACACCTCGGACAGAAAATCGTTCACCAGCTTGCCCTGGGCGCCGATGCGCAGGTGGATGGTGCGCAGCTCGTAGTACTCGGCGTTGCTCTTGCCCCGGGTCTTCCCAGCTTGCCCGCGAGCGGGTTCGGTTACCGCGCCTGCCACGGCACCCGCAACCAGGGTCGACCCAATGAACTTTCGTCTGGCCATCATTGGCCCCCTTATACGTGCGCCCGGCCCCCGATGTCGACCGACCGAAGAGCCGGTCCGCTACGACATCAAGTAGCAGCGCTCCGCGCTATTCCAGCTCGTTCGTGACGGTGGGGTGCACGCTGCCGGTGACGTCGCCGCTGAGAAGATCGATCGCGGCATTGCGAACGAACGACGACAGAACTCCGTCGCAATCGAGATCACCGACCGCAGCGGCGGTGTACTGCGACGCGGTCATGACGCCGCTGGCGCTGTAGCCGGGCATGTAGTTGTGCGGGTCGGGTATCCCGAAGTTCAGCGCCATCCAAACCGGCGAGTTCCAGGCGGTCGAATTGCCGGGGCAGCGCCCGCCAGTGATGCAACCGCACTCAAGCACATCGGAGCGCGGGCCGAGGGGGCCAGGGAACTGGTGGTTGACTGGCAGGTTTCCGGTCGGGCCACCGAAGGCGAAAAAGTCGGTGTGATAGTAGGTCATCGCTCCGGCCCAGATCTTGTTGAGGTGCTGGGTGGCCTCGGCCGTACGCGACTTCTTCACGTAGCGCGAGAAGGCCGGGATGGCGACTGCAGCGAGAATGCCAATGATGGCAACAACGATCATCAACTCGACCAGCGTGAAACCTGAACCGGTGCGGCGTTGCATCACCATTGGCTAGTACGTTCCCCTCGACCTTCCGCAGCGGCTTTGTGCAGCCAGTGTGCCACAGCTCTCGCGGCTGGTTCTACTGCGCAAGATGGCGCAAGGATGGTACAAGTGGACCGGCGTTCTGGCCGATGGCCGAAGGACCTACTGAAGAATGTCAGCCCTCCTCGTCATTGACCTGACAAAAAATGGCCCGACCGGGACGTGGACCAGGCGGGCGGGCGCTGTGGGCTGTGGGGTCAGATGTGGGTATTGGGTTCCGCCGGTGGTCCTTGGGTGGGCTCAATGGCGAAGCGTTTCCCACCGATGCACGACCAGAAGGCGAACCGGATGCCACAACCAGGTTTCAGCTTCGATCTGTCCATCGACCCGAATCCCCGGTTCATCTCTCTGGTGCGGCGGTTCGTCGAGGAGACCTTCGAGCGCCTGGTCGGGGACGCGGAGTCGGTGTTTCGGGTGTCGATGACCGCTCACGAATTACTCGAGAACGCCGCGAAATACTCGCTGGGTCAGAAGACGCTCCTGCGGGTTTCTCTCGAGCAAGTCACTGAAGGCCACCGCCTGAGTCTGTGTCTCATCAACGACACCACGGGTGCGCACATCGATCGGCTGCGCGACCGCATCGACGAGCTCAATGCCACCACCGACGCGTTCGAGCTGTATCAGTCGCTGATGCGGCGGAACATGAAGAACCGGGACGAGTCTGGGTTGGGCCTGGCTCGTATCTGCGCGGAGGGTGAGATGAGTCTGGGCCTTGAGGTCAAGGGCAACACGGTGGCCATCATGTCCAGCGCGCTTTTTCCCAAGGCGGGTGCGGCATGACCACCACAGGCATCGACCCGATCAAGGACATCGACTTCGCGGCCGACTCGAAGGTCGAAGGCCGCAACTTGGTGGTCGTACTGACCGGCAACGCGGACCTCAACATCAAGGACGAGTTGGATCGCTTCCTGGTCGACGTGCATCGCGTCGCCGGTAGTCTCGGCGCTGCTGAGGTCAGTGTGGACGTGCGCCGTCTGGAGTTCATGAATTCGTCATGCCTCAAGTGCCTGGTCACCTGGATAAGCCAGATCCAGGAGCAGCCGCCCGAGAAGCACTACCGCATCGCCTTCCTGGCGACGCCCGCGATGTACTGGCAACGCCGCAGTCTGCACGCGCTATCCTGCCTGGCTCCCGAGCTGGTCAGCGTGCAGGGGTAAACGCCGATGTCGTTGCCGGCTCCGGTGCCTTCGTTGCACTGGCATGATGCTCTCCCGTTTCTGCAGCCCCTGATCAACGGTCTCGAGTGCGGGTTCATGCTGATCGACGAGCACGATCGCATTGTGGTCGCGAGCCACCCGATGGCGGCCATCTTCGGCCTGTCGGTCGAGGCCATGGCCGAGATGACGCCGGCTGCTTTTGTCGAGTACGTGCTCAAGCTGGTTGACGATCCGCCCGATCTGCTGCGCCAGCGCCGCATCCTGCCCAAGAGCAGTGCCATCGCGTGCGAAGAGTTCGAACTCGTGCGGCCCTGTCGCAGCGTCGTGCGCTGGGTGGCGCGGCGGATCACCCAACCCATTGCCGCCCAGATCGTGGTGTGTACGGACATCACGGCCGAGGTTGATCTGGCCGCGGCTTATGAGCGTCTGGCGGTCACCGATCGGTTGACTGGCCTCGCGAACCGCCGCGGCGCCGAGCAGTCGATTCGCCGCGAGATCTTGCGGTCGAAGCGCTACGCGGTGCCGCTGTCGTTCGCCCTGTTCGACATCGATCATTTCAAGCGCATCAACGACAACCATGGCCACGCCACCGGTGATCAAGTGCTGCGACAGGTGGCGCGGACCATCGCGGGCGGGTTGCGCGAGTCCGACCTGGCGGCGCGATGGGGCGGCGAGGAGTTCCTGGTCGTGCTACCCAACACCGGCATGGAGAACGCCTACCTGTCCTCGGAGCGCATTCGCCGCTCGGTGGCGAAAATGTCGGTGCAGATGGGTGAGACCGTGACCATTTCCGGCGGCGTCGTGCAGTACACACCCGGCGAAAAGCTGAACGACATCCTCGGCCGCGCCCACGGCTTGCTGTACATGGCCAAGAGCGAAGGCCGCAACCGCGTTCGCTAGGGCGCGCGCGGCTCAGCGTACCGGCGCGGCTTTGATCGCGGCCTTGCCGTCCTTCACGTAGACGGAGAAGTGCGCCGAGCGGCAAGCGTACTTGGCCACCAGTTGCTCGCGGTTGGCCTCGAGCTTGGCGCGGAATTTTTCCAGGGTGAGGTTGGCAACTGGCTCGCCACATCGCTCTCGGGTCGCGACATACTCGGCGAACACCTCGCGCATGTGGTTCTCGTCGCTGTCGACGGCGCGGGTGGGCTCGCCCAGGTCGGCCGTATCGCCTTCGATATCGTGGGCGGGGGCGGCAGCGGCCGGCAACCCCGGACCGGGGGCATTTGGGCGCTCGATCGGCGTCAAGTCAGAGCCTAAGGATCCGGCGCCAAGCGAGACGGGGCGGGGCGTGTAGGGTGACAGTGTGGCTACCGGTCCGCCGAACGACGCCTTCGATGACGGTCCGGCGGAGGGCGCTCCCAGGGACGGCGGTGGAGGTACGGGCGAGATCCGGGGTGGCGGCGGTGGCGAAGACAGGCTGCCGAGCGATCCCAATGGTACGGACATCGCACCGGGAGGTGGTGGCGGCTGGGCCTGGGCCTGACCAAACGGTGGCGACGCTAGATTTCGCTGCGGCGTGGCGCCGAGGGCGCTTGCGGGGAAGGCTGGGCCAGGCCGGCCGGCTCCGCCTGGGCCCAGGAACAGGGGTGCGGGCGGTGGCGCCGCGGACGGGCCCGAAGGGTGCCCGAACGGCGATGGCGCCCCGAGCGAACTCGACGCGAAGTGCGGCAACGACAGATCGAGCGACGGCCCCTCGGCCTCGTTGCCCAGGATGGCGCCAATATCCTTCTTGGCGGTCTCCGACTTGGCGGGCGGCGTGTGCGTGAAGCGCTCCATCGCCGCGTTCACGTCGCGCGCGATGCCGCCGAATTTGCCGGTGTACTCGGTGTCGCGCAGTTTCTGGATCTCACCGCGCGACAGCCGCTGCACCTCGCCGCGAAGTCGGCCCAGGGGCTTCTCGGCTTCAAGTCGCTGCAGGTACAGCCCCACCACGATGACCACCAGGAGCCCGCCCCCTAGCGGGATCCAAGGGAAGTTGCCCCACTTGAGGTCATCCTTGGTCATCGTCGTCAGCAGCGCCAGCGGGTCCGACGCTGGCGACTGTTTACCCACCAGAACGTAGTAAGCGCCCACTTCGCCGGCCTGCCCGGTAAAGGGCGCGGCGACGGCCAGCATTCGTTCCGAGCCGACCTGGAACGACATCGGCCGCGTCCGCTTGGAACTGGCGATCTCCTGCTTGTGCTGCTCGATCATGTCGGGCAGCCCGCCCAGGGTTGCCTCGGTGAGGCTGGCACTGGCGACCTGGCCGCGCACGATCACCGCCACATCGACGCCCAGGTTGCGCTTCCAGAGGTCAGCCAGGCGCTTGCCGGTTTCGGCACCAACATAGATGGCGCCGACGATCCGGTCGCGTCCCTTCGACAGCACCGGAACCGCGGCGATGCGCTGCAACTTGCCGTTGGTGTTCCAGACGTCGTCGGTCAAGTAGCCGCGCAAGGCGTCGCCTATCGCCTCGTGGCCGATGATGGAATCTCCGTACTCGCCCTCACGCTCTCCAACCCGCGTCACCACCCGGCCCTTGACGTCGACAGCACCGATGGTGGTAAGGCCAATGCCGACCAGATCGGAGACCAGCGCCCTGATGCGGCTCTTGACCGTGTCGGCGAGGACGCGCGGCTCGCCCGCTCCCTTGCTCGCCGAGTCCAGCGCATCCGCGAATACTGCGTCTCGCGACAACTTGGCGGCGTAGTCGATCCAGCGATGAGCGTCGGTCTTGAGCATCTGCTCGGCTGCGTATTGCGCGCGATCCAGGCGCTGTCCCTCCAACTCGACGATGCGGCGATCGGCCGAACGCGGCGCGACCAGAGCTGCCATGGTGGCCGCACCGGCGAGCAATCCGACCAGCACGAAGAATATCTTGGACAGGAACATACAGGCTCCCTACTCGCCGTCCTTGGCTGCTTCGCGGGCGCCGGACCCTGCGACCTTGATGGCCATGTCGCCGCCTTTCGCCGTGACTTCGATATCCTGGCTGTGGACCCAGCGGCCCTGGCTCCACACCTTGAGCGTGGCCTTGCCGTCGGGCACGTCGCCGATCTTGAAGCCACCCTTCTCGTCGACAAAGCCAAAATGCGGTGACCCGACCACGATCAGCGAAATGACGATGTGCGGGTGCTCGGCGCAGCGGACCTGGTAGCCGCCCGCGGTCATGAATCGCTGGCGGCGCACGTTGCCGGGCGCCAGCCGTTCGAGCGACATCACGCCGTCCTGGGCCGGGGTCGACAGATCATGCGGCACCTTGTCGCCGTTCTTGAATTCGACCACCGAGCCTTCGCCCACGACAACCGTGGCCGGCGTCGCGAGCAGGCCGGATATCTCGATCGTCACCGTCTTGGCGGCGGGGGCACCACCGTTGTTGCCGGTCAGTACCACCACCGTGTCCCCCTTAACCGAAGTCGCCTGCACGGGCACGACGCCGTTCTCGATCCGCCAGTAGCCCGGGTATCGGCGTCCCACCTTCAACTCGGCTGGCAGTGTCACCGAGCCCTTGACCTGCCCCGCCCTTGCGACAGCGGGGGCCAGGGCGAACGCAGCAAGATGGCATGCGGCGAGCAAGCGTGGCAGTGTGTGCCGCCGAGGAGTTCTACGCTGCATGAGTACTACCCCCTCTTTGTCGATCGAGACGTTCGCCAACCCCAAACCCGAGCGCGACTACGTCATACGGTTCGAGACGCCCGAGTTCACCTGCCTGTGCCCCCGGACCGGTCAGCCTGATTTCGCCACCATCCGACTTGAGTACGTCCCGGGCGCCCTGTGCATCGAACTCAAGTCCTGGAAGCTTTACCTGTGGTCGTATCGCAACCAGGGTGCTTTCCACGAAGCGGTGGTCAACAAGATTCTCGACGATCTGGTGGCGGCGGTCAGACCTCGGCGCGCTCGTGTGGAAGGAGACTTCAACGTTCGCGGCGGCATTCACACCACGGTGGTGGCCGAACACGCATCCGGCTAATGCCGGCAGACCCGGGGCAGCGGCTGTCATCAACGCTGGTCAGCTCTTGTTCTGAATGATCGCCAGGGTGACACGGGTTTCCGCCAGCAGATCGCGCGCACCAGGCAGGCGCACCGCCTTTTCGTCGCGCTCGATCTGCTTCAGCAAGGCGTCCTCGCATTGCTTACATGCCTTGCTGCCCAGGCGACCCAGAGAGTAGAGGATCGCCTGGTGCACCATGTAGCGCTCCTGCGGCAGCTGAGCTATCGGCTTGAGCGCCGCCAGCAGCAACGGGATACCGTCCTTGGCGTTACCCGAGTAGCCGATGGCGAAGGCGGCCTTCTCGGCGCGCGTCCACGACGGATCGGACAGGTTCTTGCCGTAGCACTTGATGTCCGCGCCGCATTCCTTCGACACCTGCAGGCGGTCGAGGGCCTCGCCGAACTTGCCCTGCACCGCAGTCTCCTTCTCGACCAGGGCCTTGAAGGTGGCGTAGTGCTCGGGACCGGCGATACGCGCCAGGTTGATCGCGGCGTTGGCGCGCAGATCGGAAGCCTTGCTGCCGTCCGGCCCGGTCACGTAGCCGGACTTGGCCACCTCCAGCAGGGTCGGGATGGCTCGCTTGTCGCCAGAAAGATAGATCGCGTCTGACGCCGAGGCGCGCTGTCCGGGGTTGCCCTTGGGATCCTTCACCAGGGCGACCAGTGCGTCCACCGCCGCCGGCGTGCCGATCTGGCCGAGCGCAATCAGCATCCAGCTGTGTTCCGGCCCCTTGGCCGGCATCTTCAGATGATCGAGCAGGACCGGCACCGCCTTCTTGGCGCGCAGATCGCCCAGCACCCAGGCGGCCTTCTGCGGAACCACGCCTGGGGTCGCCTCGTCGAACTTGAGCTTCTTCGCCATGTCGCGAATTTCGGCGTTTTTCTCGTTCAGAAGTTCAATGAGCGGATCCACCGCGGCGTCGCCGATACGCACCAGTGCGAGCCGGCACTCCTGCGCGATGTTGGTGCCCCGGCCGGTCATGAACAGGCCCTTGATGAGCGCGGGAACGGTGCTCGGGTCGCGGAACTCGGCCAGGCCAAGGGCGGCCTTCTGGTTGAGCAGGAAATCCTGCTCGTCGGCGGACGTGGCCACGATCTTGATCAAGGTCGGCAGCGCCTTGGTATCGCCGATCCTGACCAGGGCGCGAATCGCCGCCAGTCTCGCGTTGTTGGCGCGCGACTTGATGGGCATCGGCTTCTCGGCGGCGCGAATGAGCGCATCGACCGCGTCGGTGGCTTTCATGTCGCCGAGCACACCCGCGGCCGTGACGGCCTTGTCGAAATCGTCGTCGGTGAATTCGAGGGCCTCGATGAGCAGAGGCTTGGTCTCGGGGGCGCGGTAGCGCGTCAGCGCCTCAAGATGCTCGGGGCTGTGGGTCTCCTTGTACAGCTCCATGAGCTCGGGCAGTGCCGCCTTCGCCTTCTCGGGATCCATGTTGGCGAGGCGGTTGAGCGCCTCTTTTTGCTCGCGCAGGTTCTTGAGCTTCTTGGCCCAGGTGCGTGGATCGTTTGGATCACCTGAACAGCCAACCGTGCCCACCGTCGCAAGGGCCAATATTCCGACGAGTCCCCAGGTCTTGATGCCCATGTTTCCTCATCTCCCTATAGACGAAAGCCTCGCCGGTCGGGCGAGGCTTCGCGTTGCGCGGGGCCGGACGCCCGCTACTCGGCCGCGCCGCCAGCCTTGTTTTTCAGGGCGACGGCGAAGTTGACGTTGTGGTAACCGGCCACCGAGGCTGAGTACATGACCTTCTTGAGCACCTTGAACTCGACCTGCTTGTCGGCTTGTACGATCGCAATGCCGTTGAACTCCTCGCTCGGGTGCAGGAGCTTGTAGTTGTTCTTGAGGGTGACGAGCTGATCGTGCAGCTCGGCGATCTTCATGTCGCCGCCGGCGGAGTCCTTGGTCAGCTCGTCGGTGGTGGCCACCTGACGGCCGTCGAGGATCACCACATCCTTGGCAATACCGATGACCGGCGCGCGCTCAAGCATGGACCAGTTCTGCGCGTCCGGAAGAATGATGTTCTTCTGTACGAACAGGAGCTCGCCCGTGGCAGAGAACGACATCAGGAGGAAGATGACCAACATCGTCATCATGTCGATGTACGCGACCAGGTTGAGCGCCTCGTAGACGCTCTTGCGGCCAGAGTGGGTCAGCTTGGCCTTCGCCGTCTCCAGCGTGACCGAGTCGAACATATGCGAATGCGGCGCGTGGATGGGCATTTTGGCTAACTCCTCAGATGCCGGCCGCGCCGGTGTCTATCAGCGATATGTCGGGGAACCTGGCTGACAGCGCGGTGTCCATGGTCTGGATCAGCGTGTCGAACTTGATCTGGTCCTCCGAGGCAACCTGCAGGTCGTTCTTGTCGGGGTGCGCCTCTTTGACCTTCTTTAACTCGGCGGCGAGTTTCTCGAAGTCGTAGGCCTCACCCTTCTTGGGCAGCGGTTGCTGATCCTGATCGATGACCAGGTTGAAGCCATCGAGGGTGACCACGACGACGATCTTGACCTGCTTCTCAGGTGGCGTCTCCTCGCCGGCCTGGCCCTGACCCTTTTGCTGCGCTTGCAGGCGGGCCAGCTGCGTCCAGACTGCGGTGATGAGCAGGAAGGCGACCATGCAGGTCAGAAGGTCGATGTACGGGACCAGGTTGAGGTCCGCGTTTAGCGGCTTCTTGCCACCTTTGCCCCCGGTATCTACAGATACGCTCATGGCGTGCTCCGCGGCCGCCCGCTAGCCCTGGTGTCCGTGCCCGGCGCCGCCCTGGCCCCCGGCGACAACTAGATTCAGCGTCTCGACCGAACCGCGGTTGATGCTGTCGAGGATGCCCTGGGTCTGGCCGTTCAGCACGGCGTACATGGCCAGACCAAGGATGCCGGTGCCGAGCCCGAATGCTGTGCAGTTCATCGCCTCGGAGATGCCCTTCGAAAGCATGGTGGCCTTCATGGACGGATCGACGCCGGCGACACCGGCGAACGACTTGATGAGGCCCGTGATGGTGCCGAGCAGACCGGCCAGGGTCGCCAGGTTACCTAGCATCGCCAGGTAGCCCGTGCGCTTCTCGATCTTGGGCAACTCGCGCAGGGCTTCTTCGTCCATCGCTTGCTGCACGTCGTGCTCGCTGCCACCAGCCTTGCGCAAGCCGGCCGCGATGATGCGCGTGAGCGGCGACGGCGATCCCTCGCAGGTCGACAGCGCGCCGCGCACGTTGCTGGCTACGATCTGCGACTTCAGGAGCGACATCAGCTTCTCGACATCCACCTTCGACTTCGAAAGGTAGAGGAAGCGATCGACGGTGATGGTCACAGTGATCGCGAGCAGCGCCAATATTGGCCACATGCCCCAGCCGCCATCTCGGAATGACTCGGTGATTGAGTTCATGATTTGTTCTCCTCTTCTCTATCTTCCGGTGATGAAAATTCGCGAATTTGCCGCAGCCTCTAGCTGCGGATGGCGGCCTTGGCGGTCATGAGCAAGTTGGACACGTTCTTCTTGACCTCAGACACGTCGTCCAGGATCACCTGGGTCTTGCCGTTCAACCACGCGAACGCCGCAAGACCGAGGATGCCGGTACCGAGTCCGAAGGCCGTACAGTTCATGGCTTCCGAGATGCCTTTCGAAAGCAGCGTCGCCTTCTGCGACGGGTCGACGCCGGCGACACCGGCGAACGACTTGATGAGGCCCGTGATCGTGCCAAGCAGACCGGCCAGGGTGGCCAGGTTGCCCAGCATCGCGAGGTAGCCGGTTCGCTTCTCGATGGTCGGCAGTTCGCGCAGGCCGGCCTCGTCCATGGCGGCGGTGATTTCGTCGTTGCTACGGTTGGCGCGCATCAGGCCCGACTGGATGATGCGGGTCAGCGGGGTCGAGTTGCCCGAGCAGACCTTGATGGCCCCCTGGATGTTTCCGGCCGAGATCTGCGAGCGCAGCAGGCCCACCAGCTTCTCTTTATCGATGACCGCCTTGCGCAGGAACACCGAGCGCTCGACGACTATGGAGATGGTCAACATCAAGAGCAGAAGGATCGGCCACATGCCCCATCCTCCTTCGTGAAAGGCGTCAGCCAGAAGCTTGAGTATCGTCATCGGCTCCTCCTTCGAATCGGCGTGAAATCAATCGGTCGGCACGCGAGAGAGGTGACTGGTCCCGGTCGGCTGTATTCCCAACGGCTAGGTTCGGGCTCAAGTGGCGAGTAAGTTCGGCCCCAACCAAAAAGTCGCCCCGCTCAGCAAATCCTAGGGAACTGCGAGGCAAACCAGATGCCACGAATGTGGAGGACTTGTAAAGGTCTAAGTGACCAGAAACACAAGATGAGCCCGTGGAGCACCGTCGCCTTTTGCCCCGACGCGGGGAGTTTTGGGGCGGACACCTGTGATCGATCCCGCGATCGATCACGCGGCTGTAGCGACAAAGTCCAACAACCGGCGGGGTTTGATTTAATCTTCGCCCCCTTCGTCAGGTCCACGCGCCAAGGAGCCATCCACAAATGAGTAGCGGTCGAAAAAAGCTGGGCACCTTCCTGAGATGGGTGGTGGGGCTTGGCGTGGTGGGCGGCGGTATTGGCTACTTTGCGTTGCGCAAATCGGCTTCCGACCTACCCATCACTTTCAAGACGGTGAAGGTCGACAAGGGATCGGTCGAGCAGACCGTGACCGCGACCGGGCAGCTCAACGCCGTCATCATGGTCCAGGTTGGCACCCAGGTATCCGGCATCATCCAGAGCCTGGGCGCTGACTTCAACAGCCGGGTCAAGGCCGGCCAGATTATCGCGCAGATCGAACCCACCCGTATCAAGGCAAGCCTGCAGCAGTCGCGCGCGCAGCTCAGGAACGCGGAGGCGTCGCTGGCGCGGGCGCGAGTCAATCACCGGCAGGCCAAGGTCGACTGGGACCGAGCCAAGGCGTTGAGCGACAAGCAGGTGGTGGGCGCGGCCGAGCTGGATCAGCTGCGCTCGAAGCTGGAACTGGCCGAGGTCGAGCAGCAAGCGGCCGACGCGCAGGTGTCTCAGGCGCGCGCGTCGGTGGGCATGATCCAGATCGACCTTGATCGCACCATCATTCGTTCGCCCATCGACGGCATCGTGCTGCAGCGGGCGGTGGATGTGGGGCAAACCGTGGCGGCCTCGCTGTCGGCACCGACCATCTTCACCATCGCGCAGGACCTGTCCAAGATGGAGGTCCGCACGGCGATCGACGAGGCCGACGTGGGCAAGCTGAAGGAAGGGCTTGAGGCGCGTTTCAGTGTGGACGCGCACCCGGGCCGCGAGTTTGTTGCGACCATCTTCCAGATCCGATCGAATCCCAATGTCGCCCAGAACGTCGTGACCTACGACGCCATCCTGCGCGTCGATAACATCGATGAAAAGCTGCGGCCGGGCATGACCGCCAACGTGCGCATCGTGACCGAACGACGCGAGAACGTGCTGCGGGTGGCGAACGCCGCCTTGCGGTTCAAGCCGCCGCCAGAGATTTTGCTGGCCTCGGCCGGTGGTGGTGGTGCCGGCGGTGGCCACACCGCTGCCAAGCGGCATCAAGGCCGGCGCCAGCAGCCGCAGCTCACCAATGCCCGGCTGCGCCAGCAGCAGCTCGGTGAGCACGCCATGCGGCCAACCGCCGCCGGGCAGCTGGGCGTCCAGCGCGGCAAAGCCGCTGGGCCGGGTGCTGATGGCGCCGCCACCCAGCTGGCTGGCGCGCCACACCGCCGGGTGCAGTGCGGCAGCCATGCCGGGCGGCTGGTTCGGGTCAGCCAGCGCTGCTGGTGGCGCCGCGCCAGCGCTGACCGGAGCCGGCACCTGCGGGTCGTGCAGGGCCGGGCCAGGCGCTTCAGGCGCATCGGCCTGAAGGGCATCGGCAAAGTCGAACAGGGGCAGCGACAGGTTCACAGCGTGACTGTACTTATATACAGTGTTGTCAGCAAGCCGCGCGCCCCCCCCCGCACACCCCCTCAGCCCGGGCCTGCGCAGCGTGCACCGGATAATCCGCCACCCATCCGGCCCTCTGGCGCCCCGCGCCGCCCATGCCCAGCCTGCTGCAACGCCTAACCCGCATCACGCCCTACTTCCGCCACAGCCGGCTGGCGGTGGCGGTGGCGTTTGCGGCGTCGCTGGTGGGCGCACTCACCGAGCCGCTGATCCCGGCGATGTTCAAGCCGCTGCTTGACCAGGGTTTCTCGGCCGGCGCGCTGCCGCTGTGGCTGGTGCCGGTGGCCATCATCGGCGTGTTTGCGCTGCGTGGCGTGGCCGGCTTCATCGCGCAATACGCGCTGGCCTGGGCCGCCCACCGGGGTGTGCAAGACCTGCGCGAGGCGCTGTTCCAACGCCTGCTCACCGCCCAGCCGGCGCTGTTTGCGCGGCACTCGGCCAGCAGCCTGACCAACACCCTGGTCTATGAGGTGCAAAGCGGCGCGCTGCAGCTGGTCAATTCGGTGCTGATCCTGCTGAAAGACTCGCTCACCCTGCTGGCGCTGCTGGGCTATCTGCTGTGGCTGAACTGGAAGCTGACGCTGTTTGTCGGCGTGCTGTTCCCGGCGGTGGCGCTGCTGATGCGCACGGTCAGCAACCGGCTGCGCCGCCTGGCGCTGGAGGGCCAGGACGCCACCGACAGCCTGGCCTATGTGGTTGAAGAAAACGTGCTGGCCTGGCGCATCGTGCGCCTGCATGGCGCAGCGCCCGCCCAGGCCCAACGCTTCGAGCGCCATGCGCTGACGCTGCGCCGGGTGCTGCTGAAAGCCGCTGCGTCCAGCGGCGTGATGACCCCGCTGACCCAGCTGTTCACCGCCATGGCGCTGTCGGCGGTGATCGTGGTGGCGCTGTGGCAGAGCAGCGCCACCGGCAGCACGGTGGGCGGCTTCGTCGCCTTCATCACCGCCATGCTGATGCTGGTGGCGCCGGTCAAGCATTTGTCTGACGTGATGGCGCCGATCACCCGTGGCCTGGCCGCCATCGAGCGTGGCCTGGCGCTGCTGGACAGCAGCCCGGCCGAAGTGGGTGGCAGCCACCACAGCGCTGCGGCCGATGCCCCGCCCCAGCGCGCCCAGGGCCGCCTGCAATTGACCGACGTGGTGCTGCGCTACGCCGACGACCAGGCACCAGCGCTCAATGGCCTGACGCTGGCCGTGGCCGCCGGTGAAACGGTGGCGCTGGTGGGCCCGTCGGGCGCCGGCAAATCGTCGCTGATCAACCTGCTGCCACGTTTTGTGGCGCCCACCTCGGGCCAGATCACACTTGACGGCGTGGCCCTGGCCGATTGGCATGTCGACGCGCTGCGCCGGCAGTTTGCGCTGGTCAGCCAGGACGTGGTGATGTTCAACGACAGCATCGCGGCCAATGTGGCGCTGGGGGATGTGGACCCAGCCCATGCCGACAGCACCAACCCGGCGCGCGTGCGCGCCGCGCTGGCCGGCGCCAACTTGCTGGACTTTGTCGACAGCCTGCCACAGGGCGCGGCCACCGTCATCGGCCACAACGGCAGCCAGCTGTCGGGTGGCCAGCGCCAGCGCCTGGCGATTGCCCGCGCGCTGTACAAAGACGCGCCGATCCTGATCCTCGACGAAGCCACCTCGGCGCTGGACAGTGAAAGTGAACGCGCGGTGCAGACCGCGCTGGACGCGCTGATGCGCGGCCGCACCACGCTGATCATTGCCCACCGCCTGTCCACCATCGAGCATGCCGACCGCATCGTGGTGCTGGACGGCGGCCGGGTGGTCGAACAAGGGCCCCACGCCAAGCTGCTGGCCGCCGGCGGGCTGTATGCGCGCCTGCACGCCATGCAATTCCGAACCTGAAGGAGAACACCGATGTCCGCTGCCATCAGCCGTTATCCCGTGCCCGAGCTCAAGAACCTGCCCGACGACCTGCGTGAACGCATGCTGGCGGTGCAGGAGAAGGCCGGCTTCGTGCCCAATGTGTTCCTGGCGCTGGCCCACCGCCCGGCCGAGTGGCGCGCCTTCATGGCCTACCACGACGCGCTGCTGATCAAGGACACAGGCAGCCTGAGCAAGGGCGAGCGCGAAATGATCATCGTTGCCACCTCGGCCGCCAACCAGTGCCTGTACTGCGTGGTGGCGCATGGGGCGATCTTGCGCATCTACGAAAAGCAGCCGCTGATTGCCGACCAGCTGGCCACCAATTACCGCAAAGCCGACATCACGCCGCGCCAGCGCGCGATGCTCGATTTCGCGCTCAAGGTCTGCCAGCAGTCGGCGGCCATTGACGACGCCGACTTTGCCGCGCTGCATGCGCACGGCTTCGACGATGAAGACATCTGGGACATTGCCGCCATCACCGCGTTTTTCGGCTTGAGCAACCGCATGGCCAACCTGACCGGCATGCGGCCGAATGACGAGTTCTTTCTGATGGGGCGTGTGCCCAAGGCCAGCAAACCCGCCGCAGCGTGATGGCGGCGATGCACAACGTTGCCGGGCTGTCGCCGATCATTGCCGGCGCCTGGCGCCTGGCTGAGTGGCAGTGGACAGCACAGCAGCGCCTGGCCTGGATCGAGGCCAACCTGGACATCGGCGTCACCAGCTTCGACCATGCCGACATCTACGGCGGCTACAGAGTCGAGGCGTTGTTCGGCGAGGCGCTGGCGCTGCGCCCGGCGCTGCGCAGCCGTTTGCAACTGGTCAGCAAATGCGGCATCCAGCTGGTCGGCCCGGCGCGCCCTGGTGAACAGTCGCAAACCCAGGTGAAGCACTACGACACCAGCGCCGCGCATGTGCGGGCGTCGGTCGACCGGTCGCTGCAGGCGCTGCGCAGCGACCACCTGGACTTGCTGCTGATCCACCGGCCCGACGCGCTGCAAGACTTCGACGAACTGGCCGAGGTCTTCACCGCGCTGCGCCGTGAAGGCAAGGTGCGGGCCTTCGGTGTCAGCAACTTCGCGCCGCACCAACTGGCGCCGCTGCACCGGCGCTTTGAATTGGCCACCCACCAAGTTGAACTGTCGCCCTTGCAGCGCGGCGTGCTGCACGACGGCACGCTCGACCAGTGCCAGGATTTGGGCCTGCGGCCGATGGTCTGGTCACCGCTGGCCGGCGGCCGCATCTTCACGGC